>JBCDKO010000049.1:0-23684 GCA_038746525.1 Bacteroidota bacterium
GATCAGGATGCGACCTATCTCAAAATGTTGGGTCAATATCTCTGCCTTAATATCCAGGGGTTGGGTCATAAGCCAACTCATCTTTTTTCGATTGATTTCACTACTTTTAATCATGGGTGCTACTTTTTTTGGTTTTAATTTCCTTATGTTAATGAATTAGTAGAACCCTCTTAAATTCCAACTAAGTTTGATATGATATCCTCTTAATAGTACATCAGATTTATCAACACTATTAACAGCAAAATTTTGAGGATATCTTTGCAATGATGCGACGACCCAGAAGAAACAGATCTACCACCACAATTCGAGATTTGGTGCAGGAAAACACGCTTACAGTTAACGACTTTGTCTTTCCCATGTTTTTATTGGAAGGAAACAAAAAGAGTTCAGAAGTGAAATCCATGCCAGGAATTTTTCGCTTGTCAGAAGATTTGATGCTTAAAGAAGTTGAAGAATGCCTTAAGCTCGGGATCAAAGGTTTCGATGTCTTTCCGGTGTTAGAGGAATTTTACAAAGATAAGAAAGCCTCAAAAAGTCACGATTCGGATTTCTTTTATTTAAAAACGCTTAAAAAAATCAAAGATGAGTTTCCGGAAGCGCTTATTATCACAGATGTGGCAATGGACCCTTACAGTTCTGACGGGCATGACGGAATAGTAAAAGATGGAAAAATCCTGAATGACGAGACATTGGAAATTCTAGGAAAAATGGCGCTAGCTCAGGCCGAGACCGGGATTGATATGTTAGGCCCATCTGACATGATGGATTTTCGCGTAGGATACCTCAGAAAGGTGCTAGATGAAAATGGGTTTACAGATACAGGAATCATGTCCTATACAGCCAAGTATGCAAGTGCATTCTATGGCCCTTTCAGAGACGCGCTTGATTCCGCACCAAAATTTGGAGACAAAAAATCTTATCAAATGAATCCGGCAAATTCTGATGAGGCAGTATTGGAGGCAGAGCTGGATTTTACAGAAGGTGCGGACGTTTTGATGATAAAGCCTGCGCTAGCCTATTTGGATATTATTCAACGATTGAAATCTTCCTTTCACATTCCAATTGCGGCATACCATGTTTCAGGTGAATACGCAATGATAAAAGCAGCTGGAGAAAGAGGTTGGCTTGATGCAGAAAAAGTTATGGTCGAATCCTTACTTTCAATTAAACGAGCTGGCGCAGACATCATCCTTACCTACTTTTCTAAAGAAATAGCTAAAATTTTGAAATAACTAGAACTGTTACTTTATTGATTGTACATCATTAATTTGAGATTTTCAAAAGTAACTAATCAAACAAGCCTTCTTCTCTTTCTAACATTAGGATAGAGGCTTGAGGTACGATAAAATACTTCTCCTTATCATACATTACTTCAAAGGCACCTTTCTGAAGAAAAATCGCTAAATCACCTTCCTGTGCTTGTAGTGGCACATATTTTACTCTTTCTTCTTCGGGTTTCCAGTCTTCATCATCTACCACGTTCGGAATTGCATAGCCTGGTCCGGCCTTCACTATGTATCCACTTTGTACTTTTTCTTTTTCCTGAACGCCTGGGGGTAAATAAATACCACTATCTGTTTTTTGACGCTCTTTCGCAGGTTTAATTAGAACCCTATCTCCAACAATGATGATCTTCTTTAATTTATTATTTAAGGTTACTTCCATTTACAATTATTAATTTATTTCCTGATGACGAAGCGAAGCTAAAAAAGTTTATTATCGCTATCTCCATCTTTCATCCCAGCTCGATGTAAAAGTTTATCGTCTAAGGATTTTGAAGTTTTAGCGCCAAGCTCTTTCAAACGTTCCGTCTTTCGAATAAGATTATCCTTCCCATCCACCAGTTTGTTCATTGCTAAAGTATATTGCGATTTGGATTTATCCAGTGATCTACCGACTTCCATTAAATCATCCACAAATAATTTGAACTTATCGTAAAGAGCACCTCCTTGACGTGCAATTTCAAGTGCGTTTCTATTTTGGTACTCATGCTTCCAAATGCTTGAAATAGTTTTTAAAGTAGCGATAAGCGTAGTCGGACTTACAATAATAATACTCTTTTCATGAGCTTCATTGTAGAGATTCTCCCCCAGTTGATACATCAGAGCGAAGGCTGACTCAATAGGGACAAACATAAGTATGTAGTCCAACGATCCACCATCAAACAACTGATGATAGTTCTTTTCTGACAGTCCCTTCACATGTGCACGCATAGAAGCTAAATGTGCTTTCAGTTGCCTTTCTTTTTCTGCCTCATCTTCCGTATTTGCATATTTTTCATAAGCAGTGAGTGATACTTTAGAATCAATGACCAAATTCTTATTTTCAGGTAGTTTAATGATTACATCAGGCCGTAATCTCCTACCCGCTTCAGATTGAAAAGATGCCTGGACAAAGTATTCCCGATTTTTTTCCAGCCCTGATTCTTCTAGGATTCTTTCCAAAACAATCTCTCCCCAATTTCCCTGAGCTTTTACATCACCTTTTAATGCTTTTGCAAGATTTGAGGCTTCTTTAGTCATTCGATCATTCAGCTCTCTCAAACCTAGGATTTGCTCGCGCAACGCAGAGCTTCTTTCCAAACTCTCCTTATTTGTTTGTTCTACTTTCCTTTCAAACTGTTGCAGCTTTTCTCCTAAAGGCCCTAACAACTCATGCAAGTTTGATTTATTCTGATCTGTAAATTTTTTGCTCTTTTCTTCAAAAATTTCATTTGCTAGATTTTTAAATTCAATCGCAAATTTCTCTTGAAGCTGGCTTAGCTCTTTCTTTTGCTCTGAAAGTCTAGTTTGAATATTTTGATAATTAGCCCGAAGAGTCGCATTTTGATTATTAAGGTAGATAATCTCTTCACGCTCCTTACTAAGGTTATCATTTAGCAACTCAATCTCTTCAGAAAGTTTTTTAGCTCTTTCTACTTCAAGCCGAAGTTGAAATCGAAGATCATTTATTTCCGCAGAGTTACGCTTTTGTTTACTACTTACCAATACCTTATGCTTAATACTTGCTAGTAAATAACCTAAACCTGCACCAGCAAGCAATCCCATTGAGAGAAAAACAAGACTAGAGTCCATTATTCAAAAATAAGTAATTTTTACTAAAATTATTAGTAATCTGTCTTCAATTTAATAATCTCGCGTACATCTGAATAGTATTCTCTAAACCATAATATAATGCATCACATATCAGAGCGTGTCCAACGGAGATCTCTTTAATGAATGGAATAGATTCTTTCAAAAATTTTAAGTTATTCAGATCTAAGTCATGACCGGCATTAATGTCGAGACCAATTGAACTTGCATACTCTGCCGATTCCTTATACGGTTTTATTGCTTCGTTCTTGTTCATGGAGAAGTTGGTTGCATACATCTCTGTGTAAAGCTCCACTCTATCGGTCCCGCATTTTTTCGCTCCATCCATCATTTGCTTTTCAGGATCAACAAAAATGGATACCCGCACTCCCCATGACTTTATTTGAGAAATAATATCAGTGAGTACCGACTCATTTTTAATGGTATCCCACCCAGCATTTGAGGTTAAGACATCTGGAGGATCAGGAACAAGGGTAGCTTGCGCCGGTCTTGTTTCTTCTACTGTTTTCATGAAACGATCATTTGGGTAACCTTCAATATTAAGTTCAGTAGTTATTACTGCGTTCAGATCATAAACATCTTTTTTTGTGATATGACGTTCATCTGGCCTAGGATGCACTGTGATTCCTTCGGCCCCGAATCGTTCACAATCCTTCGCCACCTGAATTACATCGGGATTGTTCCCTCCCCTGGCATTTCTTAGAGTGGCAACTTTATTGATATTCACACTTAGTTGGGTCATGATTAAAGAATGTTTTTCTTAGCAAAGTTGTTTGTATAAAAAATGAAAAATGAATTTAAAAACCAATATTGAGGCGGAAATCAAGCAAGCAATGCTGAACAAGAACAAAGACCGATTACGTGCTTTACGTGGAATTAAATCACAAATATTGCTCGCCGAAACGGAAAAAAATAGATCTAGTGCTTTGACAGAAGAGGCTGAGGTTAAACTGCTTACTAAAGCTGCCAAGCAAAGAAAAGATGCCATTAAAGTTTATGAAGAACAAGGCCGGGAGGATCTAGCAACTGCTGAAAGATTTGAATTAGAAGTAATCGAAAGTTTCTTACCTAAACAATTGAGTGAACCCGAAGTCGAATCTGAAATAAAAAAGATTATTGAAGAGACAGGAGCGTCCAGCCCTTCTGATATAGGTAAAGTAATGAGTACCGCTACAAAAAAACTCATCGGCAAAGCAGACGGACAGACTATTTCTAAAATAGCGAAAAAACTTTTAACTGCTTAGAATTGAGCAATATAGATATTATTATTCTTGTACTGTTCGCATTTGGAGCTTATAAAGGATACCTCAGAGGCTTTATTATCGAAATTTTTTCCTTGATTGCTTTTTTTGCAGGGATTGTTTTGGCTCTATTGTTAACCATGCCTATTACTACTCGATTCTTCGATAAAACCAGTTTCTATGATATTGCAGCAATCCTGATTTTTATTTTGCTTTTTATTCTGTTAAGCTTCGGGATCAAAGTTGGAGGAAGATTATTAAAGAATATGGTAGACGTCACCATCTTCGGGAAGCTGGATAATTTTGTGGGGGGATTAACTGGAATTTTAAAATGGGCATTTTTAACAAGTATAATTTTTTGGGTATTAACCTCAATAGGTTTCAAATTTCAACAAAATTTTACTTCGAAAAGTACAATTTTTCCGTATATTATTCCAATTGCTCCTCAGTTTATGAGCTGGATGAGTGGAATAATTCCTTTTATGCAGGATTTGATGGACTCAATGAATAACTTACCCAAATCAAAGGATCCCCTTATAACGCTTATGGTAAATAAAAATAAATTATGACTGCTTATCAATTGATAAATTATATAATTCCGTCCTTAAAAAAGAGTGATGACATATCCAGGGCAAAACAATGGATGGATGAATTAAGAGTCAAGGAATTACCGGTGATCCATGAAGATAAACTGCTTGGTTTTATTACTGAAGACCTTTTGTTTGACACAGAAATCATAACTCCAACAGTAGTTGATTATCCCCTGATTGGTCAAACATGTTTCGTGAAAGCAACAAATCACTACTATGATGTACTCAAAGTGCAAAGCGATCATCAAATGAAAATGGCGGCTGTTTTAGATCTTAATGATAATTTTCAAGGAGTGGTGCTAACTGACGATATCTTACATGAGTTGGCCAAAACAGCAATTGTAAATTCCATTGGTGCAATTGTTGTTTTAAAGTCTACTCTCAGTGATTATTCACTGCACGAAATCTCAAGATTAGTAGAAATGAATGACTCTACCATCCTTGGGGTAAATGTTAAGCCAGACCCAGATGATCCCGCCCTCTTAGAGATCACACTTCGAATTAATCATCAAAATGTCAATCAAATAGCATCAGGTTTAACTAAAAGCGGATATCAGGTAACCTCTTCCTACAATACAGAAGACAATTCATTTGATGAAAAAGATCGCTTTAGCCTATTAATGAAATTTTTAGATCCGTGACTAAGAAATTTGTGATAAACGGCCTCGTTCTTAAAAATGACTCAAGCAAATATTTCAACCAAATAGTAGATCGTCTTTCAGAAGAAAATATAGATACCTATTATACAGAGGGATTTCACCAAAGAAATCCTGATTTTTCTAATATTGACAAAGTAGTTAAAGTTATTCCAAATGATTGTGAGGTGGTTTTGAGTTTGGGGGGAGATGGAACTTTTCTTGAATCCTTTTTACTCGTTGGTGAAAAGGAAATTCCAATTTTGGGTATCAATATAGGCCGACTTGGATTTCTTGCCAGTATAGCTAAAGAATACATAGAAGAATCGCTCTATTTACTTTTTCAAAAGCAGTTTGATATTGAAAAAAGATCTCTGGTATCAATTGAGACTAGTTTGAATATTTTTGATGGTAATTTTTTTGCACTTAATGAGTTTGCAATATTGAGAAAAGATCTATCTTCCATGATTCAGATTAAAAGCTACATTAACGACAACTATCTAAATACATATTGGGCAGATGGCTTAATGGTATCTACTCCAACAGGGTCAACCGGATATTCGCTTAGTTGTGGAGGCCCTTTGATGATGCCTGACGCAAAAGATTTTGTAATAACTCCAGTAAGTCCTCATAACTTAAATGTTCGACCGCTAATTGTTAGTGACGATTCGGAATTAAAATTTGAGATAGAAACTCGCGAGAGAAGCTATCTTTTATCACTTGATTCAAGATCTGAGACAGTCGAAAATGATCTATCAATCATCGTAAAGAAGGCTCCTTTTTATGGAAAACTTATTCGTATTGAGGGGATCAATTTTCCTGATACGATTAGGAATAAGCTAGGATGGGGCTTTGATAAAAGGAATTAAAGCTGTTTTCATCGAAAAATACTTGGACTGTCCTCACCTCTAAAAGCGAGTTTATTTGAAATAACTTAGTTTTATACAAGCTAAACTTACAGCATACTTTAAATTTTATTTTTGTGATGAATAATTTCCAGTGTAGATGAATATTAGGATTTTGACAGTTATGTTTATGTCTGTTGTTATGCTTGCTCTAATGAACCATGCTTATGCTCAGAGAACTAATAAATACAAAAGACTCAAACAAAACAGCAAGAAGCTATCTAGATATCATGGAACAGCACGTCGAAAAAACAAGTTTCAGCCTTATTTTTATGTAGGTAGTTCCATTAACGCAGGCAACTATTTCGGTGATTTAGCCCCTACATCGGATGCAGCTAGTACAGATATTTCTTTTACCCGGCCTGGTCTTGGCTTTTATGGTGGCTATAAATTTCACCATTCTTTGGCTCTTAGAGGCGGTTTTAACTGGGTAAGAGTATATGGTGATGATTTTTCGGCAGATCCTAATAGCAATGAATCGGATAAATCCAGATACGTCAGAAATTTGAGTTTTAGAAATGATATTAAAGAATTTCAGCTAGGTCTGGAGATTTATTTACTTCCAAACTTCGACGGCCCCTATCGAAGACTTCCTTTTAACGTCTATCTGTTTTTAGGCGGAGCTGTTTATCATCATGCTCCTCGTGGATTAGTGCCTGATTTTGATTATCAGTCTGATGTAGAAGGTGATGGTATATTCGATGGGTCAATTTTTGAACCAGTCCCTCAGGCGGGAGAATGGGTCAACCTAAGAAATTTGAAAACAGAGGGTGAAAGCTATTCTAGTATAGAAATTTCTATTCCTTTATCCATTGGAGCACATATGTCACTGCCTGGTACACCGTTTAATTTAGGAATTGAATTTGGTATACGTTACCTTTTTACAGATTATATTGATGATGTGAGTGATCGGTATTTAGCTTTAGATTCTTTCGAAGATCCGCTTGCCCGGATTATGTCGGATAAAAGTACAGTCCCTGTAAGTTCTAGAGACGAAGCAAGAGACTTAACCATACTAAATATCAATCCAGAAACTTTTAGTAATGAAACTTATTTTATTGAAAGCAACAATGGAACCGGTCTCGAAGGAAATGTTAGGGGAGATCCTGATGATAATGATTTGATATTTATAACTCAGCTTAAAATAACCTATATATTTGGCGGCGTTATAAGAAGACGTGCTAAATATAGATAAGTCGTTTGAAAAAACTTTTCTTCATTACATTTTCAACATACTCGATCCTTTTATCTGCACAATTTATGGAGTTTGGAGGTGGATTGGGTTCTATGAACTATTCAGGTGACTTGGTGAGAGGATACAGTTTCAGTACAAGTTCAATTGCTGGTACGGTCGTTTATCGAATGAATTTTTCTGAAATCCTTACCGTCAGATTGGGTTTGACCATCGGTAGCTTGCAAGGATCTGAAACTCCTATTGATGCGTTTGCTGCAGTAAGGGATCATTCGTTTAGTTCCAATTTGGTAGAATTATCCTCAGTTTTTGAGTATCATTTCCTGGATTTCAAAACATCTGACTCACCTGTAAATTATTCTCCCTACATATTTGGCGGGGTTGGTGTTATTAGCTACGATGCTCCAACCGATGAAGAAACCGGACAATTTCAGTTCGTGCTTCCAATGGGTGTTGGATTTAAATATCTAATCCAAAAAAAGTATACGATTGGTTTTGAAGCCGGAGCAAGGAAAACATTCTTTGACTATCTTGATGGTGTTTCTGATGGAGATATCATAGATAAGGATTACCAGTATGGCAATCCTAAGGATGATGACTGGTTCTTTTTTACCGGGCTTACATTTAGTGTTACCTTATTCAATGTTCCGTGTCCCTTTCCTTACCGACCGAATCAATCCATTCTTGCTCGTTAAGAGAAGTTAAATCATTGATCTTCATTCACTTTAATTAAAAAAAGAACCATTTTTGTAGCCTCTTTAAAATAGTTTTGGAAGAGTTGAAAAATGACATAGACCCCACTAAAATACCAAGCCATGTTGCTATTATTATGGATGGAAATGGAAGATGGGCTCAGAAACAAGGCGTTAAACGTATATTCGGGCATCAGAACGCCATTAAAGCAGTGCGAAATGTGACTGAGGGTTCAGCAGAACTCGGAATCAAATATCTCACACTTTTTGCTTTTTCAACTGAGAATTGGGGTCGGCCAAAATTGGAGGTAGATGGATTAATGACACTTCTTGTAGATACAATCAAGCATGAGCTTTCTACACTACAAGAAAAAAATATAAGATTATCTTCAATCGGTGAAGTAAGTAAACTGCCTGCAACAGCTCAAAAGAGCTTAGATCAAGCCATAAAAATTACAAGTGGAAATAACGGGATGGAATTGATTCTAGCCTTGAACTACAGTGGTCAATGGGATTTGACGCACGCAGTGAACGAATTAATTCTGGCAACAGAAGGAAAAGTATGCGCATCGGATATAGAAAAATATTTAAGTACATCAGGAAGACCTAATCCAGAGTTGTTAATTAGAACAAGTGGTGAAATGAGGATTAGCAATTTTATGCTCTGGCAACTGGCGTATACAGAACTATATTTTATTGATGTATTATGGCCTGATTTTAAAAAGAAAGATTTATGTGAGGCCATTATTTCTTATCAAAGAAGAGAAAGAAGATTCGGAAAGACGAGTGACCAAGTGAACGTATGAAAAAAATATTAACCCTTTTAGTTTTATTAACCTCAATTCGAATTTCCATAGCACAAGTCGTGTTCGGAAGAGACCAAAATAAATCATCTGATAGCTTCTCTATTAATTATTCGAGTCCACGAGAATATGAAATAGCAGGCATAGAGGTTACAGGAGTTCAATACTTGGACAATAATGCATTGATTTCACTCTCGGGATTAAGAGTAGGTGATAAAATCAAAGTACCAGGAGATGATATTACTACTGCCATCAAAAAACTGTGGAATCAGGGAATTATCGGCAACGTAGCCATTTATGCCTCTAAAGTGGAAGGTAATAAAATCTGGTTAGTTGTAGAACTTACTGAACGTCCCCGGTTGACGAGATATACAATCGAAGGTGTTAATAAAACACAAAAGGGAGAAATAGAAGAAAAAATTGGTGTAGTCAGGGGTAAAATGCTTACTGACGTTTTACTAAAAAATACAGAGCTGGCAGTCCAAAAATATTTGGAAGGAAAAGGTTATTTAAATGCTAAAGTAGATGTGATTCAACAAAATGATACGATACTTAGAAATAGTGCCTATTTGAAAATAGACATAGAAAGGGGCCAAAAAATAAAGATTCGTAACATTCGATTTGAAGGAAATCAAGAATTTACTTCTGCCAAACTCCGTTCCAAATTCAAGAAAACAGGTATGACCCCTAAATTTTCACTTCCAACAGAAATAATTGAGAATGTATCTCGTCTGTTATGGATTCCAAATCTAGTTGATTTTGTCCGTAATAGTAAAAAGCTTTCTAAGGAAGATACTAGGGAATACCTTGCAACACATGTAAACCTCAACTTCTTTAAATCTGCAAAATACGTTGGAGAAGAGTATGAAGCAGACAAAGATCTTCTTATTTCCTTCTACAACTCTAAAGGTTTTAGAGATGCAGAAATAGTTACTGACACCACTTACGGCATTAGTAACAAATATATGAACATAGACCTCCAGGTTATTGAGGGAAACAAGTATTATTTCGGTGACATTAGCTGGATGGGAAACTATGTTTACACCGATCAACAGTTAGAAAAAATCTTGGGGATAGAAGAAGGAGATGTATATGACCTTGATCTTGTCAATAAAAAATTGAATTTCAATCCTAATGGAGCGGATATAAGCTCTCTTTATATGGATGATGGGTACTTATTTTTCAATGTAAATCCCGTGGAAGTCGCCGTTATTAATGATTCTATAGATTTAGAGATGAGGGTTTACGAAGGAGCGCAAGCCACGCTAAATAAAGTAACAATTAGTGGAAATGATAAGACAAATGATTATGTGATTTTGCGCCAGTTATGGACAAGACCTGGTGATAAATTCAGTAGATCCAACCTGATCCGTACACAATCTGAATTGGCGGGACTGGGTTATTTTGATCCCGAGCAGATCAACCCAGATGTACGACCTGATCCTATCAATGAGACAGCCGACATAGAATGGCAACTAGTAGAACGATCTAATGATCAAATTGAGCTTTCCGGAGGATGGGGTGGTTCATTTGGTTTTGTGGGAACACTTGGGGTCACTTTCAATAATTTCTCGGTTCAAAATATTTTTAAATTGGAGAAATGGAGAGGTCTCCCGGTAGGCGATGGCCAATCTTTAGGATTGCGATTACAGGCAAATGGACGGCAATTTCAGAGCTATTCTATTTCTTTTCAAGAACCATGGCTGGGAGGCAAAAAACCCAACTCTCTCGGATTGAGTTACAGTAAATCAATTCAAAGGTCAATTAGTAGCTTAACAGATGAAACACTTGGATGGCTTAAAGTTACGGGGATTTCTGCATCTCTAGGCCGTAGGGTTAAATGGCCTGATGATTACTTTGTAGTAAGCACAGGTATCTCTTATCAGCGATACGATCTTCTCCAATTCACCAGTAGATCTTTAGGTTTTGATACGGGTGACGCCAATAGTTTTACTTTCAACGCCACCATTGCAAGAAGATCTGTCAACAACCCAATGTATCCAAGAACCGGTTCTGAAGTTTCATTGGCGGCCTCATTTACTCCTCCTTTCTCTCTATGGAGAGATATTGATTATGAAAACGCCGAGCCTGAAGAACAATTCAAATGGCTAGAATATCACAAGTGGAATTTTGACAGCAAGTATTATCTAACCTTGACAGGAAAATTGGTTCTTGCTGCACGAGCACATTTTGGTTATCTGGGTTCATATACAGATAAAGTCGGGGTTGGTCCTTTTGAGAGATTCCAGATGGGGGGTGATGGTTTGACCGGTCAGAATTTCTTATTAGGAACAGACGTAATCGGATTACGCGGTTATCCAAACAATTCAATCACTCCAGTAGATGTTGAAAATAATATTGAAGGGGGCACGATTTTCAACAAGTATGTAATGGAGGTCAGATATCCTATCTCGCTTGCCCAATCTGCCACTATTTACGCATTAACTTTTGTTGAGGGTGGTAATAATTGGGATCGTTTCGCCGACTTCAACCCTTACAATGTAAAGAAATCCGCAGGTTTTGGCCTTAGAATTTTTATGCCAGCGTTTGGTCTTATGGGAATAGACTGGGCATACGGTTTTGATCGTGTACCAGGATCACTAGAAAATTCTGGTCCTCAGTTCCATTTCTCAATTGGACAACAAATTCGTTAAGTTAAAAAACCAATGAAAAAGATTCATGCACTTCTCCTTGCACTATTTGTTGCAAATCTTAGTTTTGCGCAAAAATTTGGATACGTAGATACTCAATATATTCTAGAGAAAATACCTGAATATAGGGAGGCCCAGGCCGAAATTGAAAAACTAGCAACAGGATGGGAGCAAGAAATTCAAGATATGTATCAAAAAGTCGAACAGATGGAGGTAGATCTTAAGGCTGAGGAGGTGCTTTTAACCAAGGAAATGTGGGATGAGCGCAATTCAGAAATTGAAAGAAACTGGAAAGAAGTAAAGGAATACCAACAATCCATTTTCGGTTTTGATGGTCTTTTCTTTCTGAAGAAAAAAGAACTGGTTAAACCCGTTCAGGATCAAGTTTTTGATGCAGTAGAGCGTGTAGCAAAAAATAACCGACTCCAGATAGTATTTGATAAATCGGGTGATCTGGTAATGATATATACCGACCCCATCCATGATTATACTGATTTCGTACTTGAAGATCTTGGACTGGTAGAAAACCAAAGCATAGGAAACAATTAAAGAATAATGATTGAACAAATCATCACGCAAGTAACGAAAGCCCAAAGAGATAAACAGAGAAATTATGAAAGTTAGAATTTTACTTAGTACAGCAATAGTCATGGTTGGATTTGGACTCATGGCCCAGTTGAAAATCGGTTATACAAACGTTGAATATGTTTTGAGTCTAATGCCAGAAGCCAAACAAATAGAGAGTGAGCTTGCTGCATATGAAAAACAATTGGGAACTCAATTAGAGTCAAAGTATAAAGATTACCAAACCAAAGTCGCTGATTATCAGCAGAATGCTGAAACATTCACCGAAGTAGTACGAGCAGATAAAGAAAGCGAAATTGTGAACCTCCAAACCTCTATTCAGGAGTTTGAGACAAATGCCCAAAACTCACTTCTTAACAAAAGAAATCAACTTCTTCAACCCGCATTCGAAAAAATAGGCGTGGCAATTGAGAGTGTTTCAAAAGAAAGTGGCTACACACATGTATTTAATATGACTGCCAGCGGCCAAAGTATTCTACTTTATGCCAGAGAAGAAGATAATGTAACGAATCTTGTTTTGCAAAAACTGGGTATCGATCCTCCAGCAGATAACTGATAGCTTAAGTTAATAAAACCCCTTTTATCAAGGGGTCCTTATGTAATTACAATTCCCAAGATTAGCCCTCCCAGGATAATCATAGGAGCAGGAAAACGCGTGAACAATAATGTAGCTATGGTACCAAACATGAGAGTGTAGTTAATTATCGATTGCTCCATAGGCACTAAAATCAGAAAAGCAGCGGCGATGACCATCCCGGCACTCACTGCATTAATTCCTTCCAAAGAAGCTCTTACTATTCGATATTTTTTTAATTGTGTCCAAAAACGGATAACGAAAAAGATCAAAAATGTTCCGGGTAAGAAAATACCTAATGCTGCCATCACTGCGCTAATCATTCTTCCACCCATACCAAACTCGTTTGTACTTAAAGCTCCCACATAGGCGCTAAATGAAAAAGTAGGACCGGGTATTGCTTGAACAATTCCGTATCCGTGCACAAATTCTTCGGATGTAAGCAGCCTTTTAAATTCAACAAATTCGGTATACAATAACGGTACTAGTACCTGTCCCCCGCCAAAAATTAAACTCCCATTTCGGTAGAAATTCTCAAAAATACGTAGCGGTTGAAATTGAGTGATACCCCCTAAAACTGCCGCTAGCGCTAACACTGAAATCCATAAAATCAAGTTGGACCAATTAATTTTTATCTTTTCCTTTTCCTCTACCGGTTGCTTTTTATATCTCCATGTTGTTGCCACGCCACCAAGAATGATCAGGGCGGGAAATGCGTAAGGAGATTTAAGCGTATAAGAAGCGATAGCAGAAACCGCCATCAAAAACAATCCAAATTTGGTTTTTATTACTTTAATCGAAAGTTGATAAGAAGAGTAAGCTACGATTCCAACTGCCATAGGCTCCACAAAACGCAAAAAAGAAAGCGAAATATGGAGTTCTTCTGCCGAACTAACCAATAGCGCCATGGCAGTCATGATAGTGATGGCAGGGAACATCCAAACCATTAACGTGAGATAAGCCAGGTTAGGGCCACCAATTTTATATCCAAGCGAAGTAATGGTTTGCGTAGAGGTAGGACCGGGTAGTACTTGACAAAGAGCGTATAATTCAATCAGATCCTCCTCAGAAAGATAGGCACGCTTGTTTACCAGCAAATCCAGAAACATGCCGAAATGTCCTTGTGGTCCTCCAAAAGCAGTGACTGAAAGAATGGAAACGTCCTTTAGGAAAATAATATTACGAACCCTTCTTATTGACATAATTTAAGATTTAAGGCCTATTTCCTTGAGCCTTTGATGAAGAAACTCGCCCGCGGTAATATCTTCAAAAGCTTTTGAGTTATTAGCATCTATACATTTGGGCAAACAAGTCAGATCCATTTCCGAAACAGGATGTAAAAAAAATGGAATAGAAAAGCGCGAAGTGTTCATGAATTTTCTGGGAGGATTTACAACTCTATGGATGGTAGACTTTAGTTTTTTATTGGTATGGCGCTCTAACATATCTCCCACATTTACAACAATTTGATTTGGGAGAACTGTGATTGGAATCCATTTGCCATCTCTCCTCAATACCTGAAGCCCATCGGCGCTAGCTCCCATCAATAAGGTAATTAAATTAATGTCTCCGTGCTCAGAAGCACGTACCGCGCCTTCCTGAATCTCTTCCGGATTTTCTATGGCGAAATAATGAATAGGCCTGAGAATACTGTCTCCTTTTTTGACCAGATCATCAAAATAATTTTCTGGCAGCTCAAGATAAGCAGCAATTGCCCTTAGTATCTTAATGCCGGTCTGAAGCAAAATCATGTAAGCTTGAATAGTGTATCTCTTAAAATCTTCAACCTCCTCCGGCCAGATATTACTGGGCTGGTCAGGTCTTTTACCTTCTTCCGGTTGACCAATATGATAGAATTCTTTTAGATCACCAATATTTCTTCCCTTTGCTCTTTCTCTGCCTTTACTTATGTATCCTCTTTGTCCGGCAATTTCTCTCCTTTCATATTTTTGCTTTACTTCATTTGGCAACCGAAAAAACTTCTCCACCACAGCATATAGTTTTTTGGTAAGTTCGTGTGAAAGTCCATGATTTTTTATGGATACAAACCCGATATTGGTGTAGGCATCGCCCAAATTTCTCACAAAAGCTGCTTTTTTTTGGGGTGATCCATTCACAAAATCGTCAAGATCTAAGAAAGGGATTTCATTGTAAAGTAGTTCTGACATCCAATTAATTCGATTTTCGGCGTGATTTTCAAGTTTTTACGGAAAGCTTAAGATAAAAATGATATGTTTAAATCAAAAAACGATTGATTTGCATGCTTTTGTATTTCCCTTAAAAGTTAAAATCAATTCAAAACGTTTCTTAATACTTCTAATGATTTAGGTCTGGAAATATGCGCATGATGCTGGTAAAAATTTAATATCACTTCCAACATTTCATTTCTACTCCTCCTGCTTAAATTATAGTTATAGCCGTAAGGATCGGTCAACATCTTTTCTAGTAACACATTACCTTCCACAGATGGTGAAAGTTTATTGACGGAGCTAAATAAATGCTCAGCCTGCTCTATTTCATAGCCCAGGTAAGATCCGAGTTTCAGTAAAAATTGTATATGAAAATTACTCACTCCTGTGGCTAAACGATCAAATGATACAACAGATGCTTCTGCGAATGAATACAGATTCTCGTTTGGCGCTTGCTCAAATTGTAAAAGTTTCGAAAAGATTTCTGTAAGAAACAAAGTGATAGCGCTTTTGGTAAGATCTCTATGAATATTGTGAAAAGGGATATGATTTTTGAACTCTGAGATTCGTTGTAAATCTCGGGATTCCTTTACATACAAGACCAAATCTAATATAGAGAATGGTTGAAAGTAACCGATACTTTTTTTTGATTTTGGACTTCTAATGGAATTGACAATATAGGATCCATATCCATATCGCTTAGTAAAGATCCTCGCAATGATAGAACTATCCCCATATTTAATGTAGTTTAAAACTATTCCTTTTGACTTGACAATCATCAATACGAACGGATTACCGGACAACCGCAATTTTGCCAACAAAAGTCTCTTCTCCATCTGATGAAGCGCTGAAAAAGTAGTAGATACCTGTGGTTACCCTTCTTCCTTCTTGGTCCAACAAATCCCATGAAGCAGAACTCCCACTTGCTACGATCTCTTTTACCAGGTTTCCATTGATATCAGTGATCTTCAAATGAGCATTTCGGGCAAGCCCACTGATTCCAACAAGTCCAGCATAGCCTGGTCTAACAGGATTGGGAAAAACCGATACGTTGCTGTGGGTGTTGCTTCCAATAGATGAAGCACTGCGATATGAAACCATTCCTTTTTCGGTGACTAT
Organism: Bacteroidota bacterium; assembly: GCA_038746525.1. Lineage (GTDB taxonomy): Bacteria > Bacteroidota > Bacteroidia > Cytophagales > Cyclobacteriaceae > Ekhidna. Next base: position 16,269 of record JBCDKO010000049.1, read on the forward strand.
AAAAACCTCACCATTTTCTCCATTATAAGCCAAGTCCAAAATCTGATCTGAAGGTAGTGGACTACTGGATGCGTTAAAGAACGCTACTTGCTCTGAGGTGTTTTCGTCAAATACCCACAGGCCTCTATTTGTTCCAAACCAGATTCGGTTTCCGCCATCAGTCAAAGCTGCATTGACGACCTCGTCTTCAAAAAGCACCCGGTTCTCAAAAGTTGGGAGAATGGCTTCCTTATTAGAGAAAACAAAAGAAGCTGTTGGATAAAAAGCAGACCCTCTGTTAGTCGCGACCCAAACATTGTCTTCTATGCTAATAGTTATATCGTTGACAGAAGAAGGAAGTCCATCTGATATTGACAACTCATCCACTGCATTTTCCTGAGTATCAATGATCGTAATGTTCCCATTTTGAGATACTGCCCACGCTACCTCTGTCTCTGCGATATCAATAGAGAGAAAACCAGTGTTGAAAACCTCAAACGCATGGTAAGATACCCAGTTTCCCTCCTCATCGCGCACGTGAATTGGCTGGCTTCCGGATCCCCCAACCCAGAGACGATCCCCTGAACTAAGCGTAGTTAAAATCGTATCCAAGCTTGATGTACTCCCGGGAATATCAGTCACTATTTCATTGGTGTTTTGGATATACAATCCATTACCAATGGAAGAAAAATACCGGACCCCATCAAAGTCTTCTACATCGGATATGTTTTCAAATTCGGCAATGGATGCATTTGCCCATCGGTCTGCTGAAAAATATGAATAACCAACCATTTTTTGAGTCCCATCATAGGAGAGTACGGAAGGTGCATGAAATGCATACACGGTGTCACTGAATATTTTAATTCTTGAAAAACCGTCTGATAGTGGTCCGGATGGAGAGAGGCACACCCCATTTTCATTGACGAGTCCCCAATTACCATCTGCAATAAACAGCTCTCCACCTATAGCTATTAAGTCGTTAATCAAAAGCGCATTTGAGGTAAGCGTTCGTTCAAATGCTCCGTTGGCCCACTTAAATATTTCACCATTTGCTGCGGTATATAGTCCAAGATTAAGTTCAAAAAGCCTGCTTGCTCCTTCAGGCAAGTCTGTTTCACTGTCTCTCCAGGTTCCATTGGAAAAAACCATGATACTCCCATCATTTCGCACTGAATATAGCTTCTGATTTTCAATTGAAAAATCTCTGAAATCTGTTGTATTTGGGTATCGGATCCAATTGTTAAAGTCTAGCAAGTTATTATCCAGACTTCCTGATTGCACCCCTTCATTTGTAAGGATAAAAAGTGAGTCATTTTTAGCAATGATTTCATTCACTTCAACCTCATTTCCTCCTGAACCAATCTGGATATAATTTTCGGTGATCTGTGTTGTAGAAATAGTGATAACAATCACACCCAGATTCGTTGCAAGGTAAGCTACCTCATCATTGACAGCAATCTCATTTATCTTTTTTCCACCTTCCAGATCGGAGTTTGCAATATCACTTATTGTGATGATCTCATTCTTAAATATGAAATCTACCAAGCCCTCGCCGTACCCAATAATCAAAACATGATTCTCTTCATCATAGGCCATTGCTGAAATCCTTGCTGCTGACAGTCCATCCACCTTAGAAAGTTTCCTGGTTTCTCCCGTAGTAAGGCTATAAGAAAAAAGTCCATTTTCAACCGCACAAAAAATTTTATCATCCGTAGAGGTGAGTTGTTGTGCATTTTGATAACTGAAGTGCGTCCGCCAAGTTCCTATTGCTATGTCTTGACCGGAGAGATATATCCCAAACAGTAAACTAGTGATCTTTGTGCAATGCCTCATAAAAGCATGCCCTGCAGAGTGCTTCATAAATATCCTTTTCTCCTAAAACTATAGTTTGCTTTGATCTAATACGTCGGTGCGAATATGAAGCCACATTACCGCATTTCATACAGACCGCATGTACCTTGGTGATGTATTCCGCTTTGGCCATTAGTTCGTTCATTAGTTTAAATGGGTTTCCTTCAAAATCCATATCCAACCCTGCGATAATGACTCGCTTGCCATCATTGGCAAGCTTATCAGCAACAGCGATAATCTCTTTATCAAAGAATTGTGCCTTGTCTATCCCAACTACCTCACAATCAATAACTCTGAGTAAAAGATCATTGGCGAAGTTCACGGGTGTAGAGGTGATGGAAGAGTCTCTACGGGAGACAATCTTCACCTTGTCATAACGCTTATCCAGGGCAGGTTTGAAAATCTCTACTTTTTGATAGGCAATTATTGCACGATCAATCCTGTGTATTAGCTCCTCTGTTTTTCCTGAAAACATAGACCCACAAACTATCTCTATCCAGCCTGTTCGTCTTACAGCTCCTGTGCTAATATATGGTTCTACGAACATGATAAATGGTTTAAGTGTTGAGAACGGGTTCCTCAAGAACATCTACTATTTCCAGAGCCTCCCGAACACATACCTAGCCCTTCCAACGCTCATCACTCCGTAATCTAAACGAGAAAAGCGCACTTTGTATGGGCTACCTGCGCCGTGCCTAAAAATAATCCTGTCATTATCAGTGATAGACCCTTCTTTGATATAACATATATGTATCTGATCTATCTCCTGAGGCAATACATCTAATAGCTTTTCCCTTTTATTCTCACATTGAATAGTCTTACTTTTAAGATTCGCTATTGTAATGTTAGGCATCTAAATTAAATTAAACCATGCAAAGGAAACTAAACGAAGATTTTATTGACAGCTACTGTGAGAAATTTGCCTATAAAGTTTCCGCAGAATTTTTCGTCGGATCAAAAAAAGTAATCACTGGACGGGAAATCTTATCGGTCACTCCTTCTAAGCAGGTTAATTTTTTCGTGATTAAACTACTTTTCAGATACTGGCAGGGAGAAACCAAGAAGCTTGAGAGCCCCTTCTTCAATTATAAGGATGAGGAAGTGAGGAAGGCCATGATCCAATTCATGAATGTCCTTTCTCAACATATTGAAATCAACAAAGATAAGTTTGAAACCTTACTCAATCATGCAATAAAAGACACCATTTATCTGGCGGCCTTACCTCAAGCCTACGTAGAAATTGACTTGGATAGCAGAGGCATAGAAGTAATTGGAAAAAAGGCAATAGAAGGCACAACAAAATATCTTAAGATTTATAAAAAAGAAATCCATGATTTTTTGACAGACCTAAAGGGTGCAACAATTGATGAGCTAATAGATGAGCTTCCTGATGAGTTTGAAGATTTTGATACAACGCAAACAGTAATTGAGCTTTGCAAGAACTTGTCTTCTGTTTTGCAAATTACGCTTGAAAAAGTCTATTCAGAAGATCCTGATATTGATGATTTTGATGAAGGTGGATTGCTTCTGCCAGGTGAAGAAGATTTAGTAAACATCTCGAAAGAAAGAGCTCGGAAGAGAGCAAAAAGAAGCCGAAAAGAGATTTACAAAGAAGATGAGGATGTAGTTATTAATCATGAAGATAAATCCATGGAACATGAAAAAATTACAGAGGATGCGTTCAGGAGTAGGGAACAAGAAATTACTACTGAAAAAGAGGAGGGAAAAGAAGATATTGCTGAAAAAGCAGAGAAGTTAAAAAAGCCGGTTAAGCCTCTGGAAATGTTAGAGGATGAGAAAAAAGAAGATAGTTTATCCCAGGAAACCACGGATAAGCAATTCGAAGTAAAAGAAGAAACGAAAATTGAGCATTACGAATTCAAAAAAAAAGGTAATAACATTTTAGAACTTATTTCCCTGAGTCATCGCAACACATTCGTTAAAGAACTTTTCAAAAACAACAAAGATGAATTTGAAAACGCCCTTTCCAAACTGGAAGATTTTGAATCATTTGATGAATCAGTAGAGTACACCGTGCAGAACTACGCCAGACGCCACAAGTGGAACATGCAATCTGATGAAGTGAAGGAGTTTTTGAAAGTCTTGTTCAGAAGGTTTAGGTAGCATGTCCGCTACAATTAAATGATTACGGACCGCCAAGAAAACGCTTTACGGTCATAAAAATAGTTACCGACCATCAAGAAATGGCTGTTTATGATAGATTTTGTAACTCATTTACCATCGAACACTTAAAATCTCAGTCATAGCAATTTCGTGATCCTGATTTACAAGGATTTAATCCTCACAGTGACAGAAAAATGGCTGCCGGCTACTAAGGAATCGCTCACGGGCACAGGAAAATGGGTATTATTAATATACTGAAAAGTGTAAGTTCACAAGGTTATTATTGTAACATGCTAAGTTATTGTTTATTCTCATTCATTTGTGCATTACCCACTGGAATCGATTTAGAAAGGAAAAAATTACATCTTTCTGCTCTTCGATTTATACTCTCAATTCAAGGTTATAGCGGCAAAGAAATGAATAAATCACGAATGAGTTATTCTAGAATTCTTAGAATCATGAAACGGTTATCCAATTTATCGTGATGGAATTCCTGAAAATAGTTCAGCAACTAACGAATCTTTACACTAATAAACCTGGAAAGGAGATAGATATGAATATCGCGTATAAAATGACAGACCGTTCCAAGAGAGACTTGAAAGCAAAAGCATAGCCTACCAAAAGCAACCTCTCATTTCGTTTAAACATAGGCTAGTTTCGGAATAGCTGTTTTAAATGAATAAAACCAAACCATTCTTTTTTAAAAAGTTTAGAACTATCTAAGTTTGTATTTTATCTGGTATTATCGAGCTACAATGAAGAATTTAAGACAATATAAAATTGAAATATTTGGTCTTAAAAATGGAGATCATCAGTTCGATTTTTTCTTCGATAATTCATTTTTTGTTGAGTTTAAAAATAGCATTGTAAGTAAAGGGAAGGGTTCTTGTACAGTTGATTTAACAAAAACGGACACGATGATCACTTTTCATTTTATACTAAAAGGTGTTATTGAACTAGAATGCGATAGAAGCCTTGAACACTTTGATTATCCCATTAAGGTAAATAAAGACTTGATTTACAAGTATGGAGATGAAGATAAAGAACTGAGCGAAGATGTTTATGTAATAACCAAAAGCACCCAAGAAATTAATATCGCATCTTTTTTATACGAATCGATAAACCTGGAAGTGCCGATGAAAAAACTTCATCCAAAGTTTCAAAACGATAATGAAAATGATGAGATGATTTTTACATCTCTCTTAGAAGATAAAAAAAAAGAAACAGTAGATCCTCGATGGGAAGTACTTAAAAATATAAAATTTAAACTATAAATTTGAAATTATAGAGATGGCACATCCAAAACGGAAAATATCTAAAACCAGAAGAGACAAAAGGAGAACGCACTATAAAGCAACCCCTAAGAGCTTTGTAATTTGCTCAACTACTGGTGAAGCACACCTCCCCCATAGAGCTTTCTGGCTCGAAGGCAAGTTATACTACAAAGGCAAAGTGGTAATGGAAAAAGAAGTCTTAGCCTAAAAGCTAGAAGTTGATGCCTAAAATTCAAGCAGCCATTACTGGCGTTAATGGATATGTCCCAAAAGATGTACTCACTAATAAGAATCTTGAAAAGATGGTAGATACCAGCGATGAGTGGATCACTACAAGGACTGGCATCAAAGAAAGACACATACTTAATGGAAAAGATCAAGGCACTTCTGTTATGGCTGTGGAGGCAGTAGCAGGTCTATTGGAAAAAACCGGCACTGAAGCTAAAGAAATTGATTTAATTATTTGCTGCACTACGACTCCTGACATGGTCTTTCCGGCAACTGCAAATATCATTTGTAATAAAATTAATGCAACTAATGCATTCGGTTATGATTTACAGGCTGCTTGCTCTGGATTTCTTTATGGACTTGCTACAGGATCACAATTTATTGAAACAGGAAAATACAAAAAGGTAGTCGTAATTGGCGCAGATAAAATGTCTTCTATTATAGACTACACCGATCGTACTACTTGTATCATTTTCGGTGATGGTGGAGGTGCGGTTATGCTTGAACCTACCAGAGAAGATCTCGGTATAAAAGATTCCATTTTAAAGTCCGATGGATCAGGAGAGCCATATTTGCATATGAAAGCCGGTGGAAGCCGAAGACCAGCAACCGAAGAAACAGTAAAAAACAGAGAACACTTTGCATATCAGGAAGGCTCCATGGTTTTCAAGTTTGCTGTTAAAAATATGGCAGATGTTGTGGTTCAAGTAATGAAAAAAAATAATCTCAAAAGTGAAGATATCGCCTGGTTTGTCCCACATCAAGCCAATAAACGGATTATAGAAGCAACTTCTAACCGTATGGGTTTCAGGGAAGATAAGGTAATGCTCAACATACACAAGTACGGCAATACCACTAGCGGTACGATACCGCTTTGTCTATGGGATTATGAAAATCAACTCAAAAAAGGAGATAATATTATTTTAGCCGCATTTGGTGGTGGATTTACCTGGGGGGCTATTTGGTTGAAATGGGCCTATGATCTTGAACAAACCTGATATTTGAAGAAATAAGCAGATCTACACTTATTTTAAAATGAACAACTATTCTTAACATTCAAAATAAAATGGCAACTACTTCTGATATCAAAAATGGTTTGGTGATAGAGTTTAATCATGATCTTTTTAGTGTGGTAGAATTTCAGCATGTAAAGCCTGGAAAAGGTCCGGCATTTGTACGAACAAAACTAAAGAGTGTTACAACAGGTAAAGTGATAGACAATACATTTTCAGCAGGCCATAAAATCATCACTGCGCGAGTAGAAAGAAGACCTTATCAATTTTTGTATCATGATGATATAGGCTATCATTTTATGCATACAACCACTTATGAGCAAGTCCATGTAGAAGAAAATATGATCAATGCCCCTCTGTTTCTCAAAGATGGACAAGAAGTAGAAATTTTATTTCACGCAGAAGAAGAAAAAATACTAGGCTGTGAACTTCCTCAATATGTAGAATTGAAAATTACTCTTGCTGAGCCTGGGGTAAAGGGCAACACTGCAACTAACGCAACTAAAAATGCAACGGTAGAGACTGGAGCCATTATTCAGGTTCCTTTATTTATAGATGAAGGTGAGTTGGTGAAAATCAATACTATAGACGGTTCTTACATGGAACGAGTAAAATAATTACAGAAAATTTTCTTTTTACGCTGTAAAAGATGTTTTTGAATTTAAAATAATTGAAGTAGGCACTTAATAAATATTTAATTTTTGATGGCGGTATTGGTTGGTTAAATCATTGTTTTTCAGTAGCTGAAAGTAATATTTAACGATCAAAATTATGGAGAAAAAATACCAAAGCCTCACCCTCTTCCAGTTCCAGCAACAATTTCCTGATGACCAGGCTTGCTATGACCACCTCGCTCAACTCAAATGGCCCGATGGCTTCATTTGTGAAAAATGTCAACACACCCACTATTGCCAGGGAAAGCTAGGGCGGACTCGTCAGTGTACCCA
>JBCDKO010000050.1:0-23202 GCA_038746525.1 Bacteroidota bacterium
GGGGGAGACTCATAACTTGTGGATAGTGTGGATAACTTTGAATAAGGCAACACCGACAGAGGTGAATTATCTGTCTGCCAGGGAAAGACCCATCTTGCGATTAAATCCTCTGTCGGTTACTTAAACAAGCATCATCTAGAAATTCGGATAAGATCCATTAGTAAGGGCTTGATCGTGTTTAAGTATGTTGACCTAATTGTTAAATTATAAAGCTAAAGTTAATGGATTTAGAAATTTTTGTTGGAGTAGATGTATCAAAGGAAACCTTGGATTTTGTGGTATTGCAAGAAGGCCTGACCAAGCAATTTCACATGCAAGTAGAAAACAATGAGGGAGGTATTCGCTCTTTTTATAAGCGACTGAACAGCGAAATAAAGGTTAGTGATGAAAACTGTTTGTTTTGTCTGGAGCATACCGGGATTTACTGTAATCCATTTTTGGAGTTTGCCGAATCAAAGGATCTCATTGTATGGCTGGAAGATGCCAAAAAGATCAAAGCCTATCATGGGCTGGAGCGAGAGAAAAATGATGCGATTGATGCTTACCGTATTGCAGAGTATGGGTATGCCAAGAGGCACAAAATAAAGCGTTGGGAAGCTCCCAGAGCGGTGATTAGTGAGTTGAAGGCGATGATCAAGCTCAGAGAGCGGCTCATGACGACCAAGAAGCGATTAACAGATCCCCTGAGGGAAGATGAAAAGCTGAACAAGCAATGGTTAAAAGAACATAAAAAGCTTGTTCAACCCATTATTGACAAAACCGAAAAACAGATCAAAGAGATCGAAGCAAAGATCAACCAACTCATCAAAGAAGATGAGCATCTCAAAAAGCTATACGGTCTGGTAAGCTCAGTAAAAGGAGTGAGCCTGATTGTAGGTGTTAATACCATAGTAGCCACCAATGAGTTCAAAAAGATCACTGACCCAAAGAAAATGGCCTGTCATTGCGGTGTAGCTCCTTTTAAGAAAGAATCTGGCAAATCAGTGAGAGGTAAATCCAAAGTCTCTCATCAAGCCAATAAGTCGATGAAAACCTTATATAATTTGGCAGCCAGGTCAGCAGTAGGTAGTAAAGGCGAAATGAGGGATTTTTATCTCCATAAAGTAGCCGAAGGAAAGAACAAAATGTCCGTGATGAATGCAGTTAGAAATAAAATCATCCATCGCATATTTGCTTGTGTGTGAGATGAAAGAAAATATGAAAATAGTTATACACATGCTCTTGCTTAATCCCTAGAAATCGCAAGCATCCACTTGTCCAATCAACCAAACACCCAATAATCCTTCGTCTTCCGCATGGTCATCGCTCGTTGTACACCTTTTTCAATGAAGCTGTAGTGTAATCCCTACACTTGATTTCAAGATATCCTTGGTGGCTAAAGCGGATGTTTTATTTTACCTTAATCCAATATTTCAAAATCCTAAAGCATATTTCTGTCTACTCCAAAACGTATTTTACTTCCCGAACAGATGCTTTAAGTTCCTGGAACATACTTCATTATTCCGAAAGGTTACTCAAATTCCCCGAACTCACACTTATTTCTGTTCGTTAAGTAACCTTATCTATAAAATAACTCTATCATGTTGACTCCTGCAAAACCCTTATAAATGAGCATAAACTTAGAATCCTTAGCACACCGACCGAGGACGAATAAGATTGTGAGAATTCCATGTGGCCACTGAAAATGAACTTATACATGAAATGAACATGAAGATTAGAAGGCGAATATATACTACCACAGAATCAATGGGCCTGTGAATACCGTTAGTCACGAATTCCATGTGTGTAATTGGAAATAAACGAGATATAGATGAAACAACTAATACTATTTATTGCAGTTTTTATATCACTCCCATCTTTTTCTCAGCAGTCAATTTTAAGAAAATGGAAGACCACTGATGATGAATCCGGTAAACCTAAATCTGTTGTAGAAATTTATGAAAAGGACAAAAAGTATTTTGGAAAAATAGTAAAATTGTTTCAGGACACGCATGAAGATCCAGATCCTGTTTGTACTGAATGCGAAGGAAAGAAAAAGAATCAGAAAGTTATCGGAATGGAAATAATCACTGATATGAAATATGATCGAAGAGATCGTAAGTTTCACAAAGGTGAAATACTAGATCCTGAGAACGGAAACATTTATGACTGTAAACTTTGGATAGAAGATGGTAAACTCAAGGTGCGGGGATATCTACTATTTTTCTATAGAACACAAACATGGCTACCCTATAATGGTTGATATTTGCATTGAACTTAATGGCGTCACCTTTGGCACTATTCCTGTGAATTTGGGAAAGCTATTAAACCTTACCACTATGAAGCGAATATTTGTACTCTTCTTCTTCGTTATCTCATATACCGTTTTTGGGCAATCAGAAGCTTTGGGAAAATGGATCACGATAGATGATAAAACAGGGGTAAGAAAATCAGTTGTTGAAATCTATGAGCGCGAAGGCAAATATTTTGGGAAAGTAACAAAAATGATTTATCGAAGCCCTGAAGAACGCTGCACACGTTGCGAAGGAGACCTTAAAGACCGTCTTGTTCTAGGAATGGATATTATTACAGGAATGAAGTTTAAAAGTCGATCCAACAATTTTGAAGGAGGGACCATTTTAAATCCAGAGAGCGGCAAAACATATGAGGGAAAAATGTGGGTTGAAAATGGAAAGCTGATAGTAAGAGGTTACTTGTTCTGGTTTTATAGAACCCAAACATGGGAACCATATAAAGAAGAGTCAGATACCGGTGAATAACAGTTCGATCATTGTTAGACGAGAAGAATTACTTCTTTTGCCTCAACGTGCTGTTTTCTGGCCTAAAAAATCAGTCCTATTTCTGTCAGATCTTCACCTAGGCAAAGCGGGACACTTCCGTAAACATGGAATCCCCGTCTCCAGGAAAGTTCACTTAGCAGATTTGGAAAACTTATATAGACTCATCGGTTATTATCGACCTAAAAAAATCCTGCTTCTTGGAGATCTTTTTCACAGTTACAAAAACTCAGAGTGGTTAGACTTTGTAGAATTTCTGGAGATTCATCCTAACATTCATTTTATCCTTGTAAAGGGAAATCACGATATTCTATCAAAATATCCAGATAGCCTTGAAGTCACTCAGAAATTAGTTGAAGAGCCTTTTTCGTTTACTCACATGAAAGAAGAGGATGTTCATTACAACATTTCAGGGCATCTTCATCCTGGAGTGACTATACGGGGAATAGCGAGGCAAGGTGCCACTATGCCTTGTTTTTTATTTTCAGATCAACATGCGATTCTTCCTGCTTACGGACAATTTACGGGCATAAAAAAAATCAGGCCACTCAAGAAAGATCGAATTTTTGCAATTGCTGATTGTCAAGTTATTGAACTAACCTAATCATAAGCATGCGGGGCACTACCTCTAGATTTTAGAGCATGCGAGGTTTACCTCAGTCGGATGTTTACTCTTACTCTATAAAGCAAAGCTATCTACTATCGTTCGGGAGATAAATTGTTTATGATAAATAACTGAAAAAAATAGTTATTCTCCGCCTTTTTGTCTGGTTTTAAGTATGCTTATAACCCAAGTAACTACCGAAGATACCATCACTATTCCCCGTACTGAATATGAAGAGCTAAAGCATGAGCTCGCCTAGCTTCAATGGTTAATTTTTGGTCGCAAGAGCGAGAGATTCATTCCTGCTGACAGGGCACAAACCTCGTTGTTTGAGGATAGTGCAGAAAACTGAGCCGAAGCTCCTACCCTCACCCAGCCAATCCATTATGAGCGTGCACTATTGTCAGCCCATCTTCCCAGAAAAGAAGAAATCCATTGAACCCGAAGGACTGGAAGAAGGCATGAAGAAGACGGGAGAAGAGGTCACCAAAAATGCTGGAGCATATTCCGGGGAAGCTGTATGTATTCGGTGATAGTCGAATAATGATCTGGTCAGGTACTATTTCAGCACTTTGAAAACATGGCTGCGTAAACCAACCGGAAGTACCTAACGAAATAAACAAACTCATTTTATTAGATAGTGTCTCTAAGAAACAGTATTTTTTGAAAGAAAACGATGTTTTTAGCTCATAGAGCGTGTTTTTTTGAAAATTTCGATGCATAAATAGGTGTTGAATCTATTTTTAAAATTTTAGTGAAAACGCAATAAAATCACAGGTTTACCTCCAATTCGTTCAAAATTCAGACGAATCTTTGAGGAACTGAGAAATTGATTCCAAAGTGTAAAATAGATTCGATTCATTGTTTTGCTAAAAAACCAAGCTGCAGGTGTCAGTAAGCGTGTTTTTCATCTTTTCTTAGAGACAACTAGATATGCTACATTCCTGATTTTATTCATTTTTCAGAAGTTTATATTTCCTCTCTAAGCTCCTTTATTTCTGCTTGTTGAGCTTGATTTTGCTTGTTCAATTACATTTTAAAATACTCCAAAAACCTTGAATAAAGCAGCAAGCCCACTCAAACCTAGAATAGCATAAACAGGAATCACGACTGCCTGAATATTCTTCATAATCTTTAATCGTCTAGAAGATTCATGATGTAGTGAAATTAATTCACCAATAAGCTTATCATGCTGTTTTACTTTTTCTTCTGCTTTCATAGGTTTTAACAGTTACATTTAAGTAAAATAATAACGATGTTTCTATTCAATCACAGTTAAGTTACCATTCTCAATCTTGTAAACCATTCTATGTTCACAGGTAATTCTTCTCGACCATAATCCACTCAAATTTTCTTTAAGTGGTTCCGGTTTGCCAATACCATGAAATGGATCTCTGAGAATATCTTTAAGTAACTTGATAATTTAAGTAACTTAATAATTCGATTTGAGGTTTTTTTATCATTCGTTTGTCACCACAAATTATTCCATGCACTTGTAGTAAACTTCAAGTTCACTGAGCCATTTTCTCCAAATCATCCAGTAGACTTAGTTATCACATTGCCAGATTCATAATCTGCAATACTTTCATTCATCCTCCGTGCGTTAGCTCTGTTACTTATTAAATGCAAGGTTTTCTTTAAGCTTTCGTAATCACTTCTAGGAATGACTACAACATCTTCCGAATTCTTCCTTTTATATACAATGGGGATCTATCTCCCAAAGCTTTATCAAGCATAGCACGAAGGTTTGCCTTAAAGCTTGAATATAATATGCTTTCCGTACTTTAAAAATATAACAAATAAATACTTGTATAAGTATTTAAATGAACTCGCTCGTTTAACTAAGTCCTAATATCTTCTTCCAGAGAGGTCTACGCATAAGATCAAAGATCCTTCTATTTGACTCAGCCACATCAGAAAGACGAATCAAGTTTTTCTTTAATTCAGCAGTTTCAAGCCTAATCTCTCCGATTAAGTTGGCATGCTGATTAAGTTCATTTCGTATATCTTTATCCATAACTCTAAGACAGTAAAAAATTCCTAGATAAGAATTAATCTAATCTAATATTTTCACCAATTTTTTTGAAATACATTATTAATTTCATTCGTTGGTTACCTGGAATCTTTATTCCGTCAACAGCACGTTTCAGTGTTTTCTCCAGTATATACAATTCTTTTTCTATTTCTGGTTTATAGAAGATGTGGCCATTGGTACGTATAAATTCCTCTATTGATAACTTATCCATATCTCAAAAATATATGTTCTCAAATATCTTCGTTCTGTCGATACTGATATAAATTATCATAAAACCTCATTATATGCAATAAATTGTAATCATAGAATTGCCCTTTTTTGTAAACTAATGAATATGAAATAACCGTGATTTCGCTGCTTTTAATCAGGAGTTCAACTTATTTTGGTTTTACTTTACTTTTTTAACAAACCTGGTAAAAACCCATTTAATATTGTTTGATTTGGGTCATTTTTTTCTCTTCAACATTAAAATTTCTCAGATCCAATTGGTGAAAAGTTGAAAAATCAAGAGAACAGATTCAACAAAAAGAGCAAAACAGAACGTTTTGCTTTTTCAACTTTTATTCTTAAACAAATATTTATCTACTACAATAATAAACGTAATTGATCCACGAAAAATTGTTTCCTCATTCAATTACACAGAATCAGTACTGCCCACGAAAAAAGATCCAGAGAAATGGAGCCTCTGGGAAAATAGAAAAAGCCTATGAGTTTTTTCAAATCACACAATTTCGGGAATATCAATTCTTAAAAGGCAAATCAAGATTTTCTTTTTTGTATAGCTCCCAACCTGGGCTGTCTTACAGCCTGCCTGGTCAACATCGTAAGAATGAAAAAGAATGTTTTCCTTAATTGACATACAACGAATCAAAGATAAATCCGCTCCGAAAACCCTGTTCAGGCTTTTTCAACCCTCGAATTTGACCGTCTAGGTTGATTTTTAATGTGATTTTGATTTTTCAGCGTGGCCTCATCTTATGGTTTATAATTCAAGTCATTAGGCCAATTTGCAAGTTTTGCTCCTGCATCATATGTCGACTGTAAAAAGTTAAGCAATTCTGCTATTGGTTTTTCTAGCTGGATTAAATCATCATACATGAGCACGGCCATAGGGCTGCCACTTGAAAGATCCCATTGGGCAACAGAAGGATAGATTGTTTCTTTTTCAATCCCTTCCGGAGAAGGGAAGGTGTAACAATAAAAAGCTGCTCCTCTCACTTTTTCATCTCCGGCCCAAAAACCAGCAGAGATTACTTCACGAGAATAGGCATCTTTGTCCGCTTCGGTAGATCCCTCTGGTAGGCCGGGACCTGCTTTGCCTGAAAATCTCGTGATTGCTAGATCCATATGATGCCAATAGATCTGTGAAGGACTCACTTTTCCACAAAATCTACCAGAAAATTCCTTGAATACATTATCTGTAGTAACCAGAATTCGCCAGAAACGTGAGACATATTCTGCATCGTATGAACAATATGTTTCACATTCAGCAAAAGGCTCTTCACACGGATGATCATAAGGCACCGGAGTAATTCGCGCTGGTATTTCTAGTTTGTAGAGGATTTCGAAAAATTGTCGATGAAATTCCTTGACGCTCAAGCCATCTTTTAAATCAAATGATGCGTTGCCACCCCAACTAGAAACAAATTCCAGTTGGTGTTCAATAAAGTTAAAATCAATCTGAAATACACCTCGATCATCTGGAATCGGACCGGAAGTAATCCCTTTTGGACTAACAAAAAAAGTAATATGCCACCAATGATTCTTTCTTGGGACCAGATCGAGTTTGATTTTACCAACTATCTGCATCCACAAATGCAGTGTAATTTTTGATTCTTCCCATTCAGCTAATGGTAGCGGTGGAAATTGATTCATTGTGCTCATGAATTCTATAATTTTTTTTTAAAGTTAACAGCTTTCGTATTTAACTCGCCCCGATGAGCTAGCTCAAGCTATGCACTCAATTTTTCCACATGTTTGGGAATTAAAAATCAGATCGCTTGAATGTTAACTCACTGCAAATCAAGTATAGATTTCAAACTGAACGTTACCTTATGAATATGCAGGTTAACCGACCTCCATCACCTCACCTTGCTCCTTCATCGTAAAAGGCTGGTGATAATAGCGAATGCCTGAAGCTTTGTATAGTGCATTAGTAAGTGCTGCCACCGCAGGTGGAAGTCCGGGCTCACCTAAGCCTGTTGGTGCGATCTCGTTTTTTACAAAGTGCACTTCTATCTCTTCCGGCGCTTGAGCGTGACGCATCAGTTGATACCTATCAAAGTTTTGCTGTTGAGGCACCCCATTTTCAAAAGTCAATTGGCTATACATAGCATGACCAATGCCATCAATAATACCTCCTTCAATTTGATTTTTCGCGCCCTCAGGATTCACCACAATTCCACAATCCACTGCGGCAACTACTTTCTTAATTTTAGGCTGATTGTTTTCCAATACAATATCTACAACCTCCGCTACATAAGAAGCATGGCAGAAGTAAGCAGCCACTCCGCGGTAAACACCGGGTGTTTCTTGCCCCCAGTTTGCTTTTTCTTTCACCAACTTGAGTACCCCTGCATATCGGTCTGCATCGTAATCATATTTTTCACCTACTGGATTCTTTTTTGCATTGTCAAATAATTCCAATCGAAAATCAATGGGATCTTTTCCTGCTGCCTCAGCCACCTCATCCAGGAACGCCTGCTCAGCGCCTGCTGTAAAGTGTGAACGTGGCGCTCTCCATGCCCCGGTGGAGATATTGGTAGAAGATTTAATTTTTTCTGCTCTGTAATGCTCTACTGCTCCTGCAGGAAATCGGTTAGGGAAGATAGGCCCCTCAGGAAGCCCCACCCCCTTTGCTTCAAAGGCAATTAGGTTATTATTGTGATCCAGACCTGCTTTATAGACTGATCGATATGCAGGACGATACGTTCCTTGGGTCATGTCATCTTCTCGCGTGTATACCAACTTAATCGGAGCCCCCATCTTTTTAGAGATGGCCGCTGCTTCAAGCCCAAAGTGCACATATAACCTTCTACCAAAGCCGCCACCCATCCGGGTCATATTGACCGTGATGTTTTCCTTTGGCATATCCAAAAGTTGAGCAGCGGATTTTTCCAGCGCTTCGGGCGTTTGTGTGGGCCCAATTAATTCAGCTTTATCTACCATTACATTTGCGAAGAAGTTCATGGGCTCCATTGTATTATGCGCCATAAATGGAGCTGTGTATGTTCTTTCTATGACCTTAGCTGATTTGATGAAAGCTGTATTTACATCACCATCTGTTCTGCTATCTAATACTTCCCCTTTTTCCAGGTCTCTGATCATCCGCTCTTCGTGCATTTCGGAATTTTCCTGCGGACTTATTTTTTCCCATTTGGCTCTTAACGCTTTTTTGGCCTTCATCACCTGCCAGGTGGATTCTCCCACAATAGCAATTAAATCATGGAATGCATTCACGTCAGACCATTGTTTCTCTTTTACCTCTGTGTTGACTAAGAAGGCATCCTTCACTCCAGGCATAGATTTTATTTCCTCGTTATTAAAATCTCTTGCCTTCATCCCAAATGCTGGCGGATGCGCAATCATAGCTATGAGCATGCCTTCCTGTTCATAATCCAATCCGAAAAGCGATTGCCCAGTGACTATTTTAGGTCCATCTACATTTGCTGTAGGCTTACCAATCAATCGGTAATCTTTAGCTTCTTTTAATGATACCTCTTCTGGCACTTCAATATCGGCTGCTTTTGATGCGATTTCTCCATAGCCTATAGATCGCTCCCCATTCTTCTCTCTGATTTCTCCAGCTTCTGCCACCAACTCGGAGGAATTTACACCCCATTCTTTGGATGCTGCTTCTTTTAGTATGTATTTCGCTGTAGCACCCGCCATTCGCAAAGCATCCCAGCTTAAGCGGAGGGAAAGGCTACCACCAGCAAATTGATTTTGATAAAATCCCGTGTTCAAAGGCGCTTGCTCTACCACCACATGTTCCCAATTCACGTCTAATTCTTCTGCAACCACCATGGGCATGGAAGTTTTGACATTTTGACCAATCTCCGGATTTGGAGAAAAAATAGTTATTAATCCAGTATCTCCTATTTTGATATATCCATTAATTTCAAACCATTCGTCGGGTATGGCAAGTTTTACTTCAGGAGTAGAGACAGGAGTGCAACTGGTGAGCCAATTGAAACCAATGAGCATCCCACCTCCTGCAGCTGCAGATACTTTTAGAAATGATCTACGATTATATTGTGTTCTAATGAGTGTCATGTTTTTGTGGTTTAGAGATTAGCTGCTGCTGTTTTAATGGCTTTCTTGATTCGTGTGTAAGTACCACACCTGCAAATGTTTCCATTCATGGTGGCAGCAATCTGTGCATTTGAAGGATCCGAATTGTTATTTAATAAAGCAGCAGCGCTCATAATCTGACCTGGTTGACAATAACCACATTGTGCTACATCATGCTTCAACCATGCTTTTTGAACCGGATGATCACCCTTCTTGGACAATCCTTCAATCGTCGTGATTGATTGACCACCAACTGCAGAAACCGGCATATTGCATGAGCGTATTGCCACACCATTTAAGTGAATCGTACATGACCCACACTGAGCAATTCCACACCCATACTTAGTGCCTACTAATTTCAGATTATCCCTCAGAACCCAAAGAATAGGGGTATCGGGTTCCACGTCTATTCGACGTTCTTTTCCGTTAACATTAATTGAAAATGCTGCCATAGCTTATTCTGATTTTACTTTAAGTTTTTAATTTACTTAATTAGGCACTTAATCACTAGTTGTAGTGATTTTCTTAAGTAGAAATTATGTAAATGGTTAAGATTGTTTTTAGGATATTATTAATTTCATTTAGATGAAAGAACAAATAGATGAGCCAATAAAAGAGTTAATTAACGATGTACCTCAAGTTGGAACCTTGGATTGGATAGGCATTCGTCCACAGCGAAGAGCACCTTTAAAAAGTTTATTAGAAGTGAAGGTTACTTTGGAAGGTGGACTAACGGGCGATCATTTTTCTACCAAGTTTAACAAGAAACGTCAGGTTACGCTGATCCAAAAAGAACACCTGGATGGTATAGCCTCTATCCTTGCAAAAGAGATATTACCGAATGACACCAGAAGAAACCTGGTCATAGAAGGGATTAACCTACTTTCTCTTCGAGATAGGCAATTTAGTATTGGAAAGGTGGTATTAGAAGGAACAGGGTATTGCCATCCTTGCTCACGAATGGAAGAGAATCTGGGACCGGGTGGCTACAATGCGATGAGGGGACATGGCGGGTTGACAGCCAGGGTAGTTAAGGAAGGCACCATACATGTAGGAGACAAAGTGAAATTGATCACTCAATGAATCAAAAAGTCATCTATCTCGATTACAATGCGACTACACCTGTGGATGAACGCGTGTTAAATGAGATGATACCTTATTTTACAGAAAAGTATGGAAACGCTTCCAGTGTTCAACATCCTTATGGATGGGATGCAGAAGAAGCTGTAGATATATCCAGAGAAAAAGTTGCCAGATTAATTGGAGCCAAGGCTAATGAAATTGTCTTTACTTCTGGGGCTACGGAAGCAATCAACTTAGCATTGTTTGGTTTAGTAGATACAAATCCTCTTAAAGACCATATCATCACTTGTGAAACAGAACACAAAGCGATGCTTGACGCCTGCCAGGAATTAGAGTTAAGAGGTATTTCAGTCACCTATCTAAAAGTGAATAACTCCGGAGATATCAACTTGAAAGAATTGGAAAGCGAGATCACGGATCGGACATTACTCGTTTCCATTATGCATGCGAATAATGAAATTGGAGTTATTCAATCTATTGAAGAAATTGTGAAGATCACTCATCAGTGCGGAGCTTTTTTCATGTCTGATCTTACACAATCTGTAGGCAAAATTCCTATTGATGTGAGAAAAGCTGATCTGGCCGTCATGTCTGCACACAAGATGTACGGTCCTAAAGGTATTGGCGCCTTATACATGAAAAGATCGGTAAACATTGAGATTGCTTCAAAAGTGCTCAGAGGGGGTCATGAAAGAGGGTATCGCTCAGGTACCTTGAATGTTCCGGGAATTGTTGGTTTTGGAAAGGCCTGTGAGCTTTGCCAGGATGAAATGAAGGTGGATAGCGATAGATTGGGCAAATTAAGAGATGCACTAGAATCAGAGCTGGATCAACTAGAGGGGATCCAAATAAATAGTTGGGGTAAACGATTACCTCACATGACTAATGTCTCTTTCTATGATATTAATGGGAGTAAATTACTGCCATCGCTAAAGGGGTTGGCTGTTTCCCAGGGATCAGCGTGTACCTCCTCAACCCTACAGCCCTCGCATGTTTTGAAGGCGGTAGGGTTATCAGATGATTTAGCCTTCTCATCCCTCAGGATAGGACTTGGAAGATTCACTACCGACGATGAAATTGAGCAAACTGCACAAATAATAAAGAATGCGGTGGCGAGACTCAGAATGCAGCCAATGTGAGGGAATTAGATGCCATATTGTTTGCATATGATTCCGCCAAAAAAGAAACACGATCAGTTGTACTGGCAACAGTAATACACGTTGAAGGATCTTCCTACAGGCGTGCCGGAGCACGAATGCTAGTGGATGAATTTGGTAGCATAACAGGGGCAATCAGTGGAGGTTGCCTTGAAGGAGATGCGCAGAGAAAAGCGTTACATGCGCTACATCAAAATCAAAACAAAGTGATCACTTACGACACCAGCAATGAAGAAGATGCAGTGATTGGAGCGCAGCTAGGATGCAATGGCATCATCCAGGTTTTATTTGAACCTATTGATTTTAATGATACAAACAATGCTATTGAAATCCTCAGACAGGCGCAATCTCATGGATCAAGCGTGGTTGGTACCTTCTTTCATTTAGACAAAAGGGAAAAGCAAATAGGTACTTCTTGTTGGTTGGAAGATAGCGGTCAATTAAACGGGATGGTAAATAATAAACTGCACAATCAGTTACTTCAGGATAGCGCAATCGCTGTCTCACAAAAATCTTCATTGTTTCGGGAATATATTTTTGAAGGTCAGAAACATTATGTTTTTCTTGAGCTTTTTCAGCCTCCTTTAAAATTAGTACTTGTAGGGGCTGGCAATGATGCTCAGATCCTGGCGCAAATGGCGGAGGTACTTGGATGGGATATTGCTGTAATTGATGGCCGACACACACATGCTAAAGAAACCCGATTTGCAGCCTCCTGTAGAGTGATTGTATCAAAGCCGGAAAAAGTATTGAAAAATATTAACATTGACCAACGAACGGCTTTTGTACTAATGACACATAATTACAATTATGATTTGGCAGTATTGAGGCATTTGATTGAAGAGATTGATCTAAAATATATAGGAATACTTGGTCCTAAGAAAAAATATGATCGAATGTTGTTGGAAATGGAAAAAGAACCTATCGAATTGTCCAAAAAGAAGTTAGCTAAAGTCTATGCGCCTATAGGGCTGGATTTGGGAGCTGAAACTCCCGCTGAGATTGCGCTTGCTATTCTCGCGGAGATTCAGGCAGTAATTACAGGAACCCGAGGTTCTTTCCTGAAAAAGAAAGAAGGTCCTATTCACAAAAAGAAAAATAATGACTTCAAGCAGGTAATTATTTGATGAATAAAGTAAAAGTAGGGGCGGCAGTCTTGGCTGCCGGAGCATCAAGCCGATTAGGTGAACCTAAGCAATTGGTAAGGTTTAAGGGAAAATTTCTGCTTCAGCATACCATAGATTTGATTGTAGAAGTTCAAATCGATGAGCAAATACTTATCTTAGGCGCAAACGAGCCTGAAATTAGGAATTTTGTTAATTTCAAGTCTTTTAACGTCATTCAAAATCAACATTGGAAAGAAGGAATGGCAAGTAGCATTCGATTAGCTGTTGAAGTGGGATTAAAAAAAGAATTAGACGGTTTACTAATCCTACTCTCAGATCAACCGTATATCGACTTGAAACTTTTGAATGATCTAATTCAGTTCTATGAACCAAAAAAAGAATTAATCGTGGCAAGTTTATATAATAATGTTTTAGGAGTCCCAGCACTTTTTGACAGACATTATTTCAGAGAGCTAATGAAATTAACTGGTGATTCAGGCGCAAAAAGATTAATCAATACTTACCACGAAAAGGTGAAAGAGGTGAAGTTTAACAAGGGCTTCATTGATATTGATACACCTACAGACCTTGCTCAATTAAAAAGCATGAAAAATGTCCATAACCATTAAATATTTTGGAGCGATTGAAGATGTAACTGGAATTGCAGAAGAATCCGTTTCATTGGAACAAATAAGCTCTTTAGAGGAGTTGAAAGAGCATTGCCTTGCCAGGTACAATGATATCAAAAACCTTTCTTTTCGATTGGCGGTGAACCAATCCCTCACTGATAATGCCAATTTAAAAGAAGGTGATGAAGTAGCATTCCTTCCTCCATTTGCCGGTGGATGAATCATCTAAATCGATATACGCAACAAACCAAATTACCTGAAATTGGTGCACATGGTCAGGAAAAACTCAAGAATGCACATGTTCTCATTGTTGGTGTTGGAGGATTAGGTTGCCCTGCAGCTCAATACCTTGCAGCTTCCGGTGTTGGTCACATTGGTTTGTTAGATCATGATACGGTAGATCTCACAAATCTGCATCGTCAGATTTTATTTTCCGAAAAACATGTGGGAAGGGCTAAAGTAGAGGTGGCGAAAGAAGTCTTAAGTCAGCTAAATTCAGAAGTTTCATTCACATGCTACAACCTACGACTGGACGAAAATAATGTGTTAGGTATCTTCAAGGATTATGACATCATATTAGACGGAACGGACAACTTCCCAACCAAATACTTAATTAATGATGCCTGTGTACTGTTGGAAAAACCATTCGTAGGCGCCTCGATCTACAAATACCAGGGCCAATTGTCTGTCTTCAACTATGAAAATGGACCAACCTATCGATGTTTGTATCCTAATCATTTTTATAGAGATAGTGATAATTGTGAGGATATAGGGGTCCTAGGCGTACTTCCCGGATTAGTGGGAGTGACTCAGGCAACTGAAACAATCAAAATGATTGTAAAAATTGGTAAAGTACTATCCGGAAAGATGAAACTCCTGGATGTATTCAATATGACTGAACAACTTATCCGTTTTGAGCGAAATGAAAACCACGTTATGTTGGCCAAAAACAGGCCACTGCAACTCGAACAACTCTCCTGCGGGGTTTTAGATACTGAAAAAACTTATCTGGATGTTCGTGAAAGCTATGAGGAGCCTAGACTAGTCCACTCTTCTTTAATCAGTATTCCTCTTAATCAATTAAAGGACCGATATCCGGAGATCCCCAGGGATAAAGAAATTTATGTTTTTTGTCAATCAGGAATTCGTAGTGAAAAAGCAATAGCCCTACTGCGGAAGGCATTCGATTTCGATAACTTAATAAATGTAGAAGGAGGAGTTGAGCGTATAATTGCAAACTAGAGAACTTTATCTTCAAGGATTTTCAGGCGTTTTTCAAACTCCTCAACCCTATCAATTTTTCTTTCCAAATGTTCGAGAACATTTATCATTCTAAGATTAGATTGCCTCATTTCACCAAGTGCAAGATTTAATTTGCTAATAGATTTATTCGTTGCTTCTTCATTTTTTATGAGATAATCAATAGCTCTTGAGGTTGCTTCTTCATTTTTTATAAGACGATTAATCGCTCTCGAAGTCGCTTCTTCATTTTTAGCCATCTGATCTACCGTTGGTATCAAATCTGCCATTAAATCAATAAGTTGTTCAACTTTTTTTCTAAGCCCATTTAGAATGATTTCTTCTTTTCCTTGTTAACATTAAATATACAACTTAGATTCAACATTACTTTTAATTTACATGAGTTAGATGAAAACTAAAAAGGTATTTATTCAAGGGCCTATCCCAACTGAAAAGATTGCAGTATCCATTGCCAATCATCAATCCAAGACAAATATTGGAGCGCACAGTATCTTTCTCGGACAGGTACGTGCTGATGAAATCGATGGCAAATTGATAACGGGAATTGACTACTCGGCTTATGAAGAAATGGCAGAAAAAGCCTTTCATGAAATTCGGGAATCGGCATTTCAAAAGTATGACATGACTTGCTGCCACATTTATCATAGCCTGGGGATGGTAAAATCTGGCGAATTATGCCTATTTGTTTTTACTTCTTCGGCACATCGAAAAATGGCGATTGAATCATGTGAATTTTTAGTTGAAGAGATTAAAGCCAACGTACCTATTTTCGGTAAAGAGACTTTTGAAGACGCCTCTCATAAATGGAAAGTCAATCTATGATCTGGTTTTAGTAAAATAATTTCTTAGGCATAAAATAAGAAAAGGAAATTTATCAGGAAACTCAACAAGGGATAGAGACTGTTCTCAACTTATTATTATCTTTTTGTTGCTGATGCAAAAAAGTTTGTAAACCAATATGAACTGTTAAGAAAGATAATTGGATCAATTATAAACTATCTTCTATATTCTGTTGGCAGACTCAATTAACTAACCGTTAAAATACTGATCATCAAAAAGAATGGTAGACATCACTTACAAATCAAACACTCTTCGAGAGGCCACCGCACAAGCTATTGTTAAGGTTGGCAATCAAAGAACCATTGATTTGATTAAAGCACACAAAATCCCAAAAGGGAATGTATTTGAAATGTCGAAAGCAGCCGGATTGTTAGGAGTAAAGAAAACACCTGATCTCCTGCCGGATTGTCATCCATTAGCCATTGAATACGCGGGCATTAAATACGAAATAGAAGATTTGGAAATTAAGATTTTAATGACCGTTAAAACCATTTATAAAACAGGCGTAGAAGTAGAGGCGATGCACGGAGCTAGCATTGTAGCTTTGAATATGTACGACATGTTAAAGCCGGTAGATAAAAATATAGAGATTAGTCAGATCAAATTATTAAAAAAGATGGGTGGAAAATCTTCTTTCAAACAACCAATAACCGACTTGTCTTGTAGCGTTGTGGTTTGCTCAGATTCGGTTTCTAAAGGAGAAAAAGAAGATAAAAGTGGAAAAATTATCGAAGCTCGAATGAATGAATTTGGTGTTAAAACTACAATCACGGTCATTCCTGATGAGAAAGAGGCTATTGAAAATGAAGTTAGGGGCCATGCAACAGACTTATTGATTTTCACAGGAGGAACGGGGGTGGGTCCAAGAGACGTTACTCCAAATGCAATCAGGCCTTTATTAAATACGACATTATATGGTGTAGAAGAAGAAATGAGAAGGTATGGCCAAGAACGTATGCCAACCGCGATGCTATCGAGATCAGTAGCTGGAATCAGGGACAAGAAAGTTATTTTAGCGTTTCCAGGTTCTACTGGTGGTGTGACGGATTGTATGTTTGCCATCTTTCCTTATATTTTTCATGTATTTCACATATTAAAAGGAGGAGGTCACAAATGAAACCTCAGATTGTAGATACCTTTGGAAGACCACACACCTATCTCCGCCTTTCGCTAACAGATCGATGCAATCTGCGGTGTTTTTATTGCATGCCAGAGGAAGGGATTGAGCTGACAGAAAAAGAAAACATCATCACGCTAGAAGAGATTTTGGAAATCTCTAAAACTTTTATTGGACTGGGAGTGGACACCATCCGATTGACGGGTGGAGAACCTTTGGTTCGGAAGAATCTCAAATACCTTGTTTGTGAATTGGCCAAACTTGGAGTAAGGCTAAAATTAACCACAAATGGGATCCTGCTAGATAAATATTACCCGCTATTTGGAGAAATTGGTTTGAAGAAAATCAATGTCAGTTTGGATAGTTTAGATAAGGTAAAAAACGCCTTCATCACTAAACGAGATTATTACGATCGCATTATGAAAAACATTCAAAATGGAGTAGATCTTGGATTCCAAATCAAACTAAACGTAGTGTTGATCAGAGGAGTGAATGACAATGAAATCGGAGACTTTATTGAACTGACTAAAAATCAAGGGATCACGGTGAAGTTCATTGAATTCATGCCATTTGCAGGTAACAAATGGGACTGGAGCAAAGGTGTAAGTGAGAAGGAAATTTTAACTCGGGCGAATAAGCAATTTGGAGAAGTGGATACCCTCAAAAACCCTAAGCATAGTACTGCCAGGAACTTTAAAGTAGCTGGTTATAAAGGGATTTTTGGTATTGTTAGCACCATTACAAATCCTTTTTGCGCTGACTGCAATCGGCTTAGGCTAACCGCAGATGGCAAAATGAAAAATTGCCTCTTTGCTAACTCTGAAACAGATTTGCTGACTCCTTTCCGATCAGGTAAAAACATTGATTCACTTATTCTTGAATCCATTAAAATGAAAAAATTTTCTCGTGATGGCATGAAACTGAAGATGAAGGCTGAGCAATATAAACAAAACCGATCCATGATTGCAATAGGTGGCTAATGATTAGCATAGAAGAAGCATTGGCGAAAATAAGAGGCGAGAAAGTCTCGCTGAAAAGCAAAACGCTTTCGTTGCAAGATGCTTTAAATCATTATCTGGCTAGAGAGATTAAAGCACCATTTGATTTACCTTCCTATGATAATTCCGCTATGGATGGCTACGCCATCTGCGGAAATGGAAATGCATTTGAAATCATAGGGGAAGTAGCAGCAGGAGATGTATCCAGTCATTCTCTCTCAGAGGGACAGGCAATGCGCATTTTTACCGGAGGCAAAATCCCGGAAAATGTAACTGCAGTGATCATGCAAGAGCATACTGATGCACAAGAAAATAAGTTGACCCTGCTAGAGGAGGTAATAGAAGGAAAAAATATTCGAAAAAAGGGTACCGAATTAGCTAGAGGCAGAATGGTTTTTAGCACTGGACAAAAAATTAATCCAGCCACCGTTGGGCTGATCAGTTCATTGGGGATTTCTGAAATTAACGTTTTCAGTAAACCAACCATTCGGATTATTGCGACTGGCAATGAACTGATCCAACCGGGACAGGAGAAAGAAGAAGGTCAGATTTATGAATCGAATACGCATACGCTCATTGGAGTATTAAAAGATTACAACTTTTCATGTAATCACTGTCAGATCATCCCGGATGACCTGGAAAGTATTCAAAATGGAATTGCTGCAGATTTGGAACGATGTGACGTATTACTTTTGAGTGGAGGTATTTCTGTAGGTGAATATGATTTTGTGAAGCAAGCATTAGAAGCGAATGGAGTCCGGGAACAGTTCTACAAAGTCAGACAAAAACCTGGAAAGCCACTGTATTTTGGAAGAAAGGATAACAGGTTCGTTTTTGCTCTGCCCGGAAATCCCGCATCCTCCCTGACATGCTTTTACATTTATGTATTGCCTCTGCTGGAAAAACTATCTGGGGGAAAAGGAAAAGGGTTACAACAAGTGAAAATACCACTAAAAGAAGAATACCACTTCAAATTTGACCGACCAACTTTTCTAAAAGCCTACATTGAAGAAAGGGAAGTTGTTATTATGGATGGGCAAAGTTCATCTATGCTTCATTCTATGGCAATGGGAAATGCGTTGGTATTTTTAGATAGAGCAAGATTAGTCAGAAAAGGGGAAGAAGTAAATTGTATTATGATATAAAGCAAACTTGACTAAAGATGATTGAGTGATATCAATTCAAATCTTTTTGGTTTTTTGAATAAATTCTTTAGAAATAAGGAGATAAGTTATAAAATAGAATTTGGGTATTTCTTTTAATTCAAGAAGTCAGATGGTATCATCCCACTCAAAGAAAGGCCGCCTTAAATTCTAAAAACTGACAAGCCAACAATGGCGAAGATTTCGATCATAAATAAAACCAATCCGAATAGATATTGAATCTAAATAAAAGAACAAGGAGGCCCAACGTAAAGGCACAATTAAGATGAATTAAAAATCGCGAGATAAATCAAACAGCTTCTTCATTTGTCTTTTGCCAGCAAATAAGAAGCGTAGAATATTCCATAAAGCTACCTATCGCAATAACCAATACACAGCAAACGCTCAAAGGCATTCTGGAAAATGTTTCATTTTCTGAGACAATGAGCGCAAGTAGTAGCGAAGAAACCAATGTACCAGAGGCATCAATAATAAATATAGTTTTGAACTCACCACCTATATTCATTCAAACTTTCACTCCAAATGCATGTAACACTATCAATCTTAAACCAGTATAAGCAACTAAAATAGCAGTTAATCCACGGATCAGATGAATATTGAATGTATTATTGGATAGGTAAGAACCCAAGCCTCCTCCGGCTATTACCGCAAACAAAAGTGGAAATGCAAATTTTTTATTGAAATGAAACGAATCGGCTATCAATAATCCTAATAACCCGGAAGCTGAGTTAAATAAAATAAAGATAGAAGCTAATGAGGCTATTATTTTGGGATTAGCCCATCCAAAAAGATTTAGAATGGGAGAAAGGAAAATCCCTCCTCCAATTCCCGTTATTCCAGAGAGAAACCCTACCATTATTCCTAATCCACCTCTTTTTTGCCAAGAAAAAGATCGCTTTTCACTTTTTCGTTGCAAGGCTTGCAACATCATAAAAATAGCAGATAGTAATAGAGAACTTCCAAGAACAAGGAAAAAAACCTTTTCAGATAGTCTTAATTGAGCTCCAATGAAGGCCATTGGAATACTAAATACAATGAACGGCCAAAATTTTTCCCAGTTAAATACTTTTTGTTGTACATAAACCATAGTCCCAATCGTCACTACAGCGAAGTTGAATATGAGGGTAATGGTTCGAATCTCGTAGAACTCTGTCAATATCATACTGAGTATAGCAAGATAACTGGACCCTCCGCCAAAACCTACGGAGGAATAGAAAAAGGCGATAGCGAAAAAACAGACAGGAAGAATGAATTCACTCATATCAGTAAAACTAGCTCCCTTTTATGGGAACCTCTGAGGCAAGTTGGAACTAGTGTTTATTGCTGATAAATTATACGTTTTGGAATCTAAAGCTTTACAAAAACGTTTATATCTTCTCACTCACTCTATAAGAATTACAAATGATATACAACGGCAAAGAAATAGAATTTCCTGCAATCATGCAGATTAGTTTTTTCAAACTTATCGAACATTTGGAAAAACAAGCTAATGGAGAAGAAGACGGGGCAGCTAGCTATGCAAAAGAACTCCTAAAAGAAGTTGAGCAATACCCTGAGCTAAGAGATGGCATCACAGATATTTCTAAACTTAACTCTTACCAAAAATCCATCGATAAATTGGCCAAGCCTTTATTTCCTGAGGTACTTACTACAAACGAAATAAAAATTCTTAGCCCTCCTTTTTACCTCCAGCCAATGTATTCCTCTCAGCGATTTAAAAATATCGTAGAAGCTTCAGGTGAATCATTTTCTTACGTCATGAAAGATGTTGATGAGAATTTACTTTATCTATATTGCTGTTATTTCATTTTGAAAACCTACTACGAATACCCTGCTGTAGGTGCTACTCCTCAATTTTACGAAATTGGAAATATCTCTCAAGGACTAAATAGGATTTACAAACTTTTGATCAATGTGGATATGTGTGAATTCACTCCTACAGATCGAGCAATTGACATAAGCCGGGAAGATTACGAAGAATTAGTCGACAATTTTGGTGATATAGAACTATGGAAAAATAAGTTTCCTCCTAATAGTTGGATTATGAAAGGATTGAGCGTTATAAATTTAGTGGATGTTACAGCAGATCAATCCATCAACTCAATTACTTCTAATCTCCTTAGAGCTGAAGAGGAGACGTTTGAGAAAATTCAGTTGGGCATCAAAAAACTCCTTAACAATTCCAGGCTACGCATGGGTGTAATAAGCATTCAGAATGATCAGCTAGTGGCCATGGAAAAAATGAAGGGAAAATCCATGAATAGCTTGTTGCTTTCAAACGGAGAAAGCCTGAATTGTGAACTCGATCTGTGCGATTATAGCTTTCACCAACTTATGGCGAGAAAGGAGCCTCTTATCATCACAGATACTAAAAAATTTCATGTGAACAGACCTAGCAATTTTTCGAAACGTTTGATGAACTCAAAATTTGAAAGCTACCTTATTGCTCCTGTAGTACATGAAGGCGAACTTTTGGGGTTTTTAGAAATAGGATCTAAGAATAGGTATGAACTACATCAAGGCTCATTAGCTATTCTTAATCACATTCTTCCAATCTTATCGATAGCTAAAAAACGTTTCCACACCGAAGCTCAAAATTTGGTAGAGGCCATTATCCAGCAAGAATGCACAACGATTCACTCTGCGGTTAAATGGAAATTTGAAAAAGAAGCCAAAAAGTTCATGGAACGTCAAAAGCAAGGAAAACAGCCTATTTTCAAGGATATCGTTTTTGATCAGTTGTACCCGTTGTATGGACAATTGGATATTAAAGGTTCTTCAAAAAGAAGAAATCATGCGGTATGTGCTGATCTCATCAAACAATTGAAGATGGTGTTAAATGTACTTGAAGAGATTAATAATAAAAATTCAATGCCTATTTATGAGGAATTGATCCATCGAATCCATGGTTTTATTGATGAATTGACAGGAGACCTTGCCGCTGGTAGTGAACACAAGATTTTAAATTTTTTAAAGCAAGATATTTATTCAATCTTTGACTATTTTAAAAAGACAGACGAATCCTTTCGATCTAAAATTGAGGATTATTACAATATGCTTGATACTGACATGCATACGGTATATGAAGAGCGGAAAAAGTACGATACCAGTGTAAATAAGATTAATCAGCATTTGGCGTCTTTTATAGACCAAAAGCAAATAGATGCTCAACGAATGTTTCCTCACTATTTTGAGCGCTACAAGACCGACGGAGTAGAATTCAATATGTACATTGGCCAGTCAATCGCTAAAGATCATGATTTTGATATGATTTTTGTAAAAAACCTCCGCCTATGGCAGCTCTTGGTGATGTGTGAAATGGAGATTGAGTTTCAGTCCATAAAACAAGAAATAGGTTTTTCAATTGAAGTAGCATCATTAATTTTGATTTATAGCACCCCTATTGCTGTCCACTTCAGGATGGATGAAAAGAAATTTGACGTGGAAGGAGCTTACAATGCCAGATATGAAATTATAAAAAAGCGTGTAGATAAAGCACATATTAAAGGTACAGATGAGCGAGTAACTCGTCCCGGTAGTATCGCGATCGTTTATTCCCAAGATCAAGATGCCAAGGAGTATAAAACTTATCTTCAGTTTCTCACTTCTAAAGGTTACTTGAAAGAAGGAATAGAAGATGTAGAGCTCGAAGATCTTCAGGGTGTTCATGGCTTAAAAGCGCTTCGTGTAGATGTGGATTATTCCGAAATAAATCTTACTGTTGACGAGCTCATTGAAGAAATGGAAAACAGTATGACTAGGGATACCTAATCCAATATTATCTAGTGTCTCTAAGAAAACAGTATCTTTTGAAAGAAAACGATGTTTTTATCTCATAGAGCATACTTTTTTGAAGTTTCGATGCACAAATGGTCATTGAATCTATTTTCGAAATTTTAGTGAAAACGCAATAAAATCACAGGTTTACCTTTAATTCGTTCAAAATTCAGACGAATTTTTGAAGAATTGTGAAATTGATTCCAAAATATAAAATAGATTCGATTCATTGTTTTGCTAAAAAACTACGCTTCAGGTGACAGTAAGCGCGTCTTTTGCCTTTTCTTATAGACACTATCTAGTATAGCTGAAAAGATTTTGCTTTTGTTTATTCAAATCATCTATCAAGTACTTTAGTGTGAA
>JBCDKO010000051.1:0-23074 GCA_038746525.1 Bacteroidota bacterium
TCAAAAGCCTCATTTACGACCAGTAAACTACGTTTTTGAAATTCTGAAAGCCTCGATTTGAGCCAAAAATCCAGTTTTGCAAAGGATTCTAATAAATATGGAAAATGAAGTTTAGCATACATATGAGCGCATTTGGATTTAGAAATCTGCTGATTTGTAGGGCTTGATTTATCTAGGGCTTGCTGAGAAAGTCACAGGTGTATCAGATACTAGGCAGCAAGGTGAAGATGTATGCTTATACTTCGATCCGCAGCGAACGACGTAGCTAATGTACCTGTGACTAGTTGAAAAATCTCGAAATCGAGATTTTTCAGTGCACCGAAAATGGAAGCATCTGCTCGAAAACCTTGCACCTATTGAAAAAGAAATTTACCAAACAGTATCTTTTGACCACATAAACGTGTTTTTTGAATTGAAAAAACGTTTCTCAGCAGGCCCTATCTAACATAATCCATTTGCTTTGTTTGCAGCTTCCCAGAGCTATTTATTAAGTGCCTACTTCAATAGATTTAATTCATTCCTGCGCTAAAAAACCGCTCTATAGGCATCAGTAGCGTGTTTTTCTTTCTTTTTTTAAAGACATTAATTTAAAATTTTCGTTCGTCAATCTATTTTCAAGACTTTTAATTGAGTAGACTGGAGGTCTCAATGAAGGATTAGTTCATTTATTTTGAATGAAAAGCTAACAAAGGTTCCCCTACGATTTTAGCCACATTTTTTACGTTAGGAGGTTCGATGCATGAGTAATGATTTCCCTGGATAGTGCCCAAAGAAAATTCTCCCAAACAAACGTCTGACCAAAATTGTACGGACTGATCACTCAGACCGGGTAAAAAATATGAACCATCTTCTGCCTGAAGGTAGCGGATATCACCGAAATAAGGTGTAGGTTCAAAGCTTGAGGCTTGGAAGCTTTGCGAATACGTTTTGAACATACGCATCACCATTTCCGTGGGCATCTTCTGTTCTCCTGTAGCAGGCATGACTTTCATATAAGCATCAAAGCGTTCTTCAAGGCTATATGAGGCCATTTTGCGGAATACATCGCCCAGCATATCTAGCTGATCGGTTCCTCCTATACGTATAGTGTCTCCCTTTTCAATTTTGTTACTATTTTCCTTTACCGCCTCATTGAACCAGTGCATGAGTACTGAACCATCAATGGAGCCAAAGCCCGTTTGTTCTGAGGAAATATTCATGTTGGGTAAGTAGATTGCTTCAACTAAAAGTTCATCCTGAATAATGAAGGGTGCACGAAGGCCATCGATTAAGATCAAGTCGCTCACTTCGATATCTTTTTCCTGGAGCCTTCTCGCTACTTCAATGGCGGTCATACAGCCTAAGCAGTAGCCAATGATTTGAACCTGCTGGTGACCGGTAGAATGCAAGTGAGCAGCATAATCTTCTGCTACTTCTTCAATAAGTTCCAGAGGATCGGCACTACAGTAACGATCAGTGTCAGCGACACTGACACCGAGAATAGGACCAGCTTGCTGGATTTTTAATTCTTCTATTAATGGCCTGAAGCAGTCCATTGTACCGAGTCCGGCCGGGAATATGACTCTTAGTGGTCCTGAATCGCCACCCCCAAAATGCGTATAGGCTCCAATGTTATCGTTGACTTTTTGAGTGGTATGTTCATTGAGTTCGGATTGCACGTTTCCTTGATGATTACGGATAAATTCAGCCAGGTCTGTGACCGTAGGAGCGTTGAGTATTTCCCGAAGCAGCGTATCAAAGGGAAGTTTAGAGACTTCTCCCTTTGCAGAAAACTCATCTCTTAAAGTTCCTGCCATTTGTGCGATGATCAAAGAGTCTGCCCCACATTCATAGAAGTTTTGATCTCTTCCTATGGATGGTAGCCCTAATGCGGCAGCCCACATTTTCGCCAATTTTACTTCTAATTCGCTTTGGTAAGTATTCTCACTTTCCTGAACAGATGAGCCTTCATTAGAAAGTGAAACTTTCCAGTTTTTGAGTTGCTTTATGTCTACTTTTCCATTACCCGTCAAGGGGAGTGCATCTACTATCTGCAATTGTGGCGGAATCATGTAAGAAGGTAATTTATTTCGCATAAAGGAATCCATTGCTTCGGTATCGATGTACATATGGTCTTTTTTGACTTGGGTAGCGTATAAGTGTATACCTAACATTGATAATGCATCTTCTGTCTTAGGAAGATGATAAACAGGACCTTCTCCTAATTTTAACGTCAGCTCGTACCAACTTTGACGATCCAAATAGGATGAATACTTTCGTAAATCATCTTGGGGTTCTTGCATCATAAAAGCTTGCGAAGCTAAAATCCAAGGATGTTCGATCGTGGGTTCTGTAAAGACAAACCAACCCCCTGGATGAAGTAATTCTTTTACATTGTTCAACGCCTGCGGAATGTTTTTGGCATTTTCAAGGACTCCTGCGGCTACGATAATGTCAAAGCTATTTGGAGACAAGCCTTGTGAGCGACAATCTTTGTCTACATCATAAACACCAAAGCGCATATGAGTAGCGGCAGAGAAGTTTGATTTGGCGTTGGTGACAAATGCCGGAACTGTATCTGTGAACAGATAATCTACAGGATAGTCTTTTAGTGCCTCTATCACTTTTCTTGTGGTTGCGCCTATACCGGCTCCTATTTCTAAAATACGGAACCGCCCAGTCTTTTTCTTAGCAATATGAACGAGCAACTCGCAGATAGCCAGGTTGAGATAGTTCGTCATGGCATTTTTTACGTACATTGCTTCTGCGTATTTAAAATTGCCTTCAGGAAAGAGCAGCTCTACCGGATCTTGTGTGCCGCTTAGTAAGTCAGGGAGCAAAAGGGCGTTGCTTTTTACATACTCGACAAACTCTGGAGAACCAATATTGGCAGTAGTCCACATCGTACGTGCTTTATCCCAATGGATGTTTTCTTCTTGATCGGTGGTATTGATTGTGGTTTTTATCAAGTTTTCTCCTTGTTTTTCCAATAGGCTGGCATCTACTAGCAAACTTACCCATCGTCCGATCAGCCAGTGGTATCTCGGAAGGATCTTGTCTCTCTTGATGATTTCTTCCAATGAATGGCTCTTTTCTTCGGAAAAGAAACCCATCTTTTGAAAGCTCCTTAACATTGAGTAAAACACGGCTTCATCTAGCTGACGGACCGCGTTTTCAATAGCTTCCCGATTGAGATGAAGTATTTGTGTTCGGGCTTTGTCTTCAATTCCAGCGGTTAATTCCTTAAATGCTTTGTCTTTATTTTTTACGTTTAGTGCTTTATCAACGGCTGGCTCTACAAACGCCAAAAGAGAACGATCCTGTCCGGTATCATCTACTACAACTACTTTGACGTTTCCGACGGCTTCATGTTGTTGCATAACCGATTCTATTTCACCCAGTTCAATTCGATGTCCTCTTATTTTGATCTGGTTATCTTCCCGACCTATAAATTCTATCTCCCCTCCCGGCATATATCGACCCAAATCTCCCGTGCGGTACAGTTGCTGACCGTCAATTGGATGTTTGAAAAATCGTTGTTTGGTCATCTTTTCATCTCCAAGGTATTCCATAGCTAACCCATCACCGGTTATGAAAAGCTCCCCTACCACCCATTCAGGACAGTCTCTCCATTTTTTATCTAAGACCCTAAAACCTTGGTTAGCCAATGGGAGGCCATATGGAATGCTTGTCCAGTCTGAGGCTAACCCATTGTAAGGGTGACAGATAGACCAGATAGCGGCTTCGGTAGCTCCCCCTAAACTGATTAGCTGCACGCCAGGGAGCAGTTGTTTCAACTGATCTGGCAGGAACAAAGGGATCCAGTCGCCAGAAAGCAAGGCAAGTCTGAAAGCCGGGAGGTGTACTTCTTTTTCTGAAGAAAGATAGGTCAACATCATCTGCATTAGTGCAGGTACAGTATCCCAAAGGGTAATCTGATGATCTTTCATCAATTCTAACCAATGAGATGGATCTGTTTGACGATCAGTTTGTGGGTAGATTACTTTACCTCCCGCGGCTAGGATACCAAATAGATCGTAAACAGATAGGTCAAATCCCAACTGTGCTAAGGCTAGGATAGAATCTTTTGAGGAAACTTCAAATCTGCTGTTTATATCTTCGATTGTATTTCTAGCGGCCTTATGACTAATTACTACACCCTTAGGCTCTCCCGTAGATCCGGATGTGTAAATAACATAAGCAGGTTGCTCAACACTATAGTTGGCATCTAGTTTCACCTCTTCGGACAATGGCAATTTATCTATTTCAATAGTTTGAATATCTTCAGGAAAGGTGACGTTTGATTTCGTGCTTATAAGTGCAAACCTGATAGATGCATTTTGCAATATCTTATTTCTCCGGTCAGCGGGCTGACTCACATCAATCGGTACGTAAGTAGCCTGAGCAGAGAGGCTCCCCAAAACAGCAGCCACCTGATACGCATTTTTAGGAATGGTTATTGCAACCCGTTCTTCAGGTTTGCAGCCAAGTTTTTTCAGTTCTTCACTCACTGCAGTTGCGATAAGTCCGAGCTGTCGGTAATTCCAGGTATTCTCCGGATCTATTATGGCAATGGCATTAGGTTGTGACTGGATATTGGATTCTATTGATTGATGCAACACTCCGGTAGGAAGCTTTGCCTTCGTGTCATTGGCTGCTATTCGTTCCTGCTCTTGTCTCCATGGTAGTGTGATGGGTGTACTTTGCTCCCAATACTCGTCCCCTGAAGAAAGTTGATGTATTAAGTTTTCAAAAGCTTCGAACATATCAGACACCAAGTGATCAGGAAAAACACCATCTCTCACATCCCAGTTTACCAACAGGCCTTCTGAGGTATCCGTCGCCTGGCAGTCCAGGAATACCTGAGGTGTTTGACTAATGCCGTTTTCACTGACCTCTCCTCGTAGTTTTTGCTGCACATTGTTTAGTCCGATGGCGCTGGTAAAAACGAAAGGCATTAAACTACTTTCTTTACCATGTTGCCGAGTCATTTCTCGGATTACTTCTATTCCTGTAAATAATCGGTGATCCAGATCTTCAAACAGTCGTGTATTGATGTTCCGCGCAAGAGAGGTAAATTCAGTACTTTCTCTAAAGTCTACTTCTAGTAAGCTGACGGAAGTAAAGTCTCCAACGATATCATTTACCTCCGGATGCAGCGGAAGTCTATTTAAAACGGTGAGGTTAAGACAAAAATGGTCATTTCTACTCCAACGTTCCAGTACCGTAGCATATGCAGTCAATACGATTACTGTAGGAGTGATACCGTGTTTTTGCGCTTGTTGCTTCAGGTTATTCCAGGAAGCCAGATTTAGTCTCAACTCTCTCCTTATAAACTTTCCGGAAGAGTAATCTTCTTTTCTTGCTTTGGGCAATTTAGGAGCAGGCGGGAGTTCTGGAATTCGTTGTTTCCAATAGCTTTTGTCTTTGTCATATTGCAATGTATTCTTCAGGCTTTGCTCAGCAATGAGATAATCTCTGAAGCTGAGTTTCGATATCTGGATGGGTTGATGAGGTTGAAAATAACGTGTCTCAAATTCGTGGATGATTTTCAACATGCTGGCCCAGTCTGCGATGAGAAACTCCATTGAAAAATGTAGCACTGCTTTGGTAGCAGTGGTAGAAACACCTATTCCAAAAAGCGGCCATTGATCTGTTTGATACATTCTGTTGCCCATTTCTTCCCGGATTTCAGTAAGCCCAGCCTCCGTTTTCTCCGTACTTTCCGCAGCAAAGTGATGCACTTCAACAGCAAAATGAGGTGTACTTTCACGTATATATTGGTACCCGTTAGGGCTTATCTCTGCGCGTAACATCTCATGGCTTTTCACCATTCTATTCCAGACTTCTTCTACCTTTTCAGGATCCAGGTGTTCGTAGTTTAGCTCTAAATAAAGGTGACAGGCCACACCACCATACTCAAATGCTTTGTTTCTTCCCAATAGATAGGCTGCTTGCACATCAGTAAGTGGAAAAAATTCATGTCTGTTTTCGAGATCTTCAACCACTGACACCGCCTCATTCTCTTTCTTCAACAATTCAAGTACTTTTATTTTTTGTTGCTTGAGTTGCTGCAATTTATCTTCTGTGAGTACGCCTTTATGTGCTTTAAATTTTAACTTTCCTTCTTCTTCCCAAAGCTTTATTCCCTCTTCTCGCAATTTTGCAATGAGTGCTGCAGGGATGGTTAATTCATCAGTTGACATATGATTGTTTTTATCTATTGATTTTATACTATCCATTATCTATTTGCATTTTGTTTTCAAGATAGGAAGACGTACCAGTAATGCTGCTGGAGAACCCGTCGATGATTACTTCTATCTTTGTGTTTTCTCCCTCAATTGGTCGTATCCAAGGGTCATTTTTGCAAAGTTTTTCAAAAAGGGAAATTTCCTCTCCTCGTAGCAAGAGGTTCACATCTGAAATACATTGGACTCCATTTTTATGGGTAATATTTGAGGGGCGTTGAGGAGTATTGTATAAGGATACCACAAAAGGCAATGGTGATGGTTTGGTACACATAAAGCTATAACGTACTTCTAAGCCATCGGGTCGTACTCTTTTTCCCTTAATAATCTTTGACGCTCCAATACCTTGAGCTAATAAGGATTGTCGAATCTGTGTAAGGTCAAAGGCATCCTCTGGCCTGGTGGGTTCAAGGGCAATATCACACCAACCTTCAGATGCATGAAGCCACTTTTTCCATCTACTGGCCGCAATTTTTCCTTTGAGTAACCGGAATAAAGGAGTTAAGGCCATTGCAAAAGCAGGTAAATGAATAATTTCAATAAAAGGACCTTCTTCAAACCATACAAAAGCATTTTGTGCTTTCTTGGGGTTGCTACCCCAACTGGTCGTAAAGCCAAGACTGTTAAAGTGATTAACGGTCTGTTTTAGTTCTTTTGACTTGAAGAGGATATGACTACATTTTAGCATAAAGTTGTATTTAAAAAGGTTTAAGGTTGCGGCACTAGTTGTT
Source organism: Bacteroidota bacterium (assembly GCA_038746525.1). GTDB lineage: Bacteria > Bacteroidota > Bacteroidia > Cytophagales > Cyclobacteriaceae > Ekhidna. The sequence continues at coordinate 6,959 of JBCDKO010000051.1, forward strand.
CTTCCATGCCCGCAGATATTTTCAATGCTTGTTCTTGTAACATCGTTATATCCATTGACCGGAAGGCTGCATCAGGTCTAAGTTGTGGATAACCTATTGCACTGGTAAGTTCTTTCCACTGTCTGGCACAGAGTAATTCCTGCTGGCCTCGGTTTTCCATGCGTTCATTTTGAGTAATAAATGCCTGCATTTTTTTAAGATCTTGTCCGATCGCTTGTGGCCACTGATGTTTCAATATGTCAATGTAGGTTGGGTGAGTAGCAGAACCCAGTATAGTGGAACTGGAAGAGGAAAGCTCAGCATTTTCCTGTGAAGTGAGTTTTCCTAGCATTTTATTGTGCGGAACATGAAGCCGTGGTCGCCAAATAACAGGGCCATGAGTGTCTGTGAGCGAAAGATTACCTCCCGCAAAACCAATGATAATACTGTGCAATAAGTGAAGGTAATTATCAGGATCATCAGGATTTACCTCATTGTGTGCACGCATGGTGAATGGAATTTTTCCCAATATTCCTGCGACCAACTGAAACGGACCTTCATCTTTGATCACCTGGTTGATCTTGAAGGGACGAAGGGAAGGTAAGGTTTCTAATAGGATGTGAATGAGTGGAAAAGAAACCTGTGTGGCGAAGGCCATATCGATGTAAACCGCTTCTTGCTGCTCAAATAGTAACTTGGCACAGGTAGCAAAATGCTTGATTGCGGGTAGGTGGATGAACAGGTCACCGGTCATGAAGGACACCCCCTGCTGACGTGCCTTTTTGATGCACTTGGAAATGTCATCCTGATGTACAGGATGTTCTTGAATCACGTGAATCCTTTTTTCCAGCAATTGAAGTGATAGATTAGTACCTTGGCCTCCCATGACGGCTGAGCGAAGTACTACACAAGCCAAGTCAATATCAGGTGGAAGTTGATCAATAGATTCGAACATGGGAAGGTCGTAGTATTGGGCGCATTTCTTTGAGCGCTCACTTCCTTGCGATAGTATTCCTACTATTTCAAAATCATCTGAAAGTCTTTTCAGTGCCTCCAGGTAAAACTGCCCAAAGGTAGATCCACAAACCAGCGTCTTGATCTTTTGCTTATTCATAGTGCTCCTTCTTCTTCTGTCATTAGTTCTTTAATAGGATCATCGAATACCCGCAGTTGCCTTATGATGCCATGTTGTAACAAAAAATCGATGATAAAGCCCTTATGATCGGCACTAGCAGCCGGATGGATACCTCTTGTAGCAATATGTCCTTCCAGGAGGCCAATAGCACAGGCAGCTGCAACAGAGCCTGTGAGTTGAGCCATTCCCGACGCTTGCAGTAAAACAGTTTTTGTTGTGGCTTTGGCATCAACTTCTCCTTCAAATTGAATCAATTGATGGTAGTAGGGCTTGCGGCCAACCGTATCTAAAGATGAAGCTAGACATAGTCTTTCAATGGTTTCTTGCTGACTATCCCGGTATTGAATAGCAGCATTATCTAACGCCAATGCTATTTGGCTTCCGTCCACGGTAAGGTACCATTCGCCATGGTTGAGTTTTAGTGTTTTAGCAACATATAATGTTTCATCATCAAAAATTGGATAAGCTGTTAACTCCTTCTCGAAGAAAGGCAGCATAAGATGAGTTTGGCGCCTTAGCACACCCTTTGCTAAGGTTCCATTTTGCCAAGCCGCTAATGGAGTATTGGTTTCATCCAGTACACCTTCCAGGTAGTCTTCAGCAGCAGTTGGTGTAAATGTATCCAACATGCCAGTATAATTGATTAAAGCATGTACTTCGTCAAATTGTCTGGCAAACCAAAGGGGTAGCATGCCGGAAAGGCCAGGGATAGCCCCGGCCCCATATAAAATAGAAAGATCAGACTGTAGTAGAGTCAATTCTTCCAGGTTTCGTTCCAGGCCGGCATCCACCAGATGATGACCTGTTTCAATACACTTTTCTGCTATCCGTTTGGATATCTTGTGAGAGGGGCCCGCACAATTCAATACCAGATCGCACCCATTTATGAAGTTTAAGAGGCTATCTTCATTATACATATCTATAAACGCCCACTCTGCATTCGGGAAAAAATCCTTGTGTCTTAGCTTTGCTTTTTCAGGGTTTCGACCTCCTATTTTCAGGGTTTGTTTTCCCCATTTTTGTAAAAGATTGCAAGTGTTTAAGCCCACTTTTCCATATCCTCCTATAATAGCTATCATGTCAAATTTCTCCTTCTTCCATCAGTTCTACTTCCGATTCCTTTTCATTGAATTTCGCTGCTACTACCTCCGCAACCTGGCTAAGCGGAGCATCAAAAATCTCTCTAAGCGAAATCTCCAGGTCAAATTCTTTTTTGAGGATGGACAGGAAGCGTGTGGCTGAAAGGCTATCTCCTCCAATTTGAAAGAAAACCTGGTCCCTACCTACTTGATCTATTTCCAAAAGCTGTTCCCACATTTGGGCAATGGTTTCTTCAAAGCCTTCCTGAGGAAGGTTGGACTCAGCGACTTGCACTTGCAAGTCAAATGACCGGGCGAAGCTCTTTCGGTCCACTTTGCCATTAGTGCTGAGCGGTATTGATGAAATGATCTTGATTTTTTCAGGAATCATATGCTCAGGTAGTTGTTTTGCCAAGAAATCAAGTAGCTGATCTTCAGTAAGGCGATTCCTCTCTCGTGGACTATTAGCTTCAAACAGATAAGTAATAGAGTCCTGGATCTGTTCGCTGGACACGTTTTCAAATCCCGCCTCTACTAAAATACTCTTCCATTGCTGAGGTTCCAGCATAGGGCTTTTGTTGACACTTCTTTCTTGTTCGTAATCTACAAATGCTCCCTCAACAACCGCAGCGGTCACGAGTGCGAGTGGAGCCAGCATCTCATGTTCCAATACGAATAGTTTTCCCTTTTCTTTAAGCATCTGCATTGAATTGAATGGCCCAATCGCTGCCTTTTTATACCTGTGAAACAAGTTCATGGCTATAACGATATCAAAGGCGTAGTGACAGCTTTCAGGAACCTCTTCCTCCGATACTTTTTCGAATGCTACCTGATGTTTTGTTCCCGCCAGGCGATGCTGGGCATCTTTTAAAAGTATAGAAGAACCCTCCATCATTGTAAACTGAATGCTGTTACATTCAATGGCTTCAAGTAATTGTTTGGCAAGCACTCCTGTGCTAGCTCCCAAAATTCCTACTGATAAAAACTCTCTTGATTGAGCAGCTTGCTGGACCACATCAGCTATTTTTTTAATCCCCTCGCAAGTACCTGGATCGCTAGATGATAAAGCTTCAGGGGACAACACTTCATCCTCGAACAAAAAGGTGGGAGGATGATAGCCTTGTAGTAACCTGCTAAATGCCTCCTTGTTTTCCGAAAGTCTTTCTTGAACTGCAGAAAGATATTTTATTGGTTCTGCATGGATCCTATTAACTACATCTTGCTGATTTTTTATGGTTTCCATAAGTCGCTTATTTCCAGAGATGTTATTGTTCTTTACAGCAATTACCTCTCTTTTAATCAGCCATTCCAGCCATAAGTTCAGCAAGGGTTCCTGAGCCCTTACTACCCCTAAAGAAGGAATTGAAATCTCTTTTTGCACGTCGATTAATTTTTCCAGCCCAAGCATATCAACAAGAAAATGTTCTACAAGCAGTGACTGGGTTTCCAGATGTGCTGTTAGCTCATGGCTTTCAATAACATTGATATCATCAGTATAAGAAGCCAAACTCCCTACAGGTCGATTTTCTATAACACCTGCTACCAGGTGTTTGGAACTGCCGGTGTTATAAACAGCTGCTACTGCTTGTTCTATTCCCTCAAACTTTTTTAAGCTGGATTCGATCTCTCCAAGTTCTATTCGATAGCCATTGACTTTTACCTGAAGGTCTCTGCGGCCCAAGAACTCAATGTTACCATCTGGCCAGTATTTTCCCAGATCTCCTGTTTTGTACCAAGTTTCTTCCTGAAAGGTGACGAAACTGTTTGCGGAAAGCTGAGGTTCACTAAGGTAACCTCTTGCGATTCCCTTCCCGCCAATCCACAGCTCCCCTTCTACCCCGTTGGGACAATCCTTTCCTTGAGGGTTGGCAATACGGTATTTTTGATTGGAAAGTGGCCAGCCGTAAGGAACAGCATTCCATTGTTCTTCCACCTTTTTCACTTCAAAGTAATTAGACCATATAGCGGCTTCTGTCGCTCCTCCTAGCGCAATGAAGTTAGCATTAGGAGCATGTTTTTTTAACCTGGAGGGTAAGTCTATGGCTACCCAGTCTCCTGAGGAAAGCACTATTCGTAAGGTGTTTAAATGATCAACTTCCTCATTTGCAATCAACAGCATCTCTAAAAGGGCCGGTACGGTGTTCCATATAGTTACCTGATGGCTTTGAATTAATTGGAGCCATGCCGGAGCTTCCTTTCTATCGTTTTCAGACGGTAATACAATCGTACCTCCCACGGACAAAAGGCCAAACATGTCATATACGGATAAGTCGAAGTCCAGGGCGGATAAGGCCAAGACACAATCCTGATCAGAGATGTTATACCTGGCATTTATGTCATAAATAGTATTGAAAGCAGATGCATGTGTGATTTCCACTCCTTTGGGTTCTCCAGTAGATCCTGAAGTAAATATGACATATGCCAGAAAAGATGATGGAATTCTTACAGGTTTGTTTAGATGGCGTTCTGCTTTTGCATTTACCAATATGATTTCTGCTTCTTTATTTGTATATGTTTTTGCAATAGACTCATTAGTTATTACATATCGAATGCCTGCTTTATGGAGGATTTTTTCCCGCCTTTCTTTTGGAAGGTCTGGTGAAATAGGAACGTAAGTGGCTCCTGAAGCCAAAATTCCCAGTACTCCGGTGATTTGTTCTACTCCTTTAGGCAAACTTATCGCTACAAGGTCTCCCGATTTTACTCCCCTATCAACGAGATTAGATGCAAGAATTAAGGAGTTATCTGCTAACTCCTTGTAAGTTACCTTTCGGCTCTCAGGTGATTCCATAATCAAAGCTGTCTGATGTGGCATTCTTTCTGCGATCTCAAAAAAGTCCTGATGTAGTAAGTTATCTGGTATCCTTCTGCTCACACTGTTGATAGTATTTCTAACACGAAGTTGGGTTTTTGGAATAAGTACCGGTGGTTTTTGTACCAACATTCCGTCAGCAATCCACTGAATCATGAGCCGGTGTGCTGTCATTATTTCATGAATGGCTTCGCGGTGTGGATATAAATTCCCTAATTCCCAAGTAATCTCCAAATCAACTGATCCGGTCTTAATCATACATATGACCTGTGTGTTCATTGGTAGTCGTTGATTCGTCTGAGTGCCGCCATAGACAAAAACAAAATCGGTCCTTGAGTTGGAGGAGAATTGGCCTTTCTCATATATGCTCGTTATTTGCCTTTCAAAAGAGGCTACTGTTTCTTTGAATTCAGCATGAGGAGAATCACGTTGGACGGTAGTTCGGCGTTCATCTATGAAGCAGTTGACAATGGGTTGCTCATCCGACCAATCAGCCCAAGTATATATAACTTCATAAAAGGTAAACATCATCAAAGCTTCTGGCAAGCAGCCCATTTTAGTGGCCGATTGACTGAATTTGTGAAAGACTTCCTGATCGATATATAATTTATGTTTCATTTATATTTCAAGTATTTAGTGTTTTGAGCTTGCTTTTATATAGTACCGTATTCAAAATTTTCCTCCTCTGAAAAGATGGAAAAGTCTTCTGAAATCGTATCTTCAAGGCTGTGGAAGTAGGTTTGTCCACGGCTTTGCACAAAAAAGTGGTCTCCTTCAAACTCACGGATCTGAAAGTCTGAGTCGGTGACCTTTGACCAATGGGACATGATCGCTTCGTCTGCCTCATCATCTAATTTTCCGCAATGAGCGATTATTGGTATAGAGAGGTGTTGTCCTGAAAAATTAAAGCTTTCATGTAGTTTCAAGTCACTCCGAATCATCGGAAGTAGAAAGTTTAACATTTCCTTGTTGTCCAGTATGTCTTTTGGGGTTCCATTAAGTCTGCGAAGTTCCGCTGTCATTTCCGGATCACTCATATTGCTTTGGAGGCGTGAGGGATCAGGTCTGTGAGGCGCATGTCTGCCTGCAACCACAATCTTTGATGGCAGCGGTAATCCACGTTCTTGCATGGTCCAGGCTAATTGGAAACAAATAGCTGCTCCGAGGCTGTGGCCAAAGAAAATGAATGGTGTACTGATCACCGCCAGGAGCTTTTTGATTAACACATTAACGATTTCCTGCATGTCTGTACAGCAGGGTTCTACAATCCGTATTCCTCTTCCGGGTAGTTCTATGGGAATATATGAGTTCTCCTTCGAAATATTTAACCAAGGCTTAAACACACTGGCACTACCACCGGCATAGTAAAAACAAAACACCTGTTGTTGAGGAGGAACTTCCCCTTTGTTTGTATTGACCCCAAAAGGGAACCAATTACTTTTTTGTTCATTCATTATCATAGAGTTGTTCATTAAAATTTGAATAGTTTATCCCAATCTGAGGAAGTAATTATCTGTCGAATCAGTGCTTCATAGCGTCCAAATATTTGCTTTAGTTGACCCGTGTCAAATGCATCTTCCACTAAATCCCAGTTGATGATGAAGTTGCCACCACGGCGATAGGCATGGTGATCGATAGCTACTTGAGGTGTTTGGCTAATAGCATAAACTTCTTTCAGTCCTTCAGGGAATATCGTAGCTTCTTCTGCTGATTTTCCGGATAAAAGACTGGTAAAGACAACCGGCATAATGGCTTTGCGTGGCTGATCCTTGCCGATTTCTCTAAGTAAATTCAAACCATTTTGAGCACGATGTTCGATGGCCAGCCAAAGTTGTTTCTGGATACGATTTACTTCCTCTTGGAAGGTTACATTTGGATGAGATTTCCATGTGATAAATGCCACATTAGTGAAGTCTCCTAATATCTGCATCGCATCTTTATGTAATGGGAGGCGATTGAATAAGGTAAGGTTCAGTGTCAGCTCATCTTGAGATGCCCAACTTGAAAGTGTTTTCATAAAAGCTGTACAAATTGCTGCTGTTACCGTGGCGTTTACCTCATTAGCAGTTTTGGTAAAATTTTTCATGTCCTCCTTGGAAATCTCAAATTGCCACCTGCTGAACTTAGGATTTTCAATCTGACTCAATGGTTTTCGATAAGGTAGGGAAGGTGCCTCTGGTAGAGTTTCCACTTGATTATTCCAATATGCTTGTGCTTTTTCAACAAATCGATAATTCTTCTTATGCCATTCTTTTTCTTTTTGGATATAATCTTTGAACGTAACGTTAGGCCTAGGCACTGGTTCACCTGCTATCTCCATGAAAATTTCACTCAACATTAAATAGCCGCTCCATGCGTCAATAATTAGCAGATCTATGCTGACGTGCAATCTAACCTTGCTCTCATCGGGAAACCTACTGATTTGAAAATGAAACATAGGCCACTGTCCAATGGTGTATAGGTGATGTGACCACTCTTCACGAATGGCGTGAATTTGCTTCTCTTGGGTAATCGTTTGTTCCTCAACACGGTAATACGGTGCTTCAAGCATCACTTGCTGCGTGCCATCTTCACTAATGATGGTTCGTAAAGCTTCATGTTTTGCGATGATCTTGTTCAGAGCGTTTTCAAAAGCCTGAGTCTCGATGCTTTCGCATTCGATCTCTGTATAGAAGTGGGCTCCTACATTTCCCAATTCGAAATCTTTTCCTCTTCCTGATACATATGCCCACTGGATGGGTGTTAATTCAAAAGGTTGAAGCGCCGGATCTTTTGCTTGAGCTTCTTCTTGAATGCGTTTGTCCACTAAAAACGGAATCAAGTTTTTCTTGTGTTCCTTAAGCCGTCCTTGCATGTCTTTGTTCATGGCTCCTTCCGGAGCTTTAAATTTGAGCTTACCATCCTCTTCCCATAGCTTTACGCGTTTACTTTCACACTGCTCTAATAATCCTTTTAATGTAGCTTCTTCATTTTTCCATTCGGGTATTTCGTTGCCTCCGGATAAATCTTCCTGGTTTGGATCAATGGAGCCTACTGCTATGGAATGTAAATAAAAATGCTGATCGGTTAGTTGGAAGTCCGCTTTTTCCTGCTCAAAATCGTAGTCCGTAAGTTGTTGCAATCCAATGCTGAATTGTAAGGCTTCCGTAGATAACTGCTGACTGGTAATACCACTTTCCGTGTAACATACTGGTAAAGTACGCTCCGCGTAAATGGGATAAACTACGTCCAGATCCGCCACTAAGTGTACGACGAATGCGCAATTTTTCAATGAATCCGGATCGTTGGTTCTTATTAGCGTTGAAGAACTGTCTAGCAGTTGAAGAAGTTCTTTTTTCTCTACATCCAGATAATAATTGCCTTGCGCTAGCTCATCTACTTTGCCTTTGAAAACAGAAAGGTAAAATTGTAATGGATAGACGCTTTTCATCAGGTTATTGTGAAAGTTTTGCGCCGAAGAATACCGGGTGAAACATAAAGACAAGAATTGGGCGAAATCTTTCTGCGAAACAGCTTGATCCGAAAACCTTGCGATGCTGTATCTATTTTTGATGTGTGTGTTTACAGCAAGCTTATCATCAGAAAAAGAAATACACTTTTGCACCTTTAAATTGTTACGTCCATGCGAGACACCATTTTGGTAGAAAGTGTCAGGCTCCGGACGATCAATGACATCTAGCTGTTTCAAGTATGCCATTTGAGATGAGGAGAACAGAAGGAATTGAGGATGAATTGGAGCTACTTCGCTCTCTTCTTCATAAGTGATTCCCTGGTTATCATAATAAGCTAGTAAGTCATTTACAGATTCGTATTGGATCATGTCTCCCACAGCCGGCCTATCGCCAAAGTCAGCTTCCAGTTGATTGGATAGCTGAATGATATCTATGGAGGATACTCCTATGCTGGCAAAATGATCAGATGGTTTCAGTTCGGGAAGCTCAAATACACGTTGCATTGTTTTTAGTACAGGATGATGATTAATAGTGGTGGCTTGAGGGGTTGAGGGCTCCACCCGGGCCTCATTTTCATATAATTCTTGTAATGCTTTAACATCCACTTTCCCGTTAGCTGTCTGTGGATATTGATCAATGGCGAGAATCTTCTCAGGGATAAAATAGGGTGGTAAATAATGAGCCAGAGCAGATTTGAGGTGATCCTCAGAAAAGTCTACCGAACTTTTCAATACAAAAGCAATCAACTTTTTACTTTGCATATGGCCACCTATTGGCAATATGACGGGATCCAGCGTTTCATTGTGTTTCAAAAACGCTGCCTTGATTTCACCTATTTCTACACGATAGCCGTTTATTTTCAACTGATTATCCTGCCGTCCTAGAAATTCAAGTTCTCCATTGTAAGTATACCTGCCATAATCTCCGGTAGCGTATAGTCTTATCTGTAACTCCGGATGGATAAAGAAAGCCTTATCGGTAAGTTCTTTTGCATTGTAATACCCTTTAGCCAGTCCATCACCAGCAATGTGAAGTTTGCCTGGTGCCCAATCCGGGCATGATCGTCCAAACTCGTCCAGAACGTAAAACGACTGATTGGCCAGTGGGTATCCATAAGGAATGGATGCCCATTCGGGCTTAATTTCCGTCACTTCATGGTAGTTTGACCAAATGGATGCTTCTGTAGCTCCTCCCATGCTAATCATGCGTGCATTCGGAAGTGCTTGTGCCATTTTTTCACGCAAGCCCAGCGGGATCCAATCACCAGACAAGAATACTTGCCCAATAGTCATATCAGGACGTATTTCAGGATTTTTATTGATATAATCAACGTATAGTCCCAATATAGCTGGCACGCTATTCCAGAGCGTAACGCCACAATCTTTTGAAAGCCGATACCAGCATTTCGGGTCTATGCGTTCAGCCTCGGTAGGTAGTACCAAGGTTCCTCCCGCTCTCAGGACACCAAAAATGTCATAAACAGAGAGATCAAAACTGAGAGAAGAAATTCCTAGCACGCAATCATCACTTGTTACACTAAAGCGTCTATTCACATCAAGAATAGTATTCATGGCTGCCGCATGGCTTATTTCGACCCCCTTGGGTACTCCAGTAGATCCTGATGTAAAGATGATATAAGCTGTACTGTCAGGTTCTATTGTTGGCTTTTTCCATATGTCAGATTTGTTTTCTGCCAAGTCGGTCGAGATTTGTTCAACTTGCACCTCCTCAAAAGTGTCTTCTCTCTCAGAAATGATAAATCTCGTGTCCGATTGTTTCAAGATGATCGTAGTGCGATTGGCAGGGTTGTCATATTGAATAGGTACATAGACACCTCCTGCTTGTAATACTCCAATAACAGCGGCTATTATATCCAGACTTTTTGGCAATTGCACGGCTACATGATCCCCGGTTTTCAATCCTCGCTTTTGCAGGCCGGCTGAGAATTGATTGGCCCTGATGACCAGGTCTTGGTAGGTGTGGGATTTTCCAGCACATACAACCGCTAATTTATCCTTTGCCTGTTGTGCATTTTCGAGAATTCCTTCATGCAGTAATTGCTTGTCTTGCTCATCCTTGGTTTCGTTGGCTCTATGGTGAAGAGCTACCTGAACTGCAGGTCTCGCATCCATTATTGTTTCATTCCATTGACTAGGGTCCAGAGCAACTTTGTGAACTAGCTGGATGTAAGATTCGAACATGGCGGCTAGTACGCCTTGCGCAAATATTTCTTCATAGCAATCCCACGACAGACAGATTTGTCCGTTTTTCAAGGAGACCTGGGCATCCAACCACACCTGCGGCGTTTGAGAGATTAGATTTTTGGCGGGTCCAAAGTACGGAACATTGTTGCCCTCTTGATAGCCTTCCAAACCGAGCGCACTCGTAAAAACGAAAGGATAGAGTTGAGTGGTACCTTTAAGTCTGCTAATTGCTTTTACCTCGTCCACAGCAGAATACGCAGCATGTGCTAGGTCTTCCTGCATTTGCCACTGGAGCGCCTGGCCATTTTTAGCTATCGACTGGTGCTTTCGATTAACCTCAAGCAGAACCAATTGGGTAAAGTCACCCAAAACATCATTGATCTGAGGATGGACATTTTCACGCTCGAAAACAGTCAGCATCACCCCAAAATGTGAACCGGAGCCCCACGCAGACAGTATCTCTGAATAAAGGGTGAGTAAGGCAGCAGATGGAGTCAGGTTCTGAGAAGCAGCGGAGGCGGTAAAGGCCTTCCACGTTTCAGTATCCAACACCTTTTCAAATCTTTTGAATCCTTTAAATTCATTCTCCTTATTGACATTTATAACAGGAACTTTTGGCGCTTCAGGGAACGCGTTAATTCTAGATTCCCAATAGTTCTTACATTGTTGGTAATGCGATCCTGATTTTCTTTTTGTGAGATAGAAAGCGTAATCTCTGAACGATACCTCTAGTTTTGGAAGGCTATCTCCTTTGTAAAGGCAATGCAAATCTTTCCAAAAAATGTTGATGCTAAGTGCATCAGCAATCATAAAATCAAGGCCAAAATGGATGAGCCAGTTTTGAGGAGAGGTCTCCGTCAGTCTAACATCAAACATCAGATGGTCAAATGCAAACGTCTGTGATCTCATTTCAGACCGAATTTGACTCAGATGTAGTGAGCTATCAGCTATTTCATGATTTTTGTAAATCCCTGGACGAAAATTGACTTCTTGAAGTATCTTTTGCTGACCATCCGAACCAATTACACACCTAAGCATTTCATGCCTATCTACCAACTGTTGTAGAGCGAGGGTAAACTTTTCAGTATGCAGCACCCCAGCTTCGACTTCCATGTATCCATAGCAAGAATAGCCTCCCCATTGGATTTCAGGATTTCTGCCTACCCAGTAAGCATTCTGTACCTCCGTCAGTTGAAATGGTTGATGCCTATCTTCGGGATACGCAACAAAAGGAAGATTTTCCTTGTATTGCGGGGCTTCTTCTTTAGATGTTTCAAAGATCTGCGTTGCCCAATTATGGATCGTAGGGTTTTCCAGGAAAGCCGCTGGTTTGAGAGGTATATTAAGCTCATTTCTCCAGCTATCAAGCAGCCGTGCCACCAAAATTGAATCTATACCATACAGCAAAAGGTTTTCGTTATCCTCGATCTCTCCTTCCTCAAGTCCTAAAGCTGTGTTGAGTCTTTGCTCAACAAATACTTTTGCTTCAGCCACCTCAATAAAGTCACTTCGTTGATCAAGAGTCTTGACATTTGATGTGAGATAAGGGTATTCGTAATTGGAGCGTTCGTATTGATGCAGTATACGTTTCCAGGAGCCGTTGAGAAATTGATCTTTTGCTCTGCTACGCTGAATTTTTCCACTTGTAGTCCTTGGAACATGCATGGGAGGGATGAAAAGAATGGATTCAGTCACAATACCATAGATCCGTAATATTTCATCCATGATCTTTTTTCCCCATTGTGCAAAATCCGGGTGTTGGATGGCTTCTCTGGTTACCTCCTGAACGATGATCAGCTTTTCTTCATGATCTTTTTTAATAGAAAACGCTGCTGTACCATCTTTGCGTAAATGGTGATCGCATGAAAAGGCAGTTCGCTCAATGTCCTGAGGGTAGTGATTTAGCCCTCGGATGATGATAACGTCTTTGATCCTTCCGGTAAGGTATAATTCTTGACGATCATCCAGGAACCCCAAATCACCAGTTCGCAAGTAATTGGTATTGTTTACCTGAATAAACGCTTTTTGAGTAGCTTCTTCATTGGCATAATATCCTTTTGTGACGGATGGGCCACTATACCATACTTCTCCGATCTGATGGGATGTTAACGGCGTACAGTCTTTCGGATCGCGAATGGATATCTGGTGCTTATCAACAACTGTTCCATTACTCACTAAGTGAATAGTGCCTTTTGTTTCTTTTCCTACCGAAGAAAGGGAGATTTTACCTTTGTCTTTGATGGTAATTTTTGACTCAGCAAGATGTTGATGATCAACGGAGATCCAATTGGATGATTGATCTTCCTTAACACTAGAAACGATCAAAGTGCCTTCTGCCAGTCCGTACCCCGGTTTCAATACATTTTCTTTAAGCCCGTATTTTCCACCTGTTTTGGTGAAATGGCTCATAGTTGAAAGGTGAACTGGTTCTGCGCCACATACAGCTACCTTTAATGACTTTAATGAATATTGGAGGTCTTCATCAATATCTTTAAGGTTTTTAAGTTTATCAGTTACTAATTCATAAGCAAAGTTGGGTGCTGCTGTATGTGTCCCTTCATGATCTGTTATGGCTTTCAACCATGTTAAAGGCTGACTCATGAAATCCCCTGGAATTAGAAGCACTGATGTACCACCAACGTATAAGCATTCTAATATTCCTAATATAAGACCCATATCATGATAGAATGGTAACCAACTGATCATTACACTTTCCGTATCGAATCCAAACTGCACTTTTAGTGCCTCAAGATTAGCCATCAACGAATATTGAGTAACCATTACCCCTTTTGGACTTCCTGTTGATCCGGAAGTATATTGTAAAAAGGCGAGTTCATGCACTGCTTTGCTTTCTTCAGGCAAGACTTTTTCGGTCTCGGAGACTAGTACCGCTAGCGTTATGCCATTCAGTACTTCGGAAAATTTAAAGGTATCGCCAAGTTTTTCAGTTGCTTCTCCAGTTAGGATAATAGTTGGTTTGCAATCCCTTGCAATTTTTTCCCATTTTTCAAGCGGTTTGTTCCTACCGGGAATATTCAGGGGTACTGGAATCGCTCCTATCTGTTGGCAGGCGAAGAATGCAATGATAAACTCAAAGCCTTGGTTAAATATCAGCAGGCACTTATCTCCTTTTTTTACGCCAAGCTCAATGAGTTGTACTGCGCCACTTTCAGATTTACACTGTAGATCTCTAAAAGTAATACTCTTCTTACCTTTGGCAGGGAGGACGAAATGGAATGCAACTTTATCCGTTATTTCCTTAGAGTGACGTTCTAATATTTCCTTGATTGTGTTCTCTACCATTTTTGTTTGAATTTTCTAGTTTAAGAAACTGACTACTTCACCTCTTCAAAAATCGTTTTGATTTGAGCTAATGCTTCAATATCCAGATCCTGAATAAGAAATTGATAGAGTGACAAAAACTGCATATTTTTCTCGTTATTATTTAGGGTTGACCATTCTACTATTCTCTCAATGAACCTATCATCCCTCAGCTTCTGAGACAACTCAAACAGGATCAAAGTACCTTTATTTGGTTCCAGATAGTCCACACCATCAGCATAGATCAATGCGGGTTCCTTGTTGGGTTCATTTCCTCGATATTTGATGTAAGCTTTTTTCTTTTTATCTAATAATGGATCCAACCCTTCTCTTCCGTACTGCTTTTCAACCAATATCAAGTCCAAGGCTTCTGGTAAAGCGATCTTCATCATATCTGCGCCTTGCACATTAGATAACCGGATATTGGAATCATTAGCGAAGTATTCGAAAGACCCCTGAGTGACCCATATAGCCTGAAATGCCATAAGCAATATCAAAAGAGCGAACATAGGTCTTTTGAACCGCGAGAGCACTTCGAACTTTATTATTTTGAAAAACATAGGTTTTTTAGGTTGAGGATTAAACTTTGGATTATTCGGTGTAAATATTATTATTGGAACATGACATGTATTAATTTAAAATTTCCAGAGCCTTTTCAACAAGTTTTTCTTTGCTCTTGACTTTAAGCTTGGAGTTTTTAGTTATGTGAAAATAAACATCCTGTAGGGCAGATTGCCGCTTTGTAAATTGCCCATCAGGCTCTTCATCAGCTATGACTGTGATCATTAGCTTTCCAGCATGGAATCTACTTGAAATAACATTATACATTTGCTCATAAGATGCCAGATCCGACTTATCAATTTGTTTTTCCCATACCGGACCATCCAATGAATGTCGAATTTCATCAGGTTTTCCTGTGAGCAAAACGTTCTCGTTTCCAATGATGGCCACCTGGTTACAAAGGGTACTTACATCTTCCTCAATATGGGTAGATAAAATAACAACCGTGTTTTCTCCAATTTCTGAGAGTAGGCTGTAAAAGCGATTTCGCTCTGTAGGATCCAGCCTTGCAGTCGGCTCGTCAACAATGATCAAATCAGGATTTCCCAGCAGAGCCAGGGCAATCTCGAAACGCTGTTTCATTCCACCGGAATACGTACTTAGTTTTTTGTTTTTTACTTGCCATAGATTGACTTTTTGAAGCAATGCCTCCACTTGTGCTTTGCGTTGTGAAGCGTCGGTGATACCTTTCATATCAGCCATGTGGGTAAGTAGCTCCTGACCTGTAGCGGTAAGATAAAGACCAAATTCTTGTGGCAAATAGCCTAATAACGACCTTATCTCGTAAGGTTTCTCTGCAACATCAATTCCCTTAAATTCAATTTTTCCTTCGTCCGCGTCTTGCAAGGTCGCAATGGTGCGCATAAGTGTGGATTTACCTGCACCATTAGCTCCAAGGAGGCCAAACATGCCTTTTTCAGCCGTCAAGTTAACGTCTTTAAGTGCTCTCACTCCATTTTTATAGGTTTTAGATAGATCTTTTACTTCTAATTTCATTTTAAGATTTGGTTGAATCCATCAGTAATGCAAAACATTGCAAATAGCTTTTGTACAGTAAAGTTATTAATTTTTCCTTTAATGCAACAAAGTTGCAGAAATAAATTTAAACATTACACGGAAACAGTTGTTTTCATTTGTTTATCTAAAAACATTTACACAAAGATTATAAGACTTACTGATTTTTCAATCACTACACATAGCAAAAATTAGGTATAAGTTAAATAACTGTAGAAATTTATTTTGTCTTTAATATTTATGATATTTAAACATTGGTTTAAACCATAAATAAGAAGAAATATTTAGTAGCATTTCATTTACCGAAGTTATAGATTACAGTATTTGTAAATATCAGGTTTATGGAAGATTGCTTTAGTTCTTAATCCAAAATTCAAAACAATTGTGCTTGCTTTGATAAGATTACGAGATTAAAAGGCAATGTCGTTTAGTTAAGGGTATGTAATAAGTAACTGTGTTTTAATTTTTTTTCACTACTCTTAGTACTCAGGTATAAGGGGGGTATTTCTTCCCATTTTTCCGTTAAAACTACTTCATACAGAGAACATTTATCAAACGA
>JBCDKO010000052.1:0-23010 GCA_038746525.1 Bacteroidota bacterium
AAAAAACTGGACGAACTGGAAACCAGGTTTGATAAGTGGCTGTACATCCTGCGCAACCTCCACAAACTGGACCGGGTACCCGGAAAGCTAAAAGAACGGATATTTGAGCAGCTTTTTGAGACTGCCGAGATTGCCAAATTCGATCACAAGCAGTTAAATGACTATGAGGAAAGCCTAAAGTACTATCGGGACCTCCAAAACTCCTTGGATAAGGCTTTTGAAGATGGAATTGAACAAAACAAATTCCGAATGATTTCCGCACTTATTTATCAAAGGCTTTTGACCGTTGAGCAGATAGCCGAAGTTGCAGAGGTTTCAGTAGATAAAGTACTGAATATCCAATCTCAGCAAGAAAAAGAATAGGCAGATGAACCACGGAGTAAGGCTCCATCGCACCCAACAAACCAAGCTTAGTTGGTTACGTAACAAAATGCGTCAGTAACAGCTTATTTTAAAATAAATGATAGGCTAAATCAATGGAGCTTAACTAGTGTTCTCTGTAAAACTGTATCTTAGAAAAAAAATTGAATTAGGCTTTTAATAAATAGCTCTTACAAGCTACAAACAAAGAAAATGAACCATTCAGATAAAGCAAATACTTGAATCAACAGATTTCTAAATCCAAATGTGCTCATATGTATACTGAACCCCATTTTTCATATTTACTACATGCCTACTTCAAAAAAAATATTTCCAGGTGATGGAGCGTAGTTTTTGAGATTTTTGATTTACTTATTTTTATCGAATCTATTTTGAGAATCCTTTGAAAAACCCGCCTTTTGGCCCAACTCTTCGTGACTCAACATTTCAAAAGCCTCATTTACGACCAGTAAACTACGTTTTTGAAATTCTGAAAGCCTCGATTTGAGCCAAAAATCCAGTTTTGCAAAGGATTCTTTGAGGAATTCTTAATATTAATAGAAAAGCAACAAAAACTACAAAATACTAATTAATCTAAAAAGTTAGATAAATTTTTGAAAAAATTGGGCAATAGGTTCCATAGTGTAAAATAGATTCAACCGAGTCTTTTTTGTAAAAAACTACGTTATAAGTATCAAAAATAGGGTGTTTTGCTTCTTTTCTTAGAGACATTAATTAAATGACAGATGAACATACAAATACCCGATCATATTGCCGCAATTAAAAGTTATCAGCCTGGGAAGACCATTCCACAACTCAAAGAAGAGTATGGTTGGGAAAAGATAGCAATCCTCTGGAACAACGAAAACACGCTAGGTTATTCCCCAAAATCCAAACAGGCAGTAATTGAAGCGTACGAGACCATCAATTATTATCCTGATCCTAATAGTATAGATCTAAAAAAAGTACTCTCTCAACAACTAAGAAAACCAGAAAATCAACTCATTTTGGGAAATGGATCAGAATCTGTCTTAATGCTCGTAATCCGCGCATTATGTACAAAAGAAGATGAGTTTCTGACCTCTATGGGTGGTTTTGTTATTATTTACAATTGGGCACAAGTTAATAATATACGTTGTATAGCAACACCTATGACTCAAGATTATAAGTTTGATCTAGATTCAATTAAACGTCGTATTAACCGAAACACAAAAATCATTTACTTGGCCAACTGTAATAATCCAACGGGAACCGGCATCACCCAAGCGGAGTTAGACGACTTCATGCAATTCGTCCCAGATCACATTTTAGTGATTATTGATGAAGCCTACTTTGAGTACTCAAAAGCGCTTAATCCTGCGTTTCCAAATTCAATGGAGATGGAATACCCAAATATCTTAACACTTCGAACGTTTAGCAAAGCATACGGAATTGCAGGTGTTCGATTAGGATTTGGTGTAGGAAACGAAAAAATCATAGAGGCTATGAGCAAAGTGAAACTCACTTTTGAACCAACTGCTCTTGCCCAGGCCGCTGGAATAGGTGCACTGAATGATGATGATTTCTTAAGAGAAACAATAAATAACAATACCGATGGTCTTAATTATTTCTACAAAGAGTTTGAAAAATTGGGGTTAGAATATGTGCGGTCATATGGCAACTTTGTAATGACATTGTGGAAAAATAAAGATGAGGTAATACATGTTTTCAATGCACTTATGAAACATGGAGTGCTGGTTCGTCCACTTATGTCACCCATAGAACACGGCATTCGTATCTCCGTAGGACGCCCAGAAGAAAATGAGCATTGTATAAATGCATTATCTCGAATTTAACAGAACCCTGGTGAGATGAAACTAGCCAGGGTTACCACATGGCTTTCATAACTAATCCAGCAAATAATCAGTCAACTGGCTCATCCTCATAAATTTTAATGCTATTTCTCTCAATAATATCTTGTTTAAATACCACGAAATCTTCAACATCAGGATTCATTCTGATAGCCTCCTCAATCACCGTAAGGGCATCTACAATTAGTCCGTTCTCTTCGTAATAAGAAGCATAGATCAGTTTATTAAGAGGACTATCACCTGACACTTCAGATTTTAAGCTTTTAAGACCTTCTTGATATTGGACAGCTTCCTCATCTGTCAATCTTCTAATTGGAATTCCTTCATCACCAGAAGTTGATTCTATATCAGTCTTTGCTAAAACTTTGATAATGTACAACCCTTCTTCGTTTTGCATTTTATCTTGTGTAAAGTCAAGATCTAAACTATTTCCTTGAACCTCTTCCTTTAAAATTTCTTCGTCGAAAATATTATAAACCGTAACAATAAAAGCATTGACATCAATGTCTTCTTTGGTCTCCCATGTAACGATTACTTTGTCTTCAATAGTTACCGATTGTTCTGGATCAGACGGTAACAAAACTTTAATATCACCTGAAAACCCTCTTTCCGCGGCTCCTGTCGCTTTAGATAGATTAGCTCGGTATCCTGGTTTTTCTTTTTCATTCATCTTATTGGAAAGAAATTGAGCATACCTGCTTGCAACACTAGCAGTCTTGGTACTTATCTTTTTCTCTAAGTCAGATACCTTCTTAGTACCAGAAGTTGTGACTTCCAATGTTTTTCCTGTTTTGTGCATCAGTCCAATATAAGCTCTTTTTGAAGCAATCAACCGATCATTTGCGTTTAATACAGCGCCTGTTTTCAACAGTATAGCGGTGCTTGCACCAGCTTTCTTGACTTTGTTTTGGCCTTTGTTAACCAAAACTCTAAAGGTGTATCCTTGCGCCTCAGCAAAGCCAAATGCAAAGAAGAATAACGTTGTGATTACGATAGAAACATACTTTCTCATAATTTTTCCAATAATATTTGGCGTTTTTTGTTTTATTATAGCTATAATCTAGATATTCTAAATAATTCTTTTCTTCCCTCTTTTGAGAGTGAGTTTTTTACCACTCCGTAGAAAACTTCAAGGCCATCACCCGAGATAGCAACCCCAAAAAGTAGTAATGTTAGATCCAACTTTAAATTGTATAGATCCATCATGTGGACCATGAAATAAACTAAGCCAACAAATTCTATCAATTGTATCAATTTAGTAAGTCCATCATACCACTTTGGCAACTTCTTGTAGATCCAGGAGAACATCATAATATTGATGAAAAGCCCAGTAACGGCAATAGCGTACTTTTGCCATTCTTCAAGATAAAAGATATAATCTTCGTTTAATATCATGGATACGATATTCGCGTGAATAACGCCACCATACATATCAGGAAAAGCCCTTCCCACATAAATTTTATTCAGTGGAGTAAAAAATTTATCTTCAAAATTTTCCCGATCACCCAACTCTTCACCTAGGAAGCAAAAAATCACTACTTTATTCTTAATGATCTCCGGAATAAAATTGCCAGAATACACATCCCATACATCTAGGGCAAAGTACTTATTCCCGAATTTGGTCGCACCATAATCCAAGACATTGCCACGATAATTGATCACTTCTTTATCATAACCTCTCTTCAAGAATTTTTCTGCTTTTACAGAATCAATATAACTAGCCATCTCTACCCCAAATGCTTTTTGTTCCCTACCATCAACAGTTTCTAACTTAGGGAAAAATTCTCTGCACATCTTTAAATCTGCTTGGTCTTCAGCTTCCGTAATCAGATTCGCATATGCAGGCCTAGCATTCCAGGTAAACATTGGATGAGACCATTCTATAGTGTCAAATTCGTTAGGATTAATTTCAGCAACCAGTCTTTGATTGAATTTAGTCACTAATACTAAATTGTCGACTTTTCCTAATGACTCCATTAACATGATATCTCCAAGTGTATCCTCACGTTGTCTTCTGAAAAATAAATCTACTCCTATAACAGCCGGATCGTATTTATTAATAGAGTCGATTAAAACAGCGATTCCTGCTCTAGATTCCAAGCCCACGTTCACTAGTAATACATTCTCATCTGCAACTGGATCGTCTAGTAGCTGAGAAAAGTAAATGTCGGTAAATTCCATATCACTAAACGCTTCTCCTATTGGATCAAATAAGTCAAAGACCTCAAAGGCTGAAACTGACGCAAAAAGCCCCATCAGACCTAAAATAAAAGTTGTACCAAGAATAACCTCTCCCCAAAATCTTCCAAACATGCTTAAGTTGTTGATAAGTTTAGTTGATTACTATTTAATTCTGCAATAAAAATGTTTCCTATCAACGGTTATAAATTATGTATTAGAAGAATTCAATTTATTCTTCAAATTTGCATATATAACTCCAATTATTATCCTAATGGATACAACTTTTCGGCGAATACCCCCTATTTCTCTACAAGCCTTAAGATATGATCTATTGAATGGAAATCGCGCTATACTTAGCAGGGCAATCACAATCATCGAGAGCAAAAGAAGGGACGATCAGAAAATGGCAGCCGATTTAATCGATTTGATTATAAGTGAAACAGGGAAAAGCATACGGATAGGCATTACAGGTGTGCCTGGTGTGGGGAAAAGCAGTTTTATTGAGGTTTTTGGAATCTTATTAACCAATATGGGAAAGAAAGTAGCTGTATTGTCGATTGATCCAAGTAGTAATCGATCTAAAGGGAGCATCTTGGGAGATAAGACCCGCATGGAGAAGCTATCCAAAGAACCTAATGCTTTTATCCGTCCATCATCTTCGGGAACAAGTCTTGGAGGAGTTGCGAGTAGCACCAGAGAAGCCATTTTGTTATGTGAAGCGGCAGGCTTTGACATCATTATAATAGAGACGGTTGGTGTTGGGCAAAGTGAAACGGTAGTGAAAGATATGGTTGACTATTTCCTACTACTCATGCTCGCTGGTGGAGGTGACGAACTTCAAGGGATAAAAAGAGGAATCATGGAAATGGCTGACCACATCCTTGTAAACAAAGCGGATGGTGAAAACCTAATAAAAGCTAAACAGGCAGCAAAAGAATATCAAAATGCAGTGCATTTATTTCCGCCCAACAATGCTAGTTGGGAAGTTCCTGTTTCTATATGTTCGGCCGCTGAAAATACAGGAATAAAAGAGGTCTGGTCTAAAATTGAGAAGTATTCGGAACACACAAAGAATGAATGGTTTGAACAAAACCGTCAAAAACAAAATATTAAATGGTTTCATGAAAGAGTCAATGCTAAACTGTATCAAGTATTTTATGAAAGGCCTGATATACAACAAGACATAAAAAAGAAAGAGGCGCTCATTTCCTCCCAAGAAATTTCCGTGAGAAAAGCTGTGGAAGAGTTATTTGACTTTTGAGTATTATTATTTGAATGCTTGTAGCAATGGAACCGAATATAGATGACATTAATAAATTGATCTAAAGCTATTATATGTCATGTCCTATCTGTGATCTTAAGATTTATCCTCTTTAAGGCCATCTAAAACCTTTTTTATATGATCCTACACCATTCCTTTATCAATCAGACATTCCTTCATATAATTCACGAGCCATCCGTTTAATTCTTTTGAAGGAATTTCGTCTTCTTTTTTCAGTTCCAAAATCAGTAAAACTAAGCTCTTTTCTTTTATCTGAATATCAACCCAACCACCACCAATGCCCATCACTACATCCAGCTTGAATATTGTATTAGATATAATTCCAAAACAGGACTGATAATAAGTAAATAAATACTTCACTAACTTGCTGAGTTGCACCCAGACAATCGCCCGTATATCCTCCAATCTTCTTTTTGAACCAATTAGCGAAGAGCATTTTCAACAAATATACTATTGGAATTAGCCCAAAAAATAACGGCTCTTGTGATTGCCATACAAGGGTAAAAACGGGAATAAAACCAAGGATTGAAGAAATTAGAACATTCGCAGGTGTAAATGATTTTGCAACTGGTTTCGACTTACTTTTTTCATCGTCTCTAGCATACTCATGAGTGAAAATAATGGTAGCTGCTGCCCAGCGACTCAAAGAATGCCCAATTAGAGTTATGAAGAGAAGCTCCTCTGTACCTATGCCTTGCTCAAACATTAGAACAACCAACCTTAGCTTGGCTAGAAGCAGTATGAGCAAGCCGACCACAGCGTAAGTCCCAACCCTGCTATCTTTCATAATGTTGAGCACTTGCTCTTTGGTCCACCCACCTCCAAACCCATCACAGACATCTGCGAATCCGTCCTCGTGAAATGCGCCGGTTAGCAAAACAGATGCAGCCAGAAAAGACAAAGCGCCAACAAAAGGATCTACCAGTGATCCAAGGTAAAGAAATAAAAATGCTACCCCCCCTACAATCCAACCAATCAGAGGGAAATATCGAACGGATTTATTGATGTATTCCTCACTATGATCTACCCATGATGGGCATGGAATACGGGTATAAAACATCAAGGCAGTAAAGAAAACGCGCCCTTCTTCTCTCATTGGTCCTTGGAAACTCCAGCGCTTTCAAAGCTGGCCATCTCATTTAAAAAATTAACGCTCGATTGAATAATCGGAAAAGCTACTGCACAGCCTGTTCCTTCCCCTAGCCTCATTCCCAATTTCAGCAAAGGTTCGACTTCCATCTTGGATAAAAGCAATCGATGACCCAGCTCAGCTGATTCATGGCAAAAAATAGTGTATTCCTTTATCTCTGCGTGCCACTTGGAAGCCGCCAAAAAAGCAGCAGAAGCAACAAAACCATCAATTAAAATAGTCATTTTTTCCTCCGCTGCCTGAAGCATCGCTCCTACCATTTGAATAATTTCATACCCTCCATAAGCTTGCAATATAGCTTCTAACGTAGTTGCCCCTTGATGTCTTTCTTTCGCTTTTCGCAATACTTTTGACTTCTTCGAAAATCCTTGATCATCGAGACCCGTACCTCGCCCCACACAATCAATTAACGGTAGGCTTAAGATCTGAGACATAATTAAGCTGGCTGATGACGTATTGCCAATTCCCATCTCACCAAAGCCAATCACATTGCAACCCTCTTTTTTAAATTTTAGGACGATCTCTTTGCCATATTGAATACTTTGAAAATATTCCATTTCGGTCACAGCATTTTCATTCAACATATTGCGGGTACCCTTTCTTGCCTTTCTGTTTAAAAACTGATCCGAATAGACCTCAAAATCGTAGTCCACACCTGCATCTACGATAAGAAGGTTAATTCCGTGCTGTCGCGTGAAGACATTAATTGCTGCACCTCCCGAAAGAAAATTCAATATCATCTGAGCGGTCACTTGCTTAGGGTATTTACTCACGCCTTCACTAGCTATACCGTGATCTCCCGCAAAAACAACCAGGCTAGGGTTATTCAATTTCGGTTTTGTTGTCTGTTGGATCATGGCAATTTTTAAAGCAAGCTCCTCAAGCTGCCCCAAAGCTCCCAAGGGCTTGGTTTTAACATCAATTGCATTCTTAATTTTAGGAATAATCGAATGATTGATCGGTTCAATATGAAATGTTGGTTTCATTTGTAAATGAGGTTAGTAAACCAATAATAAACCCTCTCGCTTAAGGTCTTCAAATCTGTTTAATAGCAATTCTTCGTAAAGTTTGTCAATTACATGTTCAGGAAGTCCTAACGTGAATAGTGGTATTTCAAGTGATTCTACCTGCCTTTCAATAAGTTCTATCATAACTCCATGCACAAAACGCGATGAAAAGAGGTATTACAAGCAGTCAATAAACCAGATGGTTTCTTAGCAGTATCATCCACGAAGTGATGAAGGGCTAAGGTGCAATCCTTTTCTCCACTCCTGTTCATTAACGTCTTTCTCATCATTATTTCATTTCTATAGGCAATCCTGAAGCGATGAAAATCGCTTTATCTGCTTTTTTTGCAACATATTGATTCGCCCAGCCTTGTAAATCCACAAACTTTCTACTCGATTCTTCATGGGGATGTAAGCCCATACCTAGCTCATTGGAGATGAAAATGAAAGTTGCTTCTTGCTTCACTAGTTGATCGACTTCATTTTTAAAAGCGCTTATTGAAGCATCAATATCCTGTTTAGTATCTACCCAATAGTTGGTCAGCCATAGGGTAATGCAATCCACGACCACAACCTGATGGCTAAAATCAATTTCATGGAGTCCCTTCTCTTTTTCTAAGACCTCCCAGCAATCATCTCGATCTTTTTCGTGCCTTCTAATGCGATATTCAAAGTCATCATCCCATCTTCTGGCCGTAGCCAGGTAAGTCAGCCTGTCTCCTAGTGATTTGGCCAATTTCATGGCATAGCTACTCTTTCCTGATCGTACTCCTCCTGAGACGTAATAAATCATAATGTAAACGGAGGCAATACACCTCCTCAATTTTAGCTCAAATTTAAGAACTGTATTGAACTAAGGTTTTAATAAATAGCTCTGATAAGCTGCAAACAGAGAAAATAGACCATTTAGATAAAGCAAACATTAGGAATCAATAGATTTCTAAATCCAAATATGCTCATATGCATACTAAACCTCATTTTTCACATTTAGTAAATGCCTAATTCAAAAACTGTATTTAACCTAGAAATTATAATTCCTCTTCATCGCGTTGAATCCCACTGTGGCTCATAGTCTTCATCCAAAATATTATTAATTTCTTCTGAGATAGTGAAATGATCCATAAGTATAGGATATAAACCCGTCAAAAAGACCATGTGAATTCAGGGGGACGTTATCAGGAGCACTCCCTCAAGTGTTTCTCCGGTACATAAATAAATCATATTTATCAAGGGTACCTCTAAAAATCCATATTTATTTTCCGGGATTCAAAAAAAGTTTGCTCTTTACGATAAAGTCTAAATTCGTCTCAACCGGGTATGATGTAGTGATATTCCAAACAAAATTGGTCCCATATTCATTAGGACGTTCAATCTCCCCTCATATTGAAAATTTCTTCAAAAAAAAGTATTGTATACATCAAAAATGGTGAAATTCAAATCTTGGTAGAAGTCCGATCATATTTAAATCGTTGATAGCGTACCTTCTATCAATGTGATCACTCGAATGGAGATCAATTATCTGGCTACTAAAAAGCTCTTTCAGTTTTGCGACGGCCAACTACAGAAAGTAATAACTGCAAGAGCACAGGCCTAGAACATGGATTTAATTATTCCGGATGACCTATCTTCGTTTGGATTTAAGAAACAAGTAGATACGAACCCTTCTCACTAGGATTGTCAAAGATGAAAAAAGTGTTTCTCATGTCGACACACGAGATAAAGTATGGTTCAAATGTTTGTGATTTATTCTGGCATAAAGATTACTTAATAAGCAAACTAATATTTATGCTAAAATCAAAGATTTTAGTTGATCGAAATGGAATTTTTAGTATGTGAACTTATAAATCTTCACACAAATGTACGAATTTCGGAAAAGATTTCATTAGAGGTAATCCGAAAGAACTTATCATCAATGAACAGAGATACTAAAGTATTTGCATATAAATGAACAAGTAATATAAAAAAATAGGGACCCGGGAGGGTCCCTTTTATGGATGGGATAATCGTAACCTAACCTAACCGAAATATACGTGCCTTTGCACGTCTTACCCCACCCAATTCACCTAATCACCATATAACTATACGTATTAAACACAAATAGGATCAAGAAGGTTTGACACATTTTTATGTCAAGAGGTAGACAAAGGAATTCAAATCTGTTTATCTTAAATTCAACACAAATTTCGATCACCTTAATTTGGTACTCTAATATTACTACATGCAACAAATAGTCATTATTGGCAATGGAATTGCCGGTATTACAGCAGCAAGACACATACGGAAACTTTCTAATAACAAAATCACAGTTATTTCAGGAGAAACCAATTATTTTTTTTCCAGAACTGCGCTCATGTATATCTACATGGGGCATATGGAGTTTAGGCATACAAAACCGTATGAAGATTGGTTTTGGGAGAAAAATAAAATAACGCTCAGAAAGGCTTGGGTTTCTTTTATTGATTTTGATCGCAAAAAAATTTGTTTGGATGAAGGTTCTGACATAAATTATGATATACTCATTCTCGCTACTGGAAGTCAATCCAACAAATTTGGATGGCCAGGACAAGATCTTGATGGAGTTCAGGGACTTTATTCTTACCAAGACCTGGAGCTCATGGAAAAGAATACCAAAAACGTTAAAAAAGCAGTTATTCTAGGCGGTGGTTTAATTGGTGTTGAAATGGCTGAGATGCTCCACAGCAGAAATATTTCCGTTACCTACTTAATCAGGGAAAAGCATTTTTGGGGAAATATGCTGCCTAAAGAAGAGGCCATACTAGTAGATCGTCATTTGATAAAACATGGAGTAGACCTCAAACAGGAAACAGAATTGGCAGAAGTATTTGATGATGGTAATGGAAGGGTAAAAGGAATAAAAACCAAATCCGGTGATGAAATTGAATGTCAATTCGTTGGATTAACTGTAGGAGTACATCCTAATATAGATCTGGTAGCGCATTCAAAAGTGGAGACAGACAGGGGTATTCTAGTAGACGAAAACCTGGAAACAAGTGTATCTGGAGTGTATGCAATTGGTGATTGTGCACAATTAAGAATTCCTCCACCGGGCAGAAGGCCGATTGAGGCTGTTTGGTATGTTGGAAGAATGATGGGTGAAACGGTAGCTAAAACAGTAACAGGCACTACCACAAAATATTGGCCGGGCATTTGGTTTAACTCGGCAAAATTTTTTGATATTGAACATCACAATTATGGTACTGTTACCCCTAACTGCCCAGATGATTGCCACGAATTTTACTGGCAATGTGCAGATGATGAAAAATGCATCAAGATCATTTATGAAAAAGATTCCCTCGAAGTAAAGGGTGTGAATCTTTTCGGCTTAAGGAACAGGCACGATGTATGGGATCGCTGGCTTAGAGACAAAAGGTCGCTAGATTACGTGATACAACATCTTTCAGAAGCCAACTTTGACCCAGAATTTTACACGCATTGGGAAGGGGATATTCAAACGAAGTTCAATCAACAATTTCCCAATAAAAAAATCCCCGTTCGTAAAAAAGGATTTTTTGAAAGACTATTTGCCTAACTATGAAATTAATCAGGTATTCTGGACTTATTTTATTTATATTTTCTTTAGGACTGTTCCTTGTCAGCTTTTTCATGTCTTCTTATCGGCTAACCGAGAGAACCTTTACCAATGTGGTCAAAGAAGAGCATCAGGGATTATTGAAAGATCCCTACACGGACTTGTTTGAGAAAGAATTCAGTCTAAGCATTTCATTTGTTAATGAAGTAAAAGCAGGTATTGAAAGAGTAAATAATAAAGCAAGGGCCAATCAAGAATGGGATAAAGTAATCTATGATGACTACGCCAGCACTTTGTCGAGAGCCTCTATAACCGGAGTTATTCCTACCAATAAAACTTTATTCTTTATACTAATATATATAGTAGGAGCGATAGGGGCGCTAATGTTCATTATCCCTCAGGTTAAACTAAGTGGGCCTCCAGGGATTAAAAATAATCGCATATTCCTGCACGCATTAAACAATAGAGGTTGGATGGGGATATTCGCAGGATTTCTTCTTATTGGATTTTACATCCTCTTGTATTTCTTTCCTGCTTACATAACAAATTGGATTATAGTGGTGGATCCTCTACAAAAGCTAATCAACCCAGGAGCTTCGGCAAGCCAGTGGTTCCTTTATGGTTTTCTTTACACCTTCGCAGTCATTATAATGGGGATAAGAATGATTATCAAGTACCGTCACAGCAAGTACCAGGTATTCAGGACTTCTTCTGTCATGTTCTTTCAGTTAGCATTTGCTTTTTTGATTCCTGAGATACTAGTGAGGTTAAATCAACCTTACTTCGATTTCAAAAATATGTGGCCCTTAGATTACGACTTTTTCGACGCATGGCACATTAATACATTGACGCAATCTGGTGGATTAGGGATTTTCATGTTTGCGTGGGGTATTACTCTATTTGTTGTGGGCGTTCCTCTCTTTGTTTATTTATTTGGCAAAAGATGGTACTGTTCGTGGGTATGTGGATGCGGAGGTCTGGCCGAAACCTCGGGAGATCCCTTTAGGCAGCTCTCAGATAAGTCTACAGAAGCCTGGCAAATTGAGCGATTTCTCATTCATGGTGTCTTAGTCTTTGGAATCCTGATGACCGGACTTGTACTTTATAATTTCTTTGGCGGAGACTTTTATTTTGGCATAAATATATGGACTGTTCTGGGAATTGTAGTTGTTATTGGAACAGGTTTATATTTCATTCATCGTAGAAAATTTCCGGAAATGTCTGGGAAAAAAGTCAGAAACGTGATAGTTGGCATTGCCGGATTCTTTGCTTTAGGGGTCATCTTTAGCGAAGTTTCAGTATTTGCTAGATATATGCCGGTAGACGGAAATAATTTTAATCTTTCCAGTGGAAATATTCGTACCATTTATGGTTTTATGATAGGTTCTATGTTTTCCGGTGTGGTAGGAACGGGATTTTATCCTTTTATGGGAAATCGTGTTTGGTGCCGTTTTGGATGTCCGCTTGCTGCATATCTCGGGCTTATTCAACGCTTTAAATCCAAATTCCGAATAACCACAAATGGAGGACAATGTATTTCATGCGGTAATTGTTCAACTTATTGTGAAATGGGAATTGATGTAAGATGGTATGCGCAAAGAGGTCAAAACATCATTCGGTCTTCCTGTGTAGGTTGTGGCGTTTGCTCGGCGGTTTGTCCACGTGGTGTACTTAATCTTGAAAACAGAGACGAGGAAGGTAGATTTAATCAGCCTATCTTAATTGGAAATGATGATATGTCCATAATAAAGTAATTGAATTAAGCACTTAATAAATACGAAAAATGAGGTTTATCATACACATGAGCACATTTGGATTTAGAAATCTGCTTATTTGTTGTGCTTGTTCTATTCAGGTGATCTGTTTTCCTCGTTTGCAGCTTGCGAGAGCTATTTATTAAGAGCCTGGTTCAATAAAGTAAATTAATTGGCATACCTGACATTTTTTACAAAATAAGTCTGGTTTTTGTTTATTGGGTAATCTTTACACTCGAGCGATCTTATTATAAATTAAGTAATTATCCTCTAAATCGACTATTGTAATCCGCTAGCTATATCTAAAAGTCTTGCGGAGAAAATATTGCACATTGGTGGTAGTATCTGTAGATTTTTAGTTCTATGTGGTTTATTCTCCGATTAGTAGAAATGGATTTGTTTATCTCACCATGGGATAATAGGGGATATACACCAAACAACATGAGAAAGGATGGGTTTTTGATGAAAATTCCTGCTTTGAAAATCGATCTGGTCTTTTAAAATTTATAACAGAATGTGGTATTCATTACAGGCGATACTCAATCTGCATGGGCTTTTGAAGCAACTAATAGGCCCTTTGATGAATACAAATAAGAAACTGGCGAAGGTGCTTTCGCAATAGAGTTTGGTATTACTTCCATCAACTCCGCTAATTCAAATGAAAGAGTTCCAGATAGCCTGGTTAGATTGCATGAAATGAAGATTGTAAATTCGAAGATCAACCCTTATCTAAATTACGCTAACCTAAGAGACCACCACGGTTATTTGGTATTAGAGCTAACCAAAGAACACGCTTCTGCTACTCACAAATTTGTGGAGACCATTTGAAGCACCGAGCAACCATGTATTCAAAGAAATGAAAACTTTTTATATGAATTCAGGGAAGAATAGCCTCATAGTTTCAAAACAACCTTTTTATGTTGAAAGATGATCTATGAAAAACTCAATCCTTCTGAAGCGCTAAAAGAAATAGTCAAGGAATACTGGGTATATGAAAATGAAAACACCCAGATACAGCGTGAAAAAATTATTCCAGATGGCTACAGTGAAATAATCATTCATTATAAAAATCCTTACCGCATACAGATCAATGGAAATTGGGAAATGCAATCCGATATCTTATTTTCGAACCAAATCAGTAGTTATTTCTTCCTTGAGAGTACGGGATCCTCAGGTATGATAGGAATAAAGCTTCACCTAGTTTCGTTTTACGAGCTTTTTGGTATAGATATGTCCTCTTACACCGATCATGTCGTCCCGCTTGAGGAAATTATTCCTAAAGAATCAACCCATTTGATTGAAGCTTTTAACCGAGAAATTGGAATCCCCATGAAAATTTCATCTATTGATAGATGGATTACCAGCCAAACCAGAGTCATTTCAAAGATGAGAATAGCAGTAGATCGGATACTTAAAACTAATGGCCTGATAGACATTAAAAAGCTTGCAATGGAAGGAGGTCAAAGTCTAAGAAGTTTCGAAAGAAAATTCAGGAAAGTGGTAGGGGTATCTCCAAAGTTTTATTCCCGTATCATCAGATTTAGTAACATCTTTCATAAAATAAGGTCAGAAGATCACTCCTGGGTCAATCTGGCGCTACGATCAGGATATTTTGATCAATCTCATTTCATCAAAAATTTTAAAGAATTTACCGGAGAAGAGCCTTCGACATATGGCTTTGATAAAACAAACCTTGCCAATTTTTTCCTCATCAAATAATCTTGTCGGTTTTTTACAATACCATAAGAAAAGAGACAACTAATGTTGTAGGAAAAAGAATATGAAAAAAATTACGCTTCTGTTTTCTCTACTCCTGGTAAGCAATCTATTAATAGGACAATCCAGCAAAGACTTTAAATGGCTTACAGGAACTTGGCAAAGAACGAATTCAAAACCGGGAACTGATTCCTTTGAATCTTGGGCTTTCCAAAAAAGTAAAATGGAAGGAATAGGGGTCACCCTTAAAAATGGTGATACGACTTTTGTGGAAAATTTGAGAATTATCAATGAAAATGGTACCTGGAACTATGTAGCAGAAGTTGCTCACAATGAAACACCCACATATTTTAAAATCGTCTCTATCTCCAGAAAGCGTTTTGTGTGTGCCAACCCAGACCATGATTTTCCTAAGGAAATTGAATACGAAAGAACTGATTCGGGAATGAAAGTAACCATTTCGGGAGATGGGAAAGCAATTCCTTTTGTTTTCAGAAAGACAGATGGATAAGTAATCCTTAAAAGACTTTCGTTCAAAGAGATATCTTTAGGTATTCGTTATCAAAAGTATTTTTTTGGCTAAGTCGGATATCCGAGTAATCATTCCCGCTTTTAATGAGCAAAATGCTGTAGGGCTGGTCATAGATGAAATCCCCAAAGATCTTGTCTCTGAGATTATCGTAGTTGATAATGGCTCTACGGATGATACATTTGAGCAAGCCAGGTCCAGAGGCGCCACCGTACTAAAGGAACCTACGAGAGGCTATGGAAAGGCTTGTCTAAAAGGCCTGTCACATATTGCACATTCATCAACTCAACCAGATATCGTTGTTTTCCTGGACGGCGACTATTCAGATTTTCCTGAACAAATGAATGAGCTTGTTCAGCCTATCCTCCATGATAAAGCTGATCTGGTTATCGGCTCACGAGCCTTGGGACAAAAGCAAAAAGGTAGCATGACCCTACAGCAAGTTTTCGGGAATTGGTTAGCAACGAAGCTTATCAAGCTGTTTTATGGTGTAAAATATTCTGATCTGGGTCCCTTTCGAGCGGTCACATACGAAAGCTTGCTGACAATTGATATGCAAGATCAGACATATGGATGGACCGTAGAGATGCAATTAAAGGCAGCTAAACTAAATTTACGCTCGATGGACATTCCAGTCAACTACCGGAAGAGAATCGGGATTTCTAAAGTAAGCGGAACAATTAAAGGCACTATTGGTGCAGGCTTTAAAATCATTTACACCATATTCAAATACCTATAATTGTGGAGTGGATAGTCATTAGTGTGTATGCGGTTACACTTTTTATCATTTGTTTGTTCAGTCTAGTACAGTTCAATTTATCCTGGCACTACTTAAAATCGAAAAAAAGACTTGATTCAGGAGATAAGGATTTAAAAGAGTATCCTAAAGTAACCATTCAATTACCTGTCTACAATGAAAGGTATGTAGTGGAACGATTAATTGATTCGGTTTGCAAGCTTGACTATCCACTGGATAAACTTGAGATTCAGGTTCTGGATGACTCAAATGATGAAACCGTGGATATCATTGCCAGAAAGGTAAAATGGTATTCTCAAAAGAATATCGATATCCAACACATCCGAAGGCCCAACCGAATTGGGTTTAAAGCTGGCGCTCTTCAGTACGGAATGGAAGAGGCCAAAGGAGAATACATTGCAATTTTTGATGCAGATTTTGTCCCTCATTCTGACTTCCTTCTCAGAACACTTCCAAAATTCAATGAGGAAAGAATTGGGATGGTCCAGACCAAATGGGGCCATTTGAATAAAGATTATGGTTTACTCACAAAAATCCAGGCTTTCTGGCTAGATGCACATTTTACAGTGGAACAAAAAGGAAGAGAGCAAGCCGGTAGTTTTATCAATTTTAATGGAACGGCCGGAGTATGGAAAAAAGAATGCATTGAAGATGCTGGGGGTTGGCAATATGATACGCTTACCGAAGACCTTGACCTATCGTACCGGGCACAATTAAAAGGTTGGAAGTTTGTCTACCGCGAAGAGATTGAATCACCTGCAGAATTACCCGTAGTTATTCCCGCGATCAAATCGCAACAATATCGTTGGAATAAAGGAGCTGCTGAAACTGCCCGAAAGACGCTAGGAAAGGTATTTAGATCTTCTATGGGATGGAAGCACAAGTGGAGAGCTGTTTTCCACCTTCTGAATAGTTCAGTTTTTTTGCTGCTTTTGATTGCTGCGATATTGTCAATACCTATGCTTTACATTAAGGAGTTCAATCCGGAGCTAGGGTTGATTTTTGACTTAGGAAGCATTTTCGTTATTGGTTTTTTGGCAATGGGCTTCTTTTATTGGGTCTCTGCCAAGGCCTCTCACCCAAACTATACTTTCAAATACTTCCTCACGAACTTTCCGGTGTTTCTTGCCTTTTCCATGGGCATGGCGCTACATAATTCCATCGCTGTGATAGAGGGATATCTTGGATTCAAAACCCCATTTATCCGCACACCGAAATTCAACATCAAAAACAAAAAAGATAGCTGGAAGGGCAACCTGTACCTAAAGAAAGTGCTAAGCCCAGTGACATTTTTTGAAGGCTTGCTGGCCATCTATTTTGCGTACGGAATTTTTTCCGGATTTAAACTGGAGGATTACGGTTTAATGCTTTTCCACTTTATGATGGCTATGGGATTTGGTTATGTGTTCATACTTTCTATCATACCCATGAAGAATGCGTGAGCAAAACCGAATGGGTTTCTATTCTTTTGGGTTCATTTTCGTCTTTGCAAGTTTCAGTATAGGCAATTGGATAGAGCGGTATCAATCAGGCGCGTTACTTATGGCTTTTGTTTCTTCGTTTATTTGCTATCTGTTTCTTTTACAGGAACAAAAATCAGATCGGTTGCTATTTGTTTTTGGGCTACTAGCTCGATTGGTATTATTCTTTTCTCTTCCATCGTTATCAGACGATGTGTATAGATTTATCTGGGACGGTTTACTTCTAAAAAACGGCATTCATCCGTTTTCTGCCCTACCAGAATCTTATCTTGCTCAAGAAATTCCGGGATTAGATAAGGAATTGTTTAAAAAACTCAACTCACCCAACTATTTCACCATCTATCCACCTTTTAATCAGGCGATTTTTTGGTTAAGTGTTAATCTTAGTACTAGCTGGCTAGCGAGTGTGAATATCATGAGAAGCATTTTGTCAGCGGCAGATATAGGCTCGTTTTTACTTCTCAGAAAAACACTGGAACATTATAAAAAGGACAGACATCTGGCCTTTTGGTACTTCCTGAACCCTCTGGTGGTTGTAGAGCTTACTGGAAATCTTCACTTTGAAGGATTGGTAGTTTTTTTTCTTCTCATAGGAGCTCTTGCTTTTGAAAAGCAAAGAAATTGGCTCTCTGTCAGTGGTTTTGGACTCGCTATCGGCACCAAACTACTTCCCCTAATTTATTTACCTTCTCTCTTTTTTTACGGGCTAGAGATGAAAAGATGGTGGATTGCACTTGCTAGTGCAATTTTGGGGGCAATAACCATCCTACCCATGCTCAATGAAACGCTCATCACTGGGATGGCATCGAGTCTAGAGCTTTATTTCAGAAAATTTGAGTTCAACGCCAGCCTCTATTTCATCGCTAGAGAAATTGGATTCTTGATTTATGGATACAATAACATCGCTAAGATTGGCCCTTTGCTTTCGGTACTTTCATTATTGAGTATTTTAGGTGTATCGGCGGTTGCTTCCGTCAAGAAATGGAACCTATTTAAATCATTCCTCTTCATTCTTACAATCTATTTGTTCTTTGCAACAATAATTCATCCCTGGTACATTATTCCCTTGATTGCTTTTGGAATTTTATCAAGGTATCGATTCCCTATTCTGTGGTCCTTTCTCATTTTTCTAACCTACCTGGGCTATACGACACACGGATTTGAACTTCCGCTGTGGATTGTATTTTTAGAATACCTGTCTGTGTCTACTTTCGCAGTTGCTGAACTAGTAAAATTCAAGCACTTATGAAAAAATACCTTCATCTGATCATTCTTCTTGTTGCATCTACAATGACTACACGTGGTCAAAAAACTTTTGATGAAAAGATGCAAAGCTTGTATAGGAATACCGTCCCTTTAATTAAGTCCGGCGAACTGAAAACGAAATTGGAGCATGTGACTATACTGGATACCAGAGCACCCGAAGAGTACAAGGTAAGTCATATCCCTGGATCAAGGATGATAAACTATACTGAATTTGCTGTTGCTGATGTACAAGATATTCCAAAAGACACTGAGGTGATTGTATATTGCTCCGTTGGTTATAGAAGCGAGCGTGTGGGTGAAAAGCTCAGAAAAGCGGGCTACGAAGATGTT
The DNA here is from genome assembly GCA_038746525.1 of Bacteroidota bacterium. Lineage (GTDB taxonomy): Bacteria > Bacteroidota > Bacteroidia > Cytophagales > Cyclobacteriaceae > Ekhidna. Next base: position 19,214 of record JBCDKO010000052.1, read on the forward strand.
AAGAACTTGTATGGAGGAATATTTGATTGGAAAAACAAAGGTTTCGAGGTAGTGGATCTCAAAAATCAGCCTACTGACAGTGTACATACTTACAACAAATCCTGGGGTAAGTGGCTTTATAAAGGAATTAAAGTGAATTAATAACCGAGAGAAAACCTGTAGAATAGCGAAGAAAACAGATGTTGGATTTGATGCAGACTATTGGTCCTCTAAATCTTCCAAAGAAAGAATAGAAGAGGTCTAAATTCTTCGTCATCAACACCAAGAAGATGTTGCAACTAGATTAGAACTTCAAAGAGTTTATCGGATTATTAAAATGACAAAAGTATAAGGTATCTATTGGCATTATTTTGATCTGAATCCATAAATATTACCGAGAATTTTGTAAAAGGATTTAATGATCCAATAACGCATTGAACCGCCAGGAATTGACATCCTAATCTCAATCAATGATATTGAACATTTCAAATAAGCTGTAAAATTGCGATGAAGTAGCCCTGCAACGAATTAAAAACAAATTCCATCGGTTATAGGGATTTAATAACCAACAAAAAGACCTCTGATAGATTACAAGACCGTAAGAGATTTAAAAGAACTAAAAAAGAAAATAAATGAATGATTCATTGTTAATGATTTTTGTAAAAAACCTGATCCCAGGTATGGTAAAAACCCGGCTAGCCAAGGATATTGGAATAGATAAGGCACTGGATGTTTACCAGGAATTAGTCCATTACACCAACAAAATCACCCGAAAAATTGAAGTAGATAAAGCAGTTTATTATTCAGAATATGTTGAAGTAGAAGATATATGGTTCGAAGAGCAATTTTTCCATAAAGTGCAAAAGGGAAATTCACTAGGAGAAAAAATGTCTATTGCTTTTGATGAAGCATTTGACACGTACAAAAAAGTTGTGATCATTGGAAGTGATTGTTACGATCTCAGCTCAAAAATCATAAAAACTTCTTTTGCAATGCTGGAAGAGCATGATATAGTGGTGGGGCCTGCTAAAGATGGTGGATATTATTTATTGGGAATGAATGAGTTCTATCCTCAACTATTCGAAAACAAAGTATACAGCAACGACAACGTTTTAAAAGATTTACTTGATGAAACTGAAACACTTGGCTTACGGGTGTATCAACTTCCTAAACTTAGTGATGTAGACACATTCGATGACCTAAAATCTACTAACATAGCATGGGAAAAATTGGGAGAAGAGATTGATTCGGAAGATAATAGCTATTAAAAATATTGCCCAACACCAAGTACAAATCCGTTAACTTCCGTTTCCTGAAGGTTGATTCCGTAATCCACGCGAAAAATTGCATTATAGATTTTCTTATGAATAAGCCTTAAGCCTCCTCCTGCAAATAACACAAAGTTGTCAGAGTCTGTAAAATCGCTAAAAGTTCCTCCGGGGTTCCTCCAGGACCCTGTGTCAGAAAAAATAACTCCTTGGATTGCCACTTTTTCTTTCTCCAGCATGGTTTGGCGGTATTCCATATTCAAAATGATGGCTCCGGTGCCTCTATCCACTCTATTCCCTACTCCACGAATGTTTAAATAACTATCCAGGACAAACGGAGCAAATGGACTCTCCTCATTGGAGCTTACACCAAATCTAAACCTCATCGCAAAATTGCCTTTCTCGTTTATTCTGCGATGATAAATAAGGTCATTAAACATAATATAGAAGGAAGGTTCATCCCCTATTGATCGGACGGTCTGAAAATTGAGTTGATTCTTGACCCCATCCAAATAGAAGAAATGGTAATTGACCCTGTCAATGGTGTAGAGAACTTTTCCGAGTATTTTCTTTTCACTTACCATAAGTGGTGCATCAGTGAATCCTTCTCCTACTCGCGTATAATCCTCTGTGAAATAGGCACCACCAAACTCCACTTTGTCCCTAAACTGAAAATATCTTATGGCTGTAGCTCCAAAGGTCCAGTTATCATATTCATATTGCACTTCTCCTTGACTAAAAAAAAGTGGTTCAAGAGTAGACCACTTAACGAAACTAAGATTAGCTCCCCAATTGGATCTTTTAATCCGCTCGAAAGTGAGATGGGCCGCTACGGAGCTTCGATCATAATACTGATAATAAGCAGCGAGTTTATTCCCTCTGCCACCTAAATTAGCTTCCGAAAGTCCGGTCTGAATCCAAAAATTTCCCTCAATTCCGCCGAAGCTGAAAATAGGCAATAGTGTGAAAAGTTCATCACACCAAAAAACAATCTCATAGTCTCCTTCTTTTGTTGAATGCACCTTAACCAAGGCATTCCCAAAAATTTCCAAATTAGTGAGCGTTTTCCGATCTCTTTCAAGCTGAACCGAATCTAACCGACCTCCTACTTGAGCAGTAACAAACTGTCTTACATAACTCTCTTTCGTTTTTTTTAATCCTTCAAAAGAAATTGATGCGATTTGCTGGCTTGATAAAACAAGGGGAGTAGAAAAAATTATCGCAATTGCACTTCGCTTCATTTATTGGCGTATCACCCGGATGCCTAAATTTAACGTTTCTCCTGCACCCTGGCCTTCACTTCCAAGCCAAAAGTTAGTGTAGAGTGCTTCTAACTCGATTAAGTTGGGAATGAGCTGATATTTAATCCCTAAGCCAGATTGAACGAAGTAAGAAAAGAAAGCTTCCACCTCCTGTTCATTAAGATCGTAATGTCTTGGAAAATATTCTGACATAGCATAAATAGTCCATCTGCTTGTTGGGAAGTAGCTGTAAAAAATACTGGTCTGTGTTTCGAGGAAATTGTTTTCTGCAGATGACCCATCTTTTGCAAAACGATACCAAAAGGCTTGTTGAAAAAATAGCTGAGATTTGGAGCTTAGAGGAAGGTCGAAAAAAATCTGATTAAGCCACAAATTGGCATCCCATTCCAGGAAATACCTTGTGCCCTCAGCACCTTCAGGGTCATCCAAAACATTGAAGAGGTAGGTACTCTGCAAAGAGAGGCGGGGCAATGACTTGATTGGTGCAATCTTAATCTTCGGGCCAAATCCAGAGATCCCCGCAGAGGCGCTAAATTCATCGTCATCATTGTTTGAGGCTTTTACCCAAACATCTATCCCAACATTGATTTGATCATTCACACCGTACAAAAATTGGTTGATAGAAGTAAAAAAGGTTTCCCTCACTCCATTGTCAACTTTACTTTCGCTATCATCAAATGATTTAGTTTGGGTGTACAAATTCTGGAATGTTTTGAACTCCCAATCACCTTTATCAAAAAGGATAGAAGGGGTATAATTTTGAAGGTTGTTTTGGCCGGAAACCAAAAACCAAAGATTTAGTAGTACTGAAAAAAGTGTTATACGCATTGCTTGGAAAGTTTTGAATGTAAATAACGAAGAACACTCCTTTAAAAATGGTCAAGACTGTGACAATTAGCATATTGTAAGAAAAGTTTAGGTTTTTTTGATTGTTCGGATCAAGCAAAAATCTGCAGAATGAACAAACGTATGGTTCTGAATAATTGATATGAGATTTAATTTATTGAATCAGGCATTTAGGGCACCTCTAAAAACGCACTTTCAATTTTTGAGATGATCTTTTTTCCTGGTACTTCGTTATCAAAATACTTATTTAATGCTGCTAAACTCCATTTTTTGACGTCTTGTCTCAGAAAAAAAACGCTACCTCAAATTCTTGAACTAAGTTTTTAGAGATGCCCTTTAATACATATGAAAAATAGGGGTTAGTATGCATATGAGCATATTTGGATTGAATTAGGCTCTTAATAAATATTTTATTTTTGATGGCGGTATTGCTTGGTTAAAC
>JBCDKO010000053.1:0-22777 GCA_038746525.1 Bacteroidota bacterium
AATAGAAAGTAACAGGCGGCGTAAGGTCAGCTTTCTCTCTCTAGTGAATACCCTTTCATGGCCGAATTTTGCACGGCCTCTGTAAGTTGATTCGTCGATCTCATAGTCAATATCGTTTGATAAATGTTCTCTGTATGAAGTGGTTTTAACGGAAAAATGGGAAGAAATACCCCCCTTATACCTGAGTACTAAGAGTAGTAAAAAAAAATTAAAACACAGTTACTTATTACATACCCTTAACTAAACGACATTGATGCTAGAGAATATATTTAATCAATAGTTTTAAAAATCACCTGAAAGAATGAAGAATTAGATAGATATTCAAATAGCTTTATTAGCTTTTCTCATGACTTTTAGTACCGACTTATTGTCTGACTTTCGCTTCAAAAAAGACTTTTAATTTCTGTATAATTTATACAACCTGATTATGAGTATCATTAAGAACGGAACTTCTAAGCAATGTTTTTATGAGGAATTTAAAACTTAAGAGAATGGTTTAATCTATGTTTATTAGTTACTTATCAAAATTGAGCTATTTTTAAAATTAATCTTTTGCATATTGCGTTATTAGAACTTTATATTAATCAAATTTTATGAACAAGTTGCTGCTGATAGTTGGGTTTGTCGTACTTACTTCGTTTGGAGTTTCGTCAGAGTATGGATCAGAAATACAAGAATTTTTTGATGGAGATTCCTTAAAGGTCCTAGAACCGATGGAAGAGCATCCGAGTGAGGCATATGTCATCTCTAATCTCTTAAAGAGGATGCATTACAGAAAACTAGAACTTTCAGATTCCATCTCTTCAGTGATATTTAATTACTATTTTGAGTCATTAGATCCTTACAAAGCAGACTTTTACTCTTCCGATATTGATAAGTATGAATACCTGAGGTATGAGTTAGATAATCAGATTCCAGCAGGCAAATTGGATTTTGCGTATGATGTTTTCACACTGTATCGAGAGCGAGCCCTAGAACGGATAGATTATGTTTTTGAGTTACTTGATAAAGGTTTTGACTTTACAGTAGACGAAAAATATGTTTATAACCGAGAAAACGCACATCATCCTGAAAATGAAGACGAGAAAAAAGAAATTTGGAGAAAAATAATCAAAAATCAAGCACTGAGTTATAAACTAGCAGGAAGAGAATGGGATGATATAGCTAAAAGCTTGAAAAGAAGATACCAACGCATTCAAAAAGCGATTTATCAATACAATAGTGAAGATGTGTTTCAAAGCTATATGAATGCATATACCAACTCCTATGATCCACATACAAATTATTTCTCTCCTCCCGCAGCTGAAAATTTTCAAATTGAGATGGGGCTTTCGTTGGAAGGCATTGGAGCACGATTAACTCAAAATCTTGACTACACCGAGGTAGCCGATATTATAGCCGGTGGACCTGCTTATAAAAGCAAACGCCTTCAAAAAGATGATAAAATTATTGGTGTTGCCCAAGGAGATAACAGTGAGTTTTTAGATGTTATCGGTTGGAGATTGGATGATGTAGTCGCAAAGATTAGAGGACCAAAAGGTTCGGTAGTAAGGCTGCAAATATTAAAAGCAAGTGAAGGTATTAATGCCTTACCAGATACATTAAGGTTGGTCAGAGATAAAATTAAACTGGAGGATCAGGCTGCTAAAGCAGAAATGATTCCTATCACAGAAGGCAACACAACCTATAACCTGGGCGTCATTACTATTCCAAGTTTTTATCTGAATTTTGATGATCTTCGCTCAGGAGTAGAAGATTATCGTAGCACAACACGTGATGTTAGGAATCTAATTACTGAACTGGAAGCTCAGGGGATGGACGGTCTTATGGTTGATTTAAGATTTAATGGAGGAGGAGCTTTACAAGAAGCAATTGAGCTAACAGGATTATTCATTCCTGATGGACCTGTGGTTCAGGTAAAGAATCACAATACCACGGTAGATAGAATGAATGATGAAGACGGAGGTGAAGTATTTTATGAGGGTCCGCTAGCGGTCCTGGTCAATAAAGGCAGTGCCTCTGCTTCTGAAATTTTCTCTGGAGCTATTCAAGATTATAAACGAGGAATTATTATTGGTGAAAGCACTTTTGGTAAGGGCACTGTGCAAAATATCATAGGTTTAGATAGATATATTCGAAATCCGGATATGAAACTTGGTCAGGTTAAATTGACACTTGCAAAATTCTACCGGGTCTCGGGAAGCAGCAATCAAAAGGTAGGTATATCACCTGATATTCAGTTTCCTTCGCTGTATTCTGCAGAAGACTTTGGTGAAGCTAGTAGAGAAAATGCGCTACCTTGGGATGAAATCGCCAGTGCTACTTTTAAGCCCACCAATAACATATCTGTTGAATTGTTGGATCATCTAAACAATTTGTATCTGTCCCATCTCAATACAGATGCAGAGCTTAAAAAGTTGGTTCAGGATATTGAAAAAGCAAAGAAGAACAGAGATCAAACTTCGGTTTCTCTAAATTACAAAACCAGGCAGGCAAATCAGGAAAAGACGGATCAACTGGAAACAAGTATTGATAATAATGAAGTTATAACCGAAGATGAAACCAATGAAAAACTTAAAAATGATCCTTACCTCAAAGAAGGTCTGAGACTTCTGGCGGCTATTAAAAAATTTAATATAGGATAAGAAACATTTTCAGTTTGTTCCACATTTGAGCCTATTGTATTGATTTATTGAACTAGACTTTTAAGTAAATAGCTTTACAAGCTGTAGACAAAGAAAATACATCATTCGGATAAAGCAAGTACCACAAATCAGTAGATTTCTTAACTAAAATGTGCCCTATGTATGCTATAACTTATTTTTTATATTTACTATGCGACTACTTCAATTGATTTATTAATTAGCACACTAAAAAACCTATTGTAATGGGTTCCAATCTGCGGTTTTAGTAGAAAAATTAATTGGCTTATTTAGTAATCTACACGCTGAACACTCGCATTTTAAAGTTGAGTAGTTTTCCATTGAACTGACTATTGTTAAGCTGCTCATTGGACTTTCTGTGACTTTGATATTTGTCGGTATTTCTTTCGATCAATGTAAGCGCTATCTTGTTGATGATACTAAAGTTTTCAGCACTATATCTCTTCCGTTTTCTACTCGCATCTTCTTTAAAAAAGGCATCCAGTATCCAGTGAAGGTTGTTCTTCTATGCTCCAATGAAACCATTCGTTTTCATTAAAGACACGCACTCTTTCTTTTTTACTGCTGATGTAGTACCGGTTCGATTTGCCGGTTTTTTCTCGGTTCTATAGGCTTCTATACGAATGAGGTTGGCTAAACCCAGCCAACCTTGATGGTTATCAAAGTTGAGATCTTCGATATATATACAGGTATTTGTGAATTATTTAAATACGACTGCCTTATTTTTAGTTCGATACTTACAATCAGTAAATTTGCATCTTTTAAATCTATGATTCATCCGTCAACCATAGAAGAGATAAAAAACCGCATTGACATTGTGGAGGTAATAGGTGATTTTGTAACACTGAAAAGATCTGGTTCTAGCTATAGGGCTTTAAGCCCTTTTACCAACGAGAGGACTCCTTCTTTTTTTGTGGTCCCTGCAAAAGGCATCTTTAAAGATTTTAGTTCAGGAAAAGGGGGAGATGCGATTACCTTCGTGATGGAGGTAGATGGACTGAGTTACGTGGAGGCATTAAAGTATTTAGCTAGCAAATATGGGATTGAGGTAAAAGAAGAAGAACAATCTGACGAAGCACTTGAAGCACAAAATAAGCGTGAAAGTCTTTACATTGTACTTAACTACGCAAACGAATATTTTCAAGATGTTCTTCACTCTACAGAAGAAGGAAAATCGATTGGCCTTAGCTATTTCAAAGAGCGTGGCTTTAACGATGGAACCATCAAGAAATTTCAACTTGGTTACAGCAAAGAAATTTGGAATGGACTATTGAACGAGGCAACAAAAAAAGGCTATAAAAAAGAACTACTTGCAGAAGCTGGTCTAGCCATTGAAAAAGAAGGGAGGTCATATGATCGCTTTAGAAGCAGAGTAATGTTTCCAATTCATAATGTATCGGGAAAAACCATTGCCTTTGGGGGTAGAAAGCTATCAAACACCGATAAATCTGCTAAGTATATCAATAGCCCTGAGACTGAACTTTATCTCAAAAGCAAAGTGCTTTATGGATTGTTTCAAAGTAAAAACGCAATTAGAAAAGAAGATCATTGCTTTTTGGTGGAAGGATATACAGATGTAATGTCCATGCACCAGGCAGGATTAGAGAATGTGGTAGCTTCCTCTGGAACTGCGCTGACCCAAGATCAGGTTAAGTTAATTGGAAGGTATACAAAGAATGTCATTGTGATTTTTGACGGTGATACCGCAGGTATTAAAGCTTCAATGAGAGGGATAGACATGCTCTTGGAAGGCGATCTTGATGTAAAAGCTGTAGCGCTCCCCAAAGGGGAGGATCCAGATAGCTACGCCAAAAAATTGAGTTCATCAGATTTCAGAGAATTTGTTTCAAAGGAATCTCAAGACATCATTCGCTTCAAAACCAGAGTATTGCTGGATGAAACCGGTAATGATCCAGTAAAAAAAGCAGGTGTAATCAAAGAAATCATCGCTTCCATTGCCAAGATTGGTGATCCGGTTAAGCGAACGATCTATATTAAAGAATGTAGTGAGCTTTTAAGTATTTCCGAATCTATTTTGATCTCCGAGCAGAATAAAATTTTGATAAATACTCGAAAAAGCCGGCTCAATAGAGAACCTGTTTCTGAGCTTGAGCTACCTACTCCACCAGTTCATGATGAAATAACTGATAAGACTGATATTGCGAAAATCATTGAATTGCAGGAAAAGGAGAGTGTAAGACTACTAGTCAATTATGGGAAAAACAAAATTCAAACAAGAGCACTTAATGATGTGCATCAGATAAGTTATTTCTTAAATGAAGCAGACGAAATTCAGTTTTCAAACAACATCTACCGTAAAATAGTAGATACTTTTAGGGAAAAACTTAGAGAAGGTGAAGTGATAGATGGGGAATACTTTCGCTATCATGAAGATGAAGAGATAAGAAAAACAGTGATAGACTTAAGTGCAGATAAATATGAAATAAGTGAAAATTGGTCTAAGAAATACCAAATTTATGTTCCTAAAGAAACTGAATTCTTAAGAGACGCGACCTATACCAACGTTCTTAGGTTAAAATTTAGGATTATACAACAACTAATTGAGGAAGAGACCAAAAAGTTGAATGAAACGACCGATGAACATTCGATTGATGAACTCTTGGATGATATAAATGAGTTAAAAAAAGTATCGGTAGAAATAGCTAATATATTAGGAAACGTTATAATAGGATAATGCTAAATAAGATAGAAGAGGCCTTAGAGGCAATCAAAAACGGTGAGGTCATCATTGTAGTGGATGATGAGGAGAGAGAGAATGAAGGGGACTTTATATGTGCTGCAGAAAAAATTACCCCTGACATCATCAACTTTATGACAAAGCAAGGTAGAGGATTGATTTGCGCTCCTCTTACGGAAGAGCGGTGCAATGAACTAAATCTCGACTTAATGGTAGGAAAAAATACGGCTATATACGAAACCCCATTTACTGTATCAGTGGATTTAATTGGAAATGGAACCACTACCGGAATCTCAACATCTGATAGAGCTAAGACCATTCAAGCCTTGGTACATCCTGAAACCCAACCTGAAGATCTGGGACGTCCCGGTCATATTTTTCCATTAAAAGCTAGAAATGGTGGAGTATTAAGAAGATCGGGACATACGGAAGCCGCAATTGACTTTGCAAGACTTGCAGGTTTAAAACCTGCCGGAGTACTGGTGGAAATACTGAAGGATGATGGAACCATGGCAAGACTTCCTGATTGTAAAGAAATTGCTGATAAGTTTCATCTTAAGTTAGTCTCAATTGCAGACTTGATTGAATATAGGATGAAAAAAGAATCTCTGGTAGAGGAAGAGATTGCGGTTAAGATGCCAACAGGTTGGGGAGATTTTGAACTGAAAGCATTTAAACAAATTAATACAGGTGAGCAGCATCTTGCCTTAGTCAAGGGAACATGGGGAAAGGATGAGCCAGTTTTGGTAAGGGTTCATTCTTCTTGTGTCACAGGAGATATCTTTGGCTCATCCAGGTGCGATTGTGGTGGACAACTTCACGGAGCTATGAAAATGGTAGAAGAAGAAGGAAGAGGTGTAGTACTTTACATGAACCAAGAAGGACGTGGTATAGGTTTGTTGAATAAGCTTAGGGCTTATAAGTTGCAAGAGGAAGGAAGAGACACAGTGGAAGCTAACCTAGAGCTCGGATTTAAATCAGACCAAAGAGACTATGGAGTTGGAGCTCAAATCTTAAGGAAGTTGGGAGTTAAGAAAATGAAACTAATAACAAACAACCCTAAAAAAAGAGTAGGATTGATGGGCTATGGGTTAGAGATTGTAGAGAATGTAGCTATTGAGATAGCACCTAATTCACATAATCAAAGATACTTGGAGACGAAAAGGGATAAAATGGGTCATGAGATTTTAGGAATAAAATAAATCTGAAAATTATAGAAGTTAAATGTAAATATGAAGCTTTGCCTTTCTGCTTGTTTTATTTATTTAAGTATAATAGGATCAGCTCAGCGTTTCTCATCAGAAGTTTTTCATGAAGGATTCGTAGTTACTTCTGATAAAGACACATTGAAAGGGGATTTAAAGTATGATTTAGAAGCCAATGTACTTACTCTTGTGACCGCAGGAAAAACAAAATCATTTTCAAGTCACAAAGTATTTTACTTTGAAATCTTCGATAGGATCCTGAACAACTATCGTCAATTCTATTCCATTCCTTACCATGTAAATTTTGACTATAAAATACCTGTCTTTTTTGAGGTGGTGTATGAAGGAAAACTTTCGCTACTGAGACGTGAACAAACAGTAGTTCAAACAGTAAATACTTCTTCTGCTTATTGGGGTGGAGGAAACGTTCGTCAAAATGTGATTCAATACTCTTATTATTTCTTAGATGAGAAAGGCAAAATCACTTTTTTTACTGGTAGAAAAAAAGATTTGCTTCAATTCATGTCCAAAAAGCAAATTGAAATAAAACAGTTCATCAAGCAAAACAGGCTTGATACCGATGAATCAGCCGATCTGGTTCGCATAACAGCTTTTTATAACTCAATATAGAACATGGCAAAACCGCTTATTCTTCTCTCTAACGATGATGGGATTACTTCAAGAGGGATTAGAAAACTAGTTGATTTGACAAAAAACTTAGGCCAGGTAGTCGTGGTAGCCCCAGATAGTCCTCAATCTGGAATGGGTCATGCCATTACAGTAGGAGACACTTTAAGGCTAAGGAAGAATGATCTATTTGAAGGAGTAGAGGCATATGAATGCAGCGGTACTCCTGCTGATTGTGTTAAGTTAGCAAAACACTATGTTTTTAAAAACAGGAATATTGATTTGGTAATTTCTGGAATAAATCACGGCAGCAACAGTTCGATCAGTGTACTTTACTCGGGAACGATGAGTGCTGCCATTGAAGGAGCGATAGAAGGTTACCCTTCTATCGGGTTTTCCTATTGTGATTATGATCCTAATGGAGATATGTCCCACATTGATGAGTACTTAATCAAAATTACCCAAGAGGCTTTATATAAGGGTATCCCGAAAGGAATCGCTTTAAACGTGAATTTCCCTGTAATCCAAAACGAAAACATAAGAGGAATAAAAGTTTGTAGACAAGCTAATGCTACTTGGGAAGAGGATTTTGATGAGCGAAAGGATCCTTATGGAAGAAGTTATTTCTGGATGGTAGGTAATTTTGTGAATCACGATAAAGGAGAAGACAATGATGTATGGGCGCTAGCAAATAATTATGTTTCTGTTGTTCCATGTCAATTTGATTTAACTGGTCATTATGCGATATCTCAGCTCAATGAAGAGTGGGATATTTGAGAAAATGATCCTTCTTTTCTATTTTAACTTACCAGCAATACTTTTAAAGTTTTTTCTAAAACCAACTTATAATTAGGGTTTACGCGCAATTCTCTGAATACTTTCTTATCCCCTTAATAAAATGTGTTAGTCATTAGAAGAATGTAATTCGTACTGGGTATATCATTTCGTTTCCGTGCTCAGATACGCCGTTTTATCTACTCAACTACAGTTCAATAATAACCAAAAGTGATTTTGACAATCTAGTGCACTCTTTGTAATATGGTGATTACGTTATTTTTAAAATAATCTTTCATTCGTAGAAATAGTCATAATCACTAAATGTCATATTTTTACCAGACTTTTATATAATATTCCTGAAAAATTAAATGAAGCTTCATTTTATTTTTATGCCACCTGTGCATCTAATTTTTGGCTCAAAACGTTTTTAGGAACCGCTCCAATTTGCTTATCAACAACTTCACCATTTTTGAAAACGAGAAGTGTTGGGATAGATCTGATACCGAATTTAGCAGATACTTCAGGATTTGAGTCTACGTCTACTTTACCGATTACTGCTTTTCCATCGTACTCTGAGGCTAATTCTTCTACTACAGGTGCAATCATTTTACAAGGTCCGCACCATTCTGCCCAAAAATCAACTAATACAGGTTGTTTAGAATTGATGATATCCTCAAAATTATTATCTGTGATTTCTACTGCTTTTGACATTATATTTTGCTTTTTGGTTTTACTATTCTTTGTATGACGAACATAAAAGTAGGTCGATTAGTTTAGACGTTTTTTTTAAAGTTCGGGTTTGTAATTGCTTTGACAATTATGTCGTTATAAGTATTCTAAAGTTCACCTCCTCAATTTCTTCAAGCTCTTTCAATAATTCATCCGTTGGTTCAATGGTATACTTTCTGCTAAGCATGTCAAGATTGATTGCTCTTTCTTCATACACTCCCATCAATGACAGTTTTAACAAACACTTTCCAGGATTTACTTTGGCAATTTGCTCAATCTCATCTATGATTATTGAGTTCACATCGTCTAATCTGATCTTTAGCTCAAGGCCTTTGGTCATTTTTTCACGTATCTCACTTAAGTGTTCTATGCCTGTAATTTTCAGTTCCAGTTCATTGCTGTTCCATCTTCTTTGTACTATTCCGGTGAGATATAAAAACCATCCTTTTTCGAGCATAGGTTTGAACTTGAGGTAGTCCTGTGAAAAGAGATAGAAGGTAAAATTATCTTTGAAATCTTCTAGCGTAAACTGGCCATAGGGGTTACCTTTTTTGGAGGTCCTATGCTGGACATCACTTATCACTCCTCCTATTTTTACTTCCTTACCCTTAAGCTTTTCCAATTCACTAAGTTGAGAAATCGTCGAATTCGTTAAATACTTCATCTCGTATTTAAATTGATTGAGAGGGTGTCCTGTAATGTAAAGACCGACCATTTCTTTTTCAATATTTAACTTTTCAATATCACCATAAGGTTCAATTCTTCCAACACGTGGCTTGGCAATATTAACTGCATAGCTTTCTCCGAACAATGATGATTGGGCACTTGCTTTTTCCTCTTGTAAACGATTTGCAAACTTGATTGCCTTTTCAACCAATGAGGTTCCTTCCTCATCCGGGTCTACGTATTGTCGTCTGTGGAAATCTTCAAAACAGTCATAAGCTCCTGCATTGGCCAAACTTTCAAATGATTTTTTATTGACGGTACGAAGGTTGACCCGATTAGCAAAATCAAAAATGTCTAAGAAAGGACCTTCTGCATTTCTTTCTGCTATGATGGCTTGCACAGCAGATTCGCCGGTTCCTTTGATTGCTCCTAATCCAAAACGAATTTTACCTTCTCTATTCACCACAAAGTCTTGTCCAGATTCATTGATGTGAGGGCCCAGGACTGGTATTTGACGGTTTTTACATTCTTCCATGAAAAAACTTACTTTATCAATGTTACTTTGATTGTGTGTGAGCACAGAAGCCATGTACTCAGCAGGATAGTTGGCTTTTAAGTAACCCGTATGGTATGCTACTACGGAATAGCAAGTACTATGTGATTTATTGAAAGCGTAGGCTGCAAACGCCTCCCAATCCTTCCAAATCTTCTCAAGTTTATCTTCAGGATGTCCTTTTTCTTTAGCCTGATTAATGAATTGAGGCTTCATTTTATCCAGTACGTCCCGTTTTTTCTTACCCATTGCTTTCCTCAGTACATCTGCTTCACCTTTGGAAAATCCTGCTAATGTTTGAGATAGCAGCATAACCTGCTCCTGGTAGACAGTAATACCGTATGTTTCTGCTAGATAGGCTTCCATGACTGGAATGTCATAGGCAATAGCTTCCTTTCCATGCTTGCGAGCGATGAAGTTAGGAATGTATTCCATAGGTCCCGGACGGTACAAGGCGTTCATAGCAATGAGATCCTCAAAACGGTCCGGTTTTAGCGCGCGAAGGTGTTTTTGCATACCCGACGACTCAAATTGGAAAGTGCCATTTGTTTCACCACGCTGATAAAGTTCATAGGTTTTTTGATCATCTAATGGAATGGAATCAATATCAATTTTGATTCCGTGTCTCTTATCAATGTTTTCAATGGCGGTCTTGATAATGGATAGAGTCTTTAGTCCCAGAAAATCCATTTTTAACATTCCTGCATCCTCTACTACACTATTATCGAACTGGGTCACCATCATATCCGAGTCCTTAGACTTTGCAAGAGGAACAAAATTGCTCATTTCATCGGGAGTGATGATCACTCCACATGCATGAACCCCGGTATTCCTGAGAGATCCTTCTAAAACCACCGCCTGATTAAGAACCTGAGAGGGCAGATCTTTTCCTTTTTTAAGATCTTTCAGTTCTTTTACCTCGTCAAATACCTTAGAAAATTTAGTTCCTGGGCGTTCTGGTACCAGCTTAGCGATAGCATCTGTTTCGGGAAGTGGCAATTCCATCACCCGGCCGGCATCTCTAATAGCTGATTTAGGCGCCATGGTTCCATAGGTAATAATCTGAGCTACCTGGTCACTTCCATATTTATCGATAACATAATTGATAACTTTTTCACGTCCTTCATTGTCGAAGTCAATATCAATATCGGGTAGTGAAATCCTGTCTGGATTCAAGAATCGTTCAAAAAGAAGATCATACGCAATTGGGTCTACATTGGTAATGCCTATGCAGTAGGCTACCGCTGACCCTGCGGCTGAACCCCGACCTGGCCCAACAGCAACTCCCATTTCCCTGGCTTTCGCGGTAAAATCCTGTACAATCAAAAAATATCCGGGATATCCGGTATTGGCGATGGTTTCCAGTTCAAAATCCAACCGCTGCTTGATCTCATTAGTGATTCGATCGTATTTTTTTTTAGCTCCTTTATAAGTTAAATGTTTTAGATAAGCGTTCTCTCCACGTTTACCCCCATCATCTTTATCTTTCTCATCTTTAAATTCGTCCGGAATAGCAAAAGCAGGAAGTAGCACCTCTCGTTCCAATCCATACTCTTCAATTTTATCTACAAGCTCAGAAATATTTTCAATTGCCTCAGGAATATCCCGAAAGGCTTCCTTCATTTCATCTTGACTCTTAAAGAAGTAGTTGTTATTGGGTAGACCTGGTCGAAAACCCCTTCCTCTTCCTATCGGTGTACTTTGCTTTTCGTTTTCCTTGATGCAAAGAAGTACATCGTGGGCTTTAGCATCTTCTTGATCCAGATAGTAGTACTCATTTGCGGCAAGAAGCTTGACATGATGCTTTTTCGAAAAGTCAACTAAAATCTCATTTAAACGATCTTCTTCCTCCAGACCATGTCGATTAACTTCAAGATAAAAGCCCTCACCAAATAAACTTTTCCACCATAAAAGAGCTTGTTCAGCTTGAGTTTCTCCAACATTTAAAATGAGGTGAGGAATTTCACTTCCTAGACCTCCACTAAGTGCAATAAGGTCCTCTTGATATATTTCGATAAGCTGTTTGTCTATTCTGGGAAAAAGTCCGTAATTACCCTCTTTGTAAGCAATGGAACTGAGCTTAATTAGGTTTTCATACCCCTTCTTTGTTTTTGCCAGAAGCACTTGCTTGAATCGCTTGTCAGGGTTGTCTTTTGTAAATTGAAGTTTCTTTCGCTCCTCTGCAATATAGAATTCACATCCAATAATAGGTTTGATTTCCGCGCCTATGGCAGCCTTAACGAATTTAAAAGCGCCAAACATATTTCCCAGATCGGTCAAAGCTACAGCTGGCATATTATACTGCTTTGCTTTGGAAAAGATTGCTCCTATGTCAGGGGTAGCCTGAAGTATCGAAAACTGAGAATGACCATGTAGGTGACAAAATGCACCTTTGATATCCTTTACATCTACAACATCGCTTCCTATTTGGCCTGTTGACTTTTCTTGTTTATGGGCAAAGTTCGCTTCATCAAGAATGGGTGCTTCGTATTCAATGAAAGAAGGAGTTGTGGAATCAATGGGAAGGATGATGTCTCTTTTCAAGCACTCGAAAAAGACCTTGGCTGTTGCGTCTACATCATAAGCAGCATCGTGGGCCGCATTAAACTTTTCTCCAAATAGCTTTTCATAGAGCTCAGTAAGTTTTGGTGATTTTAGTCGGCCACCTGGTCCTCCGGGAAGCTGACAGAACGCTACTGTAGCCTCAGCTGTATCGATATTTTTTGCTTCGGCGAGGAGATTACGCTTTTTAGTTCTTAGGTACTCTGCCCCAATGATTTTATTATCAAACGCTATATTGTGGCCTACTAAAACTTTAGCACTATTGACATCTATTGAAAACCGATCCAGAACTTCTGATAAGTTCTTGCCAACGTCAAGTGCACGCTGAGTAGAAATACCATGCACCTTTTCCGCATTAAAGGGAATAGTGAAACCTTTTGGTTTTACGATGTAGTTGCCTGTGGATAGAAGTTTGCCAGAATGACTGTGGAGCTGCCAGGCAATTTGAACTAATCTAGGCCAGTTATCAAGATCCTCAACCGGAGCAGTTTTATTGTGGGGTAGTCCGGTTGTTTCTGTGTCAAAGATTAAATACATCGTCGTTTAAGATTAACATTAAATTAACACAATGGATTTTTGGTAAGAGTAAAAAGCCCCAAAAGAATCAGGGCTGTGGATAAGTTGTTAATATGAGGAATTATTTTTTAAGTTTAATGCATTATGACTTTACAATTACTCATCCTTTAAGGACTTAGCCGGATTGACTCTTGCTGCGTTCCACGACTGAAAGCTCATAGTAATCCAGGCAATCACTAAAGCGATTATTCCGGCAAGAAGAAAGACCGTGACATTAATATTGGTTCTGTTTTCAAAATCCTGAAGCCATTGGTACATGAAATAGTAAGCGATAGGAGCTGCTATCATGAATGCTATAGCCACTAACTTTAAGAACTCTTTCGATAAGAGTGTGATGATGCTCATTATCGATGCACCTAAAACTTTGCGTATCCCAATTTCTTTGGTACGCTGCTCGGCTGTAAAAGCTGCTAATCCATACAATCCCAAGCATGCAATAAAGATGGCAAGGAATGCAAACACTCCAAATATCTGACCAAGGTTCTTTTCATTCTCATACATTTCATTGAAGCGCTGATCTAAAAAACTGTATTGAAAGGGTTGCCCGGGAGCAAACTCGTTCCACTTTGATTCTAAGTAATCAATTGTTGCAGGGATATTTTCACCTGAAATCTTAAATGAAACAAAACCTTTACTACGGCCTAGTTCAAAAACAAGAGGTTCTATTGAATTTTTCAACGTGCTAAAATGAAAATCTTTCACCACCCCGATGACCTTATAAGAGGAGACATAAGTAGTATCCTGGTTCCCACCAAAGGTTGAGATTGTTTTACCAACTGCATTGTCCCAACCTAGTCTTCTGGATGCTGCTTCATTGATAACCACTGCGCTACTGTCACTCGGAAAGTCTTTTGAAAAACTACGACCGGCAGCCATTTCTATTTCTAGGGTTTCCATGTAATCATGATCAACCACAAACTCATGAAATACGTATGTTTCATTTTCTGTTGCGTTAGATCCAGGAAACCAAGCATTGTTATTGTTCGCGGTATTCACTGGCAAGAAACTAGACATGGTCCCTGATAGGATGTTGGAAAACTGAAGTGCTTCGTTTTTGTACGAGACAGCTTCATCAATCAGCCATGGATCATGTACCATTAAGATCTGATCTTTAGAATACCCCAATTTTTTATTTTGGATATATGATAACTGTTGATAAATGATTGCTGTGCCGATAATCATAATAATACCGACACAGAACTGCAAAACCACCAATGTGCTTCTTAAACCACCACCATTAAAACCTAAGTTTAGCTTTCCTTTTAATACCTCCACAGGCTTAAACTTTGATAAAAAGAAAGCAGGATAACTCCCGGCAAGAAATCCAACGATTATCAATACAGCCATTATCACGAGAATGAACTGAGTAGAGAATAGATCATTAAATAATAATTCTTTATTTGATAGCTCATTAAATTGATTTAATAGAAGAGAGGAGAGAATATAGGCAATTAGAATAGAAATAAAAGTAATCAGAAATGCCTCTGATAAGAATTGTTTTCTTAGTTGACTTTTATAAGCCCCCATCACTTTTCTAACACCCACTTCTTTTGCCCTACCTGCTGAACGAGCAGTAGAAAGGTTCATGAAATTGATGCATGCCAGAATAAGTATGAAAAGAGCGATAGCTGTGAAAATGATTATGTATTTGAAGTCTCCATTTACTCCGAGTTCTCCCATCTTATCAGAATATAGATGAATATCTATTAATGGGAAGAGAGAGAATCCCATGCTATTTCCGGCTTCAAAAAACTCATCCAACGAAGCACCTAAGAATTTTTGAATTTCAGGACCTATGTATTTTTCGATTAAGGGAGGAAACTTAGCTTCTAGCTCTTTTGGGTTAAAACCTGCCTGAAGTTTAAGGTAGGTATTGAAGTTGAAACTCATCCACATTTTAGATTTAGCATCCTCCGTGTTTTCCATTGATAGAAGCATTTCATAGCTAAAATGGGAGATGGAAGGCATGTCTTCGTAGACGGCTGTGACTTCCCAATCTTCTTTATTATCGAGAATTAGAATTTCTCCTATCGGATTCTGATCGCCGAAAATTTTGGTAGCTAGTGTCTGACTGATGGCTAAAGTATTCGGTCTTTCCAGACATGATTTGGGATCTCCGCTCACAAGCTTGAAATCCCAGAATTCGAAAAAATTTTTATCTGCGAAAATGACATCATCCTCGTTATATGCGTTCTCTTCTTCTTTTCTGCGTATGATCCAGTTACCTGTGTTTCGAAATCGGGTCGCATCTAAGACCTCAGGATATTCTTCTTTTAAAGTAGTAGCTGCAGGAGCACTTGATTGAGCAATAATGAATTCAGAACCATTGATATTCCCAGCAAAATCCATTCGGTAAATAGTATCAGCATCCCTATGAAAAGTGTCATACTTTAATTCATTTAGGACGTACAGCGAGATCAACAAGAAACAAGTAATGCCAATACTTAATCCTGACACGTTTATAAATGAATAAAACTTGTGTTTTACCAGGTTGCGAAATGCAACATTGAAATAGTTTTTAAACATGATTATTGAGTTTTTTGAACTTTGAGTAAACTGTGTGTTATTTCAGTGTGACCAATTCTACACGATCCCATGGCACGTAAACACGTTCGTTTCTTGTGTTGATAAGAATCCCTTGGTGATTTTTTCCAACATCTTGACTGTCTTCCAACACAAGAGTATCACCATTTTTTAATGTGATTTTTGCTTCATCTGAGCCTATTGGTTTGATAAGCTTAATATTTCCAAAAGGGATGATGAATTTAGTATCGTCATCTTTACCATTTAGTACTTCGATGGTATATTCCTCATCCAGATCGTAGATGATTTCTCCCGTATGTTCATCACCATTATCTACAGAAACAACACCTTGAATGGGCTCAGGAGCACTATAGGAACGGTAATCATTTCCGATGTTCGGTGCTTCTTTAAAAACAACCACGTCAAAATCTTCCCATTCTATATCAACTCTTCCGAAACCTTCAACAGTTACGATAATACCTCTATTTTTATTGTTTACATCATTGCTGCCTCTCAACTCAAGTTCTCTTCCTGATTTCAGAGCAACAATACTTCTGCTATATCCATCTCTTGCTATAGATTGAATTTTATTGAAAGGAATAGAAACCTCTCCGTCCTTAGTGTCTCCATCTAGTTTGTCACTCCCTAGTCGTTCATCGTGATCCCATTGGACATAACCTGTAAATTCTCCAACATCGCTTTTAACAGTTCCATAAAGCGGTTCTCCAAACTTTTCATTGAGAATGGAAGGGGTCGAGAGAAATTCAATTCGTTCAATATTTCTCCATGAGAGTTGAATCATTCCTATTTCATTATCCAACACATTGATTTTGGTGCCTACATCATTATAACCGCTCCCGTCTAAATTCAGGGATTCTCCGTTTTTCAGCGCCAATTCAATACGATCAGAAGACTTTATATTGATTGCTCCGATATTGCCAAAAGCAGTTGAAAATTCATGAATAAAATCATATTCATCATCCCAATCCCAAGAGATGCTTATAAACTTCGTGATAATGTTACTATCTGAGTTTTGATCTTCCAGTTGACTCAATTCTCTATCCGATAAATAAGCAAGATTTTTGTTTTCTTTTTTTGACGCATTGAACATATCCGACCAATACACTTCTTCCTTTCCCCAACGTATCGGTCCAATGTATTCATCTCCGTCCTCAGTAATTACTTTTCCGTAAATGAGACCTTGATCTTGTGCAAAGATTGAATCACAAAAAATAAATAAAAAAATCGCCGAAATTAGTCTTCGTAGTCTTGACATAATTAATACCATACTTAGGTTTCATTTGTATTTGATGCCAACTAATGACAAAAGGTTGCAGCAAAGGTTTCTTGCTTGGTATTAGTTGGTACCTGTTATTGCCTAGTACCTACGATTAAAAATAAAAATGGTTTATCTTTTTCAGCCTTATTAAAGATTTTAATATCCTTGACCAAGGATTATGTTTGAGCATAACACTTGATTTTGAAATGAGCGATTAATTCGCCAGGGTTAGTTTTTAAGAGAGCTAATTTTAATTCTTCAAATCCGGGGAAAGGAATTTTATTTATTAGAATCGATTACTGGAACATTTCAGGAAAGACTATTTATCTCTTCTCAAAGACAATGAAAATTAGTGATTGTCTAATTCTTTTCCGATCTCCTCTATTTGCTCCTCAGCCTTTTTAATGCTGTCTAAAAGTTCAGTCATCTTATTGGTAGTCATATAACGTTTAGTTATTGATTCATTCTTTTGGAACTCGTGAAAGATTAGATCCCCTAATTGAGCATTTAATGTTTTTTTCAAATGAATAGCCTCTTTCATTTTCTGTTGATTTTGATATTTATCCACATATTCACGAACCTTTTCGGACACATCGTCTACTGCATCTACTCCGGATTCATAGAGTTCCTTGGCGGTTTTTTTCACCTGTTCAAATATTTTTGATGACTCCTCTTTCACCGTTTGAGATCCTTCAACTACATCTTCTTTAATATTGTCAAATATTGATTTTACTGAGATTTTCTTCTTATTCATTACAAGTGTCTAGTTCAAAATTTTCAATGAAATTATAGAATCCTTTGCAAAACTGGATTTTTGGTTCAAATCGAGGCTTTCAGAATTTCAAAAACGTAGTTTACTGGTCGTAAATGAGGCTTTTGAAATTTTGAGCAACAAAGAATTGAGCCAAAAGGCGGGTTTTTCAAAGGATTCTTATACTTAATCAAAAAAGTCCTCGCCTCTTTGAAGAAGCAAGGACTTAAGATTTTAGTCTCTGATTTTTATTCTTCCAATATAATGGATCTTTCAACAGCGTTAAATGGCCCCGTGATCAAGTTTCCATTAACATCTACCAGTTCTAGTTTGATCGTATTTTCTCCCATGGGAAGTCCTTCAATAAAATAGGGTGCCCATTCATCAATTGTAAATTCATTCTCATTGATCGTAGCTTTTATTTTATTTCCGTCGGGAGAAATCGTTTCGTTAAGCAGATAAAAATCCAACATTACTGTTTTAGTATCTGCCCCTTTATAGGTTCCTTTCGGTCGGCTGTAAAAAAGATGTGGAGCGGTAAGATCAGCAGAATCTGGCTCAACATCTCCTAAGGTTATGTTTTCGATAAAGAATGCTTCTTCACTTTTTACACTTTCATGATAGGATCTGGACAGGAAGGCTAAAACCACATAATTCCCCGCTTCCAATTCATCTGGAACATCAGACATGTAGTGAGCAGCGTAAGGTCCATTATTTACAATGTAATGGATATGCTGCCCTTTACCTGAATTAGCTATTCCTCTGGTAGAAGCATCAACCGTTTGAGCGCCCAGTTCATAATTTCCTACTTCAAAGCTGTAGTTCAAAGCATATAGAGAATCTGTTTCTTCAATAGTAAGTCCGGCTTTAATAAGTGACGCATCAGGAAACTCCGGAGAGGAAGGGGCTTTTGTTAACGTAATCTCTGTTGCTTCCTCGGTAACACTGTTTTCTGATTCTGACTCACCAGAGCTTGTTTTTGGTGAGCATCCAATCCCTAACAATACACTAATTGCAACTATCAATAAATTTTTCATGGTTTTCATTTTGTAGGTTTTACTGGTTTCTCGTTCAAATTTAGATATATGGTGCATTAACAAAAAAAACCATGAACCGTTTTGATCATGGTTTGATCTAATCTGTTATTCCATTACTGAGCCTTTATTCCCATTATCTTTATTTCTAATGAGCTCATCCAAGCCCAGCTGTGTGGTATGCCGAACTATTCTTGATCAATTTTCATTTTTTAAAAAGTTTCTTAATACATAATTGAGAATACCGCCGTGCTTGTAGTATTCTACGTCAACACCGGAGTCAAGCCTAAGTTGGGCTTTGAATTCGATCAAAGAACCATCAGGTTTACTGGCAGTTATATCTACAATTTTACCAGGGGTTAAATTAGTGGAAAGCCCGCTTATATTGAACGTCTCGTTTCCTTCCAAGCCTAGTATTTCCTGGTTTTCTCCTTCCATGAATACCATCGGTAAAACACCCATTCCCACAAGGTTTGATCTATGTATTCTTTCAAAGCTTTCGGTGATAACTGCTTTCACTCCCAAAAGACGCGTACCCTTAGCTGCCCAATCTCTGGAAGAACCCGATCCATATTCTTTACCACCAATCACCACAAGCGGAGTTCCCATATCTTGGTATTTCATCGATGCATCATAAATCGTCATTTCTTCCCCTGTAGGCATATAAGTAGTCCAACCGCCCTCACGGATTGCTAGCTTATTTTTGATCCTTACATTGGCAAATGTTCCTCTCATCATCACTTCATGATTTCCTCGTCTGGATCCATAAGAGTTGAAGTCTTTTTTCTCGACACAATTGTCAACCAGATATTTTCCAGCGGGATGCTCAGGCAAGAATTTTCCAGCGGGAGAAATATGATCAGTAGTAACCATATCACCTAATTGAAGTAAAACTCTGGCGCCCTGAATATCTTTTGGTTCGTGCACCGTTTCGGATATATTCTTAAAAAATGGCGCTTCTTGGATATAGGTAGATTTGTTATCCCATTCATACGTCTGTCCTTTTGGAGCCTGAAGGTTTTGCCATGCTTCATCACCATCGAAAATGGTATCGTATGTACTTTTATAATCCTCAGGTTTAACCACTTGGGTTACCACCTCCATAATCTCCGAGGATGATGGCCAAATATGCTTGAGGTATACCGGATTCCCCTCTTTGTCGCTTCCAAGCGCGTCATTGTTCATATCAAAGTCCATGGTTCCTGCTAATGCATAAGCAACCACTAGCATTGGGGAAGCCAAGAAATTCATTTTTATGTTTGGATGGATTCTAGCCTCGAAGTTTCTGTTTCCAGACAGTGCTGAACACACTACCATATTATTATCGATCACAGCTTTCTGCACTTCCGGGATCATATCGCCAGAATTCCCAATACAAGTGGTACAGCCGTAACCTACCGTATGAAATTTTAACGCATTGAGCTCTTTAGAAAGATCAGAATTATCAAGATATTCAGTTACTACTCTTGACCCGGGAGCAAGTGAACTTTTCACCCATGGTTTTATCTGTAATCCTTTTTCATTTGCCTTTTTTGCAATTAGACCGGCGCCAATCATCACATTAGGGTTAGAGGTATTGGTACAAGAAGTAATAGCGGCGACTACTACGGAAGCTTCATTCAATATGAAATCTCCATAATCTTTGGTAGATACGTTGATGCTTTGTCTTTTTGAGTCAAAATCATTCAACAGATTATTAATTTGTGACTTGGCATTTCGCAGCAAAATTTTGTCTTGCGGACGTTTAGGTCCAGAGATAGTTGGTTCTACTGTTCCTAAATCTAACTCAATAATATCGGTATATTCAATTTGAGCTGAATCATCTCTCCAAAGCATATTTTCTTTAGCATATGCCTCTACCATATCAATATGGTCTTCTGGACGACTGGTCTTTCTCATATAATCAAGTGTTTGATCGTCGATTGGCCAGTGCGTATCCGTACAGCCAAACTCTGGAGACATATTGGATATGGTTGCTCTATCCGTTACAGCCAGATTTTCCAATCCAGGTCCAAAAACCTCCACGATTTTACCTACTACTCCATAATCTCTAAGCAATCTGGTAATAGTAAGAACAAGGTCAGTAGACGTGGTGCCTTCAATCATCTTACCGGTAATCTTCAATCCGATTACCTGAGGTAGAATCATATAGATTGGCTGGCCCAGCATCGCAGCTTCTGCCTCAATTCCACCAACTCCCCACCCCAGGACGCCAATTCCATTTACCATTGGTGTATGAGAATCCGTACCAACTAATGTATCAGGAAATAAATATCCATCTCTGTCAATCACCCCTTTTGCCAGGTATTCCAGATTCACCTGATGGCAAATACCCATACCTGGAGGAACTACACTAAAGTTAGTAAATGCTTGCTGACCCCATTTTAATAACTTATATCTTTCTTCATTGCGCTCGTATTCTAAATCAACATTCTTTCTGTAAGCGTCTAAAGTACCAAAATGATCGACGACTACCGAGTGATCAATGACCATATCTGCAGGAACGACTGGGTTAGTTTTGGACGTGTCTTTTCCTTTTCTTGCAACCTCAGCCCTGATGGAAGCAATATCTACGACCGCTGGAACCCCAGTGAAATCCTGCATTAAAACCCTTGCAGGACTGTAGGGAATATCTTTCTTGCCAGCGGTTTCTTTCCAATTTAGTATAGTTTCTAAATGTTCTTCAGTCACTGCGAAACCATCATAATTTCTAACGGCGTTCTCAAGTAAAATGCGAATAGAGTAAGGTAGCTTCTTCACTACAGGTTTCTTCTTCGCCAATTCAAAAAGACTGAAATACTTTTTTCCTCCAATCTGAGACTGCAATTTTTTTTCTATTCCAAAAAAATCCTGAGGCATATAAAATGTTATTTGATTGACAATATTCTCTAAGGTGAGGAGCAAAGATAATTGATTTAGCTTTTGATTGATTCTAAACAAGAATTGCTTTAAATCAGTTTTTTACTATGCTTATGATTACCGTAACCGATTCCGAATTTTATTTGTAATTAATTTGAATGATTCATTTGTAGTTAGTGTCTCTAAGAAAACGGTATCTTTTTGAAAGAAAACAATGTTTTTAGCTCATAGATCGAGTTTTTTGGGGATTTCGATGTACAAATAGCCATTGAATCTATTTTAGAGCTTTCAATGAAAATGCAATAAAACCACATGCTACTTTCAATTCATTTAAAATTCAGATGAATTTTTGAAAAATTGATCAATCGATTTCAAGGTATAAAATAAATTCGATTCATTCTTTCCCAAAAAACTACGCTATAGGTGTCATTAAGCGTGGTTTCGTCTTTTCTTAGAGACACTAGAATTATCCAGTTACACTTCGTAAGCTTGGTTTCTCAAACTTCATTAAAATATCTCATTACCTAAATATTCGAAAAGCTCTTGGCTAGTCGGGCCGTGTTTAGCAGTTATTATCCTTGATTGATTTTTTGTTTGAGGTGGTCTATTTGTTCTCTACCCTAAGCCTGTAGTGGATGATATTATTTCCTCAGGAACGTTCTCTTTTATTAACGCAAATTGCCACCTTCTTTATTCTTTAGTTTTATTCCTTCTTCAAAAGCTTTAATCCAAGGAGTTCTGGAGGTCCCGATAGTGCTTCAGGCTTTCCTCATAATCATTTAGCTGCTTGTGATCGAATTTGATAATCTCATCGGTTTCAAAACCCACTCAAAAATCCGTTCTTTAAGCTTTCCGGAACCCGGTCCAGTTTACTTAAAGGTTTCGCAGGATGTACAGCTACTTAATCAAACCGGGTCACTAGTTCGTACGGTTTTTTATTGAACTTGGACATTTCCAGATATATGAAAGATAAGCTTGTCATAAAATACCTCATAAGTTTCTTGATTCATCAATTTTATATTGTACCGATATTTATCCTACTTCTCTTTTTCTCTTCAAAGAGAAAATTAAGAATAGGGTATCTCAGATAGGGATAAGCTAAAATATTTATGAAACAACCTATTTCACACCTTTCTAGTGTAGAGATTACTAAATAGATTTACTTTTTTTTGCTTTATGGGCAAGTACAGGAAGCATTACCTATCAAAAGACGACCGTGAAAAGCTTACGATCCGGTCTCAGTCGCAAAAATTACCAAGACGTGATGTTTTAAGG
>JBCDKO010000054.1:0-22658 GCA_038746525.1 Bacteroidota bacterium
AACAAAATAGCCGGAGGTAAGATCATTAGCAGTAAGTTGCCCCCAAAAAAAAACATCACCTAAAAACAGCTCTTATTCATGCGGCAAACAGCCGCTACAGAAGCGATCATGTTTTTGGATATGATTACCGCAGGCTCAAAGCCAGATGAGGGCCCAAAGCAGCTAAATGTGCGATGGCTCCTAAAATGGCGATCATCTATTTTCATAGGATGACTAAAAAAGAAGCGTTTAATCCCGAAATATTTCGGCTAAACCAAACCAAATTAAAAGAAAAACGAATTAAAAGCCTTGAACAACAACTGGCTGCCCTTAAAGAAGGCTGCTTAAGGTGGGTATAAGGTGGGCTAAATCAGTGTTAAAAGCAATTTGGTACCTACAATTACTAATCTCTTACTAAGCCGATCTATCAAAGGAAATAATTGCGCTGATCCATGAGAGGGTCAACTTAGCCTTACCTACTCATGTGGTTTTGGGCAAGTCTCCGGTCGTTTTGTTTTTGTCCTAGTCAAGTGTTTAGTCAAAATTTGTCGTCGATTGAAGAAAATGAGCGCTTGGTGAAGGGGGGTTTTTGAAAAATGTTTTTGAATATTGGAATCCAGATCCTTAAGGTCACTACAACTTGTGTGTAGATGCTCTGGGGAGGTGGTCTATCATAAATGAATCGGAGTTCCTTTACACGTGGTGATAATAACCAGGCTCTAATGGAGTACT
Organism: Bacteroidota bacterium; assembly: GCA_038746525.1. Taxonomy (GTDB): domain Bacteria; phylum Bacteroidota; class Bacteroidia; order Cytophagales; family Cyclobacteriaceae; genus Ekhidna. The sequence goes on from JBCDKO010000054.1 coordinate 712, forward strand.
TTTTGATTTAGAATGCGTTTTAGTTTGTCTTTTTATTTTAATCCACGACGAAAAAAGTTCTTATTCAGCAATAGCGGCATTATGTGTATTACCGACAGTTACGTAAGCTTACTTTTCCTAAGAAAATGAGCTTCGAAAGTTTTTTATCATTAATTAAAAAAGGAGAGGTGCCCTGTAAAGGCACCGTCTCACCTCTTATTATCTAAACATTACTGAAATTAAGTCTTACCGCGAATTACAGCATTAAGTCTGCATCAAATCTATCCAGGTTCATAACCTTGGTCCATGCAGCAATAAAATCATATACAAACCACTCTTTTGCATCGTCACTTGCGTATACTTCTGCGAGTGCTCTCAATTCAGAGTTTGACGCAAAAATCAAGTCTGCTCTGGTCACTTCCCATACTTTTTCCTCCGTTCCTCTTTTGAATCCGTTGAAGATGTATCTTTTTTCATCTGCTGCCTTCCACTCGTATTCCATACTAAGTAGATTTCGGAAGTAGTCATTGGTTAAAGAGCCTTTATTTTCAGTAAGAATTCCCAAATCTGATCCGTCATAATTGGCTCCTAAAGCACGCATGCCACCAACCAATACCGTCATTTCAGGTGCTGTTAGTGTGAGCAACTGAGCCTTATCTACTAATAGCTCTTCAGTTGTTAGTGTATACTCGGTTTTTTGATAGTTTCTAAAGCCATCAGCCATCGGCTCCAACAAAGCCATCCCTTTTACATCTGTCTGTTCTTGAGTTGCATCTACTCTACCTGGGGTAAAGGGTACAGTAAGATTAAACCCTGCTCTTTTAGCAGCTTTTTCGATCGCTGCATTTCCACCCAAAACGATCAGGTCAGCAATGGAAACTTTTTTGTATTCCGTATCAAAATCATTTTTCAACTCTTCATAAAAAGACAAAACCTTCTTAAGTTGTTTAGGATTGTTAGATTCCCAGCTTATCTGAGGCTCTAGTCGGATTCTTGCTCCATTGGCCCCACCTCTTCTATCAGAATCTCTGTATGTAGCAGCAGCACCCCAGGCAGTACTGACCAATTCGTCTATGGTTAAACCTGATTGAGCAATTCTGGATTTGAGTGCGGCAACATCTTTTGCGTTCACTTGTTCGTAGTCAGCCTCAGGGATTGGATCTTGCCAAATAAACTCCTCTTTTGGGATCTCGGGTCCCAGATAAGTGGATTTTGGTCCCAGGTCTCTATGGGTTAACTTAAACCACGCTTTTGCAAATGCTTTATTGAATTCTTCTGGATTTTCGTAAAATCTTCTTGAGATTTTTTCGTAAGTAGGATCCTTGATTAGAGCAATATCCGTCACAAACATTCCCGGCCGATGCTTTTTATTGGGGTCGAAAGCGTCCGGATACATTTTTTTAGGATTTATTGCTTCGAACTGCCATGCTCCACCAGGACTTTTCACTAATTCCCACTCATTTTCAAAAAGAGCTTTAAAATAACCTTGACTCCACTCCACCGGAGTTTCTGTCCAAATTATTTCAAGTCCTGAAGTAGTAGCATCTGGCCCTTTCCCCGTTTTATGATCATTCATCCAACCAAGCCCCGTATTTTCAATACTCGCTGCTTCGGGTGATGCCCCTAGGTGGTGGTCAGCTGTTTGCCCATGAGCCTTCCCTAGAGTATGACCTCCCGCAATGAGAGCTACCGTTTCTTCGTCATTCATTCCCATTCGCCCGAAAGATGTTCTGATGTCTTTAGCTGATGCCACTGGATCAGGATTCCCGTTGGGGCCTTGTGGATTTACGTAGATCAATCCCATTTGAACGGCGGCGAGAGGCATTTCTAGCTCACCATCTTTCCATCTTTTATCATTTGCCAGAAATTTATCTTCTGAACCCCAGTATACATCCGTTTGAGGTTCCCAGGTATCAACACGCCCACCGGCAAAACCTAACGTTTCAAAACCAGCAGTCTCTAATGCAACATTGCCGGTTAGGATGAAAAGGTCAGCCCAAGAAATAGCCTGCCCGTACTTTTGTTTAACTGGCCATAGTAGTCTTCTGGCCTTATCAAGGTTAGCATTGTCTGGCCAGCTATTTTGAGGAGCAAATCGTTGCTTTCCTTCTCTGGTACCGCCTCTTCCGTCCCCTGACCGATAGGTGCCTGCACTATGCCAAGACATTCTGATAAATAAGCCAACATAACTGCCAAAATCAGCCGGCCACCACTCTTGAGAGTCGGTCATTAAGTTCTTTATGTCTTCCTTCAATGCGTAATAATCTAGTTTTTCAAATGCTTCTTTATAATCAAACTCTTCACCTAAAGGATTAGATATCATTGCGTTTTTTCGAAGAACGGTTAAATCAAGCGAATTGGGCCACCATTCTCTCACGTCTTTTGCTTGTCTTTTCGTCGATTGTTTGGAGAAGTGTCCTGCTAACTTATCAAAACCAAGCGGACATCCACCACCTTCTTCTTTCGCCTCACCTTCAGCTACTTCAGGAGTACCAAAAGAAGTAAGAGTCATAAATGAAACGGTTGTTAAAACAACCACAGCTACTGATACGATTATTAATCTTTTTTTCATGTACATATTGTTTTAAATTTTCAATTGCACACATGGAATTCGCGATAAACCGCATTGGCGGACTGATTCATTTGGCGGTTGGTATAGATTCGCCTTTGAATCTTTATGCTCATTTCATGAGGATACTTTTGGCAAATATTCCTCCTAGATAAATATTAACCAAATTGATAATTATATAATTAATATAGGTTTTATCAATATGACAATTCAACAATTACAATATGTAGTCGCATTACATACCCACAAGCACTTTGTGAAAGCTGCGAAAAACTGCTTTGTTACTCAACCCACATTAACTCTCCAACTTAAAAAGTTAGAAGAAGAGATTTCGATTACGCTTTTTGATCGATCGAGCCAACCGCTCGAAGTAACTCCTATAGGTGAGAGATTTGTTTTAAAAGCTAAACGGATTCTTAAAGAGATAGAGGAATTAAAAGAACTTGTCAATAATGACAGGAACGAGATAGATGGAGATTACCGAATAGGAATAATCCCCACTCTGGCTCCTTATTTACTTCCTTTGTTCATAAAAGATTTCATAAAAAAACACCCAAACACACGGCTCATTGTAGAAGAGTTGCAAAGTGACAGGATCATTGAACTACTAAATAACAAACAAATGGATTTGGGATTGCTAGCGACTCCGCTTAATGAGTCTGATATTCGGGAAGTTCCGCTATTTTATGAGCCCTTCTTAGTTTATACAGATCAGGAAAATGAACTCTTAAGCCATGAAAAGATTGCAAAAGAGCAACTGAAACCAGATGGTCTTTGGATACTCAAACAAGGTCACTGCTTTAGAAATCAAACCTTAAATATTTGCAATTTCGATAGATCGGAATGTCATAAAAATCTTGAAATTGAAGGAGGCAGTATTGAAACCCTCAAGAAAATGATAAATCAAGTATCTGGTTATACGTTGATTCCCGAACTGTCATACGATCATGTAAGTGATTCAAATAATGTCGTAAAATTTGTGGATCCTCAACCTGTAAGAGAAATAAGTATTGTCTCACATAAGCATTTCAATAAAGAACTTTTGATTACTGAACTTCGAAAGGCTATTTTGAAAAACACACCAGATTCTTTTAAAAAAAACACAAAATTCAGGACAGTTCAATGGAGATGATCGTCTCAGATAGGTTTGCAGATTTATCTAAAACATCAAGGATTTGAGCTTTCTTAACCTAATATATAATATAATACCAGTCATTTTTATTGGTCAAATAAGCAATACTTTTCCATCGATCAAAAAAATATTATTGAAGTAGGCACTTAGTAAATATGAAAAATGAAGTTTAGCATGCAGATGAGCATGTCTGGATTTACAAAATCTGTTGATTCATAGTGTTTGCTTTATCTGAATGATCCAATTTTCTTTGTTGTAGCTTGCTAGAGCTATTTATTAAGAGCCTAATTCAAAAATACTATCCAGAAGCCTAGAAAGGTTTCATTGCTCCGCACAAGGCTTTAGTTTTTAATATCATCTACTTTTGAACTAATGCACATCACTGTGTCATCAACGTTTATAGGTGGCGTAGCAAGTTTATACAGAATGATTCCATCTTTTGGCGCTTTAAATTCCTCTAAAACCTTTCCGAATTCGTCCGTAGTAAAACCAACAACATCACCTTTTTTGACGATATCTCCAGCTTTATATTCGCTATAAAAAATGCCTTGTAACGTAGCTCTTATGTAAGTTTGATCATTGAGATAAACTATATTGGGATGAGGGCCGGTGCCCTTTGAGTACATCTCCATATTTGCCAGCATATTGTAGACTCCTTCTTTAACCAGTTTCACATTTTCTTCTTGTACATATCCAAGTTTCCCGGATTCAATACTTAAGGCTGTCTTTCCATCTTGCACTGCTTGTTTAAAAGTATATTTGGCCGGATCGCTATCTGATAGCGCATAAGGATAAGAAACTACATATTGAAATCCACTATTCTCAGATAGTTTCTTGGCTAAAGCTGTTTGAGATGGTCTACCAGTGTTATTGTAGAAACATATAAAAGGAATTAAATCCTCAGGTGCATCGCCACCATGGATATCAAGAAAAACATCACTAACAGGAATGATATTTGTGGTGATGTAATGCGCTACTCGTTCTGTGATACTTCCATCAGCCTTTCCGGGAAAAGCATTATTAAGATTTTTTTGATCCATAGGATTAACATAGGGTGTTCGAGTGAAGAATGAAGCCATATTAGCAATCGGGATCACAATGATGGTCCCATTAAGTTGCTCCTCATCAATTTCTTTCATTAATGCTTGTGTAGCCACTATGGGTGGATATTCAAAACCATGGACACCTGCTACAATAGTAAATACCGGGCCATCATTACTTCCTTTAATGATAGAGATCGGTAGAAATCCTTTGTTTCCAGCTTCATCCTCAAAATCAATTCGCATTTTTTCTCTGGAAGGTCGGATATTACTCTGGAATTTGCTTTGAAAACTATCTTGTGAAATAGCAGTGTTTATGGTAAAAACGATTAGGATGTTTAAAAGGAATCTCGGCATCTTTTTAGTCTTTTGGTAATAAATATTAAAATTAAACTAAGGTGTGAATAAATATAGGATAAATCTACCCCTTATAAATTTTTATTACTCGAGGTTGCTCAAATCCTACACTAAGCTCCACTCCACGTGATTGCATTCGAGATTCGAATGGTAAGTTTTATTTGACCTTTTCCCAAGAGATTTAACCAAAACCAAGTTGAAGATTCAAGAGAGTTGACAAGCTACTATGAGGAAATTGCTTTTACAAAGTGTCCCAGCTCATCAACCCTCGTTAATGAAATGATTTAGTTAATTTTCTAATCTGGTATTATTGGGCATTATTTTAGCAATTTAGCGAGTCCTTTTTGGATAAAAAAGAAGAAAAGAACGTCTGTCAACAAACCGTGTATGAAAACGTCTATCGTACCGTAGCACCTCTACTTCATAAGTTTTTGCTTTATAAATTCCAAAATATGAAGTATGCGGAAGATGCGGTGCAAGAGGCTTTTTTTACGCTTTGGAAAAACTGTAAAAAAGTGGCCCCTGAATTGGCAAAGACCTATGTTTATCGAGTTGGACAGAATTTGCTTATCCGAAGACTCAACAAAGATAAATCTCATGAAAGATACCTGGGGTTTCAGTCAAAAACATCTGTGGAAGAAGACGCTAGTTTTAATTTGGAATATAAAGAACTGAGAGAAAAACTTAAAAAGGCAATTACAGCATTACCCGATGGCCAGCGAGAAGTTTTTCTCATGAATCGACTGGATAAGAAAACCTATGTTGAAATAGCTGATGAATTAGACCTTAGTGTGAAAGCTGTTGAAAAAAGAATGCACCATGCGTTGATTAAATTGAGAATGATCTGTAAGAATATCTAATGGGATCCTTTGCAAAATTGGATTTTTGGTTCAAATCGAGGCTTTCAGAATTTTAAAAACGTAGTTTACTGGTCGTAAATGAGGCTTTTGAAATTTTGAGTAACGAAGAGTTGGGCCAAAAGGCGGGTTTTGCAGAGGATTCTAATGGTAAAGTAGGGTGAAAGAAAGTAAACTATATATGATAATAAAGACGCACTAATGAATTGGAAAGAGGATGAGACTTTTTTAGCGAAGTGGCTTAACGGAGAATTATCCAATAAGCAGAAGATGGCTTTCGATAAAACAGCAGAAGGAAAAGAATTTGGAGACCTTATCAAGGCAGTAGAGCAGATAGAACTTCCTGGATTGGATGTAGATAAAGGATTTGATAACCTCCAATCACGCATTGATGATCATAAAGAAAAGAGAGGCGTTATTCAAATGAAACCCTCTTATTGGGTTTCTGTCGCTGCTTCAGTCTCAATCATAGCTATCCTTTTTTATCTATTTCCACCAAATACTATCGTAGAGACAGCATACGCTGAACAGAAAAAAGTAACTCTCCCTAGTGGATCCAGGGTGCATATGAATGTAGCTTCAAAGCTTTCCTATTCCAGGAAGAATTGGGATGAGAAAAGAATACTGGAATTCGAAGGAGAGGGATTCTTCGAAGTAGAAAAAGGTGCGCATTTCACCGTCAAAACTGCCAATGGAAATATTTCTGTGCTTGGTACCAGTTTCAATGTAAAGAGCAGAAAAGAATCACTAAAAGTTGGCTGTTATTCCGGAAAGGTAGAAGTGACTGTCGCTCAGCAAACGCAGCAATTAAGCCCTGGACAAATAACACAATTCAGGAATGATCATCTAATTGAATTGAAAGAAGCAACGCTTCAGAAGGTCCCTTCCTGGACAAGTGGAATCATTAAATTAGAAAGTGCTCCTTTTGCAGATGTCCTTGATGAATTGAGTTATGTTTTTGATATCGAAATAGCGTACAATGGGTCTTTCATTGATCTAATATACACGGGATCTTTTCCTAATGATGATGTTGAAACAGCCATTGCATTAGTTTTTGAGCCACTAAATGTTGATTACCAATACGATAGTACATCCAAAACTTTAAAAGTGTTTGTAAACTGAAAGCAGTTCTTAAAAGAGAGACCAGTACTTCTTTAACTTAGCGTAAAAGATGTTAAGGAGGTGGTACGTGATCTATTGATAATCGGTTTGCTATTTTATTCGATTACTCTCCCTTCACAAGAGCGGCTGCTGATTAACTACCTTGCAAGTGACAAGAGTCTTTTCAAGGTATTCAAAGAACTTGAGCGAGATTATGATATACACTTTTCTTTTTCGGTAAAGGATATTGGTGATAAGAAGGTAAACATCAAAGCAAAAGATCAACCGCTTATCCCTTTTCTCGATTCACTATTGGGAGGCCATCAACTTACATATAAGATTTTCTCTAAAAGTTTCATCGCTATCACGGCCCCTTCAAAGCTATTTATTCGATTTCAACTTCAAGATCAAGAAACCGGTGAAACGCTTCCTTTTGCCACCGCAAGAATCCATGAAACTACCCAGGGGTTCGTTTCCGATGGAGAGGGATTTTTTGAGATATCCATTCCAAATTCACGAGAAACTATTTTGGAACTTTCATTTCTAGGGTACCAGGAAAAGCAACTTACAGTAGCAGAAATAGACTCACTAAATACCATCTCATTGAAAAAAAATCCAATCACCTTAGAGGAGATTGTGGTGAAGGAGTACCTCAATAAAGGAATAACCATTGATGATGAAGCTATCAAAATATCCATCAATGCTCAAAATATGGAAATCCTTCCTGGGCTTTCTGAACGAGATATACTACTCTCTGCTCAAATCCTGGCAGGCATAGGATCAGCGGATGAATCAGCAGGTGGGCTAAACGTTAGAGGTAGCTCCAGAGACAACACATTTATTTATTGGAATAACATTCCGGTTTACCATTCAGCTCATTATTTCGGAAATATTTCCGCCTTCATTCCTTCCTCATTAGAGAAAGTAGATATTTTCAAAAATTATATTCCTGTAAATTATGGTGGTGCCAGCTCAGGCTTATTACTTATGACTTCGCGAAAGCCTGAAACTATCGTATTAGAAACTAATCTGAATCTCACACATGGAGACATGTATGCAAGCGTTCCTTTTGCGGAGTATACCGGCCAAATTTCGATAGCAGCTCGCAGATCTTTCAACGATATTCTGGCTACCCCAACCTTCAATTCAATTAGTGATAAACTATTTGAGGGAAGTCTTACCGAAAACGCGCAAAGCATATCAAACAATTTTCAATATAATAGTAAGTTGATTTTTCATGACTTCAACCTTACTCTGGATTTCTCACCAAACAAGCTAAATGACTTCTCTTTCAGTTTTTTGAATTCTATCAGTGAGCTGGATTATGATTCTCAGGATAGCGATAGATTCCTGCAATCGGAACAACAACACGATGTAAACAATCGAGGAACTAATGTTACCTGGATCCGCCAGTGGAATAATTTAATTTTAATTAAAGTAAGTACCTCATATGCAAACTATGAGATGGATTATGCACTGATCAATACCAGAAATGAAGAAGATGAATCAAATAATAATGACGTCCAGGAGCGAATCAATAACTTGCAAAATATTGAATCACGTTTCTCGTTGATCTATTCGCCTTTTGAAAATCATGTGTTTGATGTAGGATATCAGTTCAATAGGGTAAAATCAGACTTTACCTTTTTAGAAGATTTTTTCTTTGAAGAAAATGTTTTTCAATCTATTGAGACTAAAGGAAACACACATGGTTTTTTCACTGGATACTTTGGGAAATTTAAATTCGGCCTACAGGTTGGAATTGGTCTTAGACAAAATATATACACGTCTCTTAATAAATATAAATTAGATCGACAGCTTCGGCTTAATTATAAACTCTCATCCGGAATCATGCTTAAATCTTCTTTCGGAGTCTATCATCAATATATCAGTTCATTAAAAGAAGATGATTTTATTTTTTCCACTACCATAGAACAAAACTGGCTGACTGCTGACAGTGAATTCGGAATTCCTGTGATCAAAAATGAGCAACTTGTGCTAGGGGCTATGCTTTCAAAATCAGGATGGGTTGTCGATTTAGATGGATATGTCAAAGATGTTTTTACTCCTTTGTTATGGAATTTTGGGGGTCAGTCGGCTGAAGAGGAAACGATTATTTCCGGTACTGAGCGAATCAGAGGAGCTGATCTTACCATTAAAAAGCGCTGGAAATATTATCGGACATGGTTGAGTTACACCTTTCAAGACTCTAAGGTGGATGCATTTGAACAACGCTTTCCTTCACGCATCAATACCCGGCATCAATTACAATTCTCCCAAACATTGAATTACTCCTCCTTTGAGTTTTCTCTAGGCTATACCTTAAAGTCAGGATTACCCTTCACCAACTATATACGTTTGGACCAGGCAACGCTTGAAAATGGCGAATCGGGTACTTTCCCTGAAATTGAATACGAATCATGGAATAGCAGTAGGTTGCCGTACTATCATCGTGTCGATTTCTCTGCTTGGTATAAATTCAACGTTAAAAAAAGAAGCAATTTTTCTGGCGAAGTAGGAATTTCAATCTTAAACTTATTCGATAGAGAAAATTTATACAGCCGCACCTTTATGATTGAGGAGGACGCTAATAATGAGCTTTTTATTTCTGAAAGAGAGAGAGCCCTCATTGGGATTACACCAAACCTAAGCATCAGGCTGAAATTCTGATTTATTAAAATTAAGTACCTCTACCTTGCTCCGTTCAAAGACGTTGACCTGCTTCATGCCCATATTTTCTATCTGAGCAAATACCCATACAGTCAGACAATAGAAAACAAACTAAAAAAATTTAGTAGGGTATAAACCCGAAGTTGTGATTCTTATAGCAAATGATACAATTAAACTTTCGAATAGAATGAACAACCAGAGGTATAACCTTTTCATTTTGATGTTACTGTCAGTAAAACTTGTGAGTCTACAAGCGCAAACATTTTCTACCTCAGAAGGTAGCTACACAAGACTTGAAGATATCCCTGCTAACGACTGGGGAGGAACAGAAATCACTTTTGATAAAGTACCGGAGGCGAGACTTGTTATTGATGGAATGGGCCATGCTTTGTGGCAGCCATCAAATGTTAGATTGAATTGGGGATATCTTGAAACGTACGATCCTGACAGATCAAACGGTGATGTTCTGATCTCATGGGAAGCCATCGGTGATGAAGCTGAAAAATTTTACAATCGGGTTTGGGTAGAAAGTGAGAACAACGCACGAATTAAAGTTATGTACATTGCGGGTCTTATTTATCTCGAAAATGATGATACTTATAGTAGAAGAATAGCCCACTCATCATACTGGAGTGGTAGTCCTTGGGGTCCGCAATACCTCGACTCGCATCCGGATCCGGAGGCAACAGGCTGGGGTTATGGGGACTGGGCTGAGGAGATATACTACATTTATCCTGATGGCTCCCATACCAGATATGCTAAAGCTTACAGCGCCTTTGCACACTTAGCTAAAGCGTTTGATAGCAGTAGACTTCCTGAGGAAGGCGATTATCAATTTGAGTTTATGGAAGCAGCCTTTTCCGTTCCTTTTGGAAAGCGACCAAATACTACAGTAGATCCAAATGCCTCAGTATTGTTGGCTGATATGAATAACAACAGCACCTATATTGGCTATGAGCCTGTAAATCCTGGATTAGGGGATGTGCTCAATGGGTTCGGGTCATTGAGATACGGAAACATGATGGCAGTGGATATGCTAAATACAGACCATAATCCATATGTGATAGGAATACCTGACAGTTCTGAGATGCGTCCTTATGAATGCTTCACCGGAGCAGCAAATGGTAACCAAACTTGTACCACCTTTTACATGTGGGGCTATCCTTGCGAACAAGGATGCGGAGTCCCTCTTGGTCATTTGGTTAACTGGAAACAGTATGAGAAGCAGCAAGCAAACCGAGCGACCAACACTCCCGGATTCGTGACTAATGTCTATTTGCAAGGATGGATATCAGATGCAACCGCAGGTTCGGAATTTTCACAAATTGGAAAATCATGGTTGATACCGGCACCAATGACTATAACAAGTAGTGGATTTACCGGGGGGACTTACGAAATTACTGAACGAGCGTATAACGTCGCTAAAACAACTGGGAATAGTTTTACTTGCTCCCTCCAAGGATCTGCGACCAATCCTATAAGAAATCCTGCGATAGTGATAGATAACTGGGGCTCAGGAGCGGTTGATGTAACAGTAGATGGCGTCATCCCGGCAGATGTACGAACTGGTTACGAAGGAGATGATCTCGTTGTTTGGTTCGAGCACAGTGCAGAAGCCAATACGATAATTACTATTTCTCCAGCCTCCGGGTCCAATGTTGCTGCTGATATATTATCATTTGAATTGTCGGGCCAGATCGGTACTTCAACGATTAATACAACTACGCACTCCATTGATATTTTAGTAGCTCCGGGAACTGATCTCAGCTCTCTTACTCCTACCATCTCGGTCTCTTCGGGAGCAAGCATATCACCTGCAAGCGGTGTTGCTCAAGACTTCACTAATCCTGTTATCTACACTGTTACCGGCAATGATGAAGAGACGCTTCAATATTGGAATGTAGCTGTTTCGAATGCAAGTACGGGAACAGATATTGTTTCGGTAGATCTCGAGCAAGGTGAAAACATGAATATTGATGCCACCGACCACACAGTAAACATATCCGTTTCACCGGGGGTAGGTCTAACCTCTTTGGATCCAGCCTTTGCAATTTCAAGTGGCGCTACCCTATCACCGGCCAGTGGTTCTACGCAAGATTTTACTAATCCTGTAACTTATACCATTACTGCACAGGATGGCGTAACTACGCAGAACTGGACGGTCTCGGCAACGTCGATTGTTCCGAACAACGAAACTGATATCCTGGCTTTTGGGTTTGGAGGGCAGACAGGTGATCCGGTAATAGACCCAACCAATCATACAGTCACTGTGGAGGTAGCGCAAGGATCAAATATTACCTCACTAATTCCAACTATCACTGTTTCCAGAGAAGCTACGATTTCTCCTAATGGTGGCTTGGCTCAGGACTTTACAAATCCTGTAACTTATATAATTACAGCCCAGGATGGAACCGTTCAAAACTGGATAGTTACTGTTACGGTAGGTCTGGCGAATACAGCGACTGACATTGTAGCAATGACCATATCGCAACAAACAGGGGAGGCCACAATAGATGCAACGAACCACACAGTTTCTGTGAGTATAGAAGAAGATTGGGATTTAACCTCTCTTGTTCCGCTAATTACTGTTTCGACTGGAGCAATTATATCTCCTGAAAGTGCCGTAACACAAGACTTTACCAATCCTTTTACATACACCGTTATAGCACAAGACGAAACAACCACACAAGACTGGACAATCACCGTGACAAATAGCGCTAGCGGTGGTACAGATAATGGTGGTAATTCTAATGGTGGTAATTCTAACCAGGAAGATGGCAATCTCGCTGCTTACTACACCAGAACCAACTTTGAGGAATACACTGAACAGATTTCAGGTGAGTATGCAGACGTAATTGTAAGAGTAGGAGACTTAGGTAACCTTGTGTTTTCACGTGAATATAGTTTCAGGCCAAACTGGATTTACGACGGAGGCAGTGAACGCGTTAGCCATTTGGCTACCATAAACGGAGATGGGCCTGCTGAAGGGAATTTTGATGCCCGTTGCCGATACGCATATGCAAGGATCATTCAAAATACGGCTTCCGAAGTCGTTGTACACTGGAGATACTTCCCGGATTTGAATAATTTAGATCCAACAGCTGTTGTTCATGAACTTTATTATATCAGCACGGATGGTAAAGTTCGGAGAGAATACAAAGCAGGTACCGCATCAATCGATAAATGGCTGGATACGAATAATAAGACGACTCAAACATTTGATTTGACAGCCTCCGGTATTGCCAATCTTCGGACCACCTCCGGGACATTTACACCTCCTGGCGCAATCACCGGTAACCCTACTTTAGCAGCTACTAGTACACCTCTCGTTCATTGGAATTTTGATGAAGCACAAGGAAATACTACGGCCCCAAATGGGACAATCAATGGGCATAAAAGTCTTTGGAAACAAGGGGTCTCAGGTACAGCTTTGGGTTTTGATGGCTATTTTTCTAGTGTAAACGTTCCATCAGCGCAGGCACCTACCTTGGGTGACAATTTCACGATCGATACGTGGGTAGTAATGGGAGCCTTCCCTTTTGGAAATGCTCCAATTATACATCATTCCGCAAACAATGGCCAGGAAGGATACTATTTAGGTGTAAACGAAGGTGGTCATGTTATATTTAATGTTGATGGAACCCAGGCAACTGCAACAAATTCTTTACCTCTAAATACATGGGTTCATATTGTTGGCACATATGGAGGTGGCTCAATGGAAATATATATTGATGGTGTCCAAAGTGCTACCGCTACTGCAACAGGCACACCCACAAAGCCGGGCGGAGACCTCATAATTGGGTTGAATAATCAACAAAATAGTCCAACAGACCCGGTTTTTGAGCCTCATACATATCCATCCACATTTGGATTTGAAGGATTGATCGATGAAGTTATCATTTACAATTCTAAGTTGGTCCAAGGTGAGGTCACTCAAAGCTTTAATAGGCTTACTGATGCCTCTATAAAGGGTAATCCGGATATTGACTTGAGAACACTACCAGGTCAGCCGGGAGTAGCTATGAATTTTGGTGCCACGCACCGTCGATTATCCTATCATGATTTGTGGGATAATATGTGGCGTGTGAGTGAATTCGAAGATGTAACAATCAAATTTGAGGATTTACCAACCAGTTATGTATATTGGAGGGGGACCACTCATGGGGTTAATATGGTCACAGAAAATAATTTGTGGATGTCTGATCAGAGCGAAGAGATTTTCTGTGGTGAACAAGGGTTTCCTCCTTCTCCTTCCGGAAACCTGAGTCTTTCGGAACATATGTCTGACAAAGAAGCCAGGTACTCACACGTTCGGGTTCTGGAGAATACCCCTGCCAGAGTAGTCGTGCACTGGAGGTATGGTGTTGCCGATCTATTCTTCGACCAATGTGATGATCGAAACTTTGTTGATGAATACCATACTATTTATCCTGATGGCACGCTCTATAGAACCTTAAGGTTTTGGGCAAATGGATCTACAGTTGTTCCTTCTGACCTGCAACCGCTTACTTCTCCGGGGTTGATTTATAGTGATATCGTTAATGATGATGCACTTTCAGTGACAGACTTAGAAGGAACGACTATTAACCTAAATTGGAGCAATGGGATACCTGATGGTGAAAATGAAATCCTGATGGCCAATTTTAAGTCCAATTGGAAAATATATGAGGCATTCCAGCTGGGAAATACAGGAGGCCCCTGGGGAGCCACAAACCAATCAGCACGATCTGCTGCTCCATACGCAGGTCCTTGGAATCACTGGCCTGTGAGCAGAATCGTATCCGATGGAAGACAAGCATGGGATGGTGATGGCAGACTACATCATTTTGCCTTATCCTCCGGAGGTGGAGGTAACTCCATGATGTACGGTTTTTCCAATCAAGGAAGCACTACTACCCAAAATATTACAACTGTAATTCCTGCCGTGAATGGGTGGCGAAATGCAGCTACAGTTAGTGACGTGACCGGTGCCACTAGCCAGGGATACAATATAGATCAAAGAGAATATAATTTTACAAAAAGTGGTTCAAATATCTCATTTACCCTAAATGGATCAGCAGCAACCCCTGTTTATCATCCATGCTTCGTGATTAGAAACTGGAGTGGTGACGCTACTTCTATGCTTCAGGTAAATGGAGTGCCATCTACGAATGTAAAACAAGGGGTCATTTACGATACTGATGGTACGCAAACCTTGATCATTTATGTGCCAATACAGGCAACAATAGCAACGACCTTTTCAATGGAAAAAACGCAGCATACAGAAACGGATATCCTATCATTTTCTCTGCCAGAGCAAATAGGAAATACGACGATTGATGCAACAAATCACACTGTAACCGTAGAAGTCACAGCTGGAACAGATGTGACCTCACTAACTCCTAACATTGTGGTGTCACCCGGAGCCACCATCTCACCTTCTAGTGGAGAAGCTAGAGATTTCATCAATCCTGTTACTTACACTGTTACGGCTGAAGATGCTACTACTCAAGATTGGATTGTAACTGTCTCTGTAGCCGGTGATCCACTAAGGTTAGATGAAGAGAATGGATGGAATATTTACCCTAATCCCGTAGAAAATATATTACATGTTAAGACTAAGAATACCGTAAAATTGACTTTAATTGATATGTTAGGAAGACAAGTAATTCAAGAAGAAAAAGGCACGGACATGGAATTAACATTAGAAGGACTTCATGCTGGAGTATATATCCTAATAATCAAAGAAGAAGATAAACTAAGCTTTACGAAAATTATTAAATCAAGATCCTATTGATACAGTGTAGAAACTAACCAGTATCTCCAAGAGCGGTCTCTTTGTAATAATCGATCCAAAAGAACTTCTCGCTTAGTAAATGAATAAACATCAACAAACGAAGTAGAGCGAATAAATTGGATCGGGTTAAGTATTCATTTGCTAAATCGTTTTAGCGATTTTTAAAGAAGCGTTATTCAACCTAATTTTGTTGTGCAACTCAAAAATCATGGATAAATATTCCTATATAGCCAACGCTCATGGCCACTATCTAGATGAACTTTTCAAGGCCTATCAAAAGGATCGTCAAAGCATTGATGAGTCCTGGAAGAAATTTTTTGATGGATTCGAATTTGCTCAGGAAAAATATGGGTCCTCGAACAGCAATGGTCATATGATAACTACTCCACGGGAGACTGCAGTTCGGAATCTTATATATAACTACAGATCTTGGGCTCATTTAGTGGCAAACACAAATCCGGTAAGAGAACGTCGTTTTCACATTACCAAATTAGATCTTAAAGATTTTGGTCTCTCCGAGAAAGACTTGGATGTATCCTTTGAAGTTGGTGATGAAATTGGCCTGGGAAAAGCACCTTTAAGAAAAATCTTAGAGAAACTAAAAAAAGTTTACTCAAGGCATATTGGATTTGAATACAGTCACGTCAGAGATTCAGAAATTCATGAATGGTTTAAGGAAAAAGTCGAAAGCGAAGGAGAAAATATTCATCCCTCAAGAGAAGAAAAGCATCGCATTCTCTCTAAACTTAATGAAGCAGTAGTTTTTGAGAATTTCTTGCACACGAAATTTCTAGGTCAGAAGCGCTTCTCACTGGAAGGTGGAGAAAACATGATTCCCGCTCTTGATATGGTAATTAATAAGGCAGCTGAATTAGATGCAGAGGAAGTAATGATCGGGATGGCTCACAGAGGCAGGCTAAATGTTTTGGCTAACATTATGGGCAAAACGTACGAAGAGATTTTCAGTGAATTTGAAGGTAATCAGGAAGTAGACCTCACCATGGGTGATGGGGACGTAAAATATCACCTAGGTTATTCTTCTTATCTTCATACGAATGCAGGGAAAAAGATGTACGTAAAACTTGCTCCAAACCCTTCTCATCTAGAAGCAGTAGATCCGGTGGTATTAGGTTATACCCGTGCGCAAATAGACGACGAATATCGAGGAGATATGAGTAAGGCTATCCCGATACTTATACATGGAGATGCTGCGGTAGCTGGGCAAGGTATCGTATATGAATGTGTTCAAATGTCACTGTTAGAAGGTTATAAAACCGGTGGTACCATTCATTTCGTTATTAACAACCAGGTGGGTTTTACTACCGACTTTCAAGATGCACGATCCAGTATCTACTGTACGGATTTAGCAAAAATTATCGATGCGCCAATCCTTCACGTCAATGGAGATGACGCAGAAGCTGTATTTTTTAGCGCTAAATTAGCAGTAGAATATCGTCAAAAATTTAACAAAGATATTTTCATAGATATGCTTTGTTATAGAAGGCATGGACATAATGAAAGTGATGAACCAAAATTCACCCAACCGAAACTATATAATGCAATTGCGAAACATCCTAATCCAAGAGAGATTTATGTTAAGTTATTAAAAGAACGTGGTGACTTGGACGAGTCTGAGGTCAAAAAAATTGACAAGGATTTTAAAGATCGGCTCCAAAAAAGGCTCAATCAAATTAAAGAAAATCCCCTTCCATACATACCACAAAAAATAGAAGAAGAGTGGAATCACCTCAGAAGATCAACAGAAGAAGATTTTGACAAATCCCCTGATACGAGTATTTCTGAGGAAACTATAGAGAAAATAGCTCATGCAATCGCCACTATTCCCAATGGCTTTAAACCATTACGTCAAATTGATAAACTTCTCAAAGATCGGAAAGCTAGTTTCTTTGAGAAAAAAGAACTAAGCTGGGCAGACGCTGAGCTTCTTGCCTACGGATCTTTGCTTGCGGAAGGTAAAATAGTTCGAATGTCTGGACAAGACATAAAGCGAGGTACTTTCTCTCACAGGCATGCTTATTTTTTTGATTCAAATTCAAATCAACCTTACTGTGGTCTAAATCAAATTCAAGAAGATCAGCAACCCTTACGAATATACAATTCATTACTTTCTGAGTACGGAATACTAGGGTTCGAATATGGATACGCTATGGCTAATCCCAATGCACTTGTTGTTTGGGAAGCTCAGTTTGGAGATTTTGCTAATGGCGCTCAGATTATGATTGATCAGTTTATTACCAGTGCGGAGAGTAAATGGCAAAGAATGAATGGACTAGTTATGCTCCTCCCTCATGGGTATGAAGGACAGGGACCTGAACACTCCAGTGCCAGGATGGAGCGCTTTCTGCAAATGTGTGCCAACGAAAATATTGTAGTAGCCAACCTTACGACATCTGCCAATATCTTTCACTTAATGAGAAGACAGATAAACTGGGAATTCAGAAAGCCAGCGGTGGTCTTCTCTCCAAAATCTTTACTTCGGCACCCAGGCGTTGTTTCTCCATTAAAGGTTTTCACTTCCGGACGCTTTCAAGAAGTAATAGGCGATACTTATGTTACGAATAAGAATGTGAAGAAGGTTCTGTTTTGTTCTGGTAAAGTGTATTTCGATTTATTGGAAGAACAAAAGAAAAAAAAGTCAAAAGACATCGCAATTGTTCGCGTTGAGCAGATTTATCCTTGGCCAGGAAAGCAGGTGGAAGCTATTCTTGAAAAATACAACAATCCTAAATTATTGTGGGTACAAGAAGAACCAAGAAATATGGGTGCCTGGAGCTTCATTAAGACAAGCATTGATTTGGATTTTGAAGTAATCGCGAGGAAAGTTAGTGCTTCACCCGCAACCGGATTCGCCAAAATTCATAAAGAAGAACAAACCGAGCTCGTTACGAGAGCATTTGAATCTTAAAGTCAAAAACCTAAAACACTAACATAAATACAATACAATGAGCCTTCAAATGAAAGTACCTGCGGTCGGTGAATCCATTACCGAGGTAACCGTAGCATCGTGGTCTAAGCAAGACGGAGATATCGTGGAAATGGACGAGGTAGTTTGTGAATTGGAATCCGATAAAGCAACCTTTGAAGTAACGGCAGAAGTCGAAGGCAAGCTAGCTATTAAAGCACAAGAAGGGGATACGCTTGAGATTGGTGCAGTACTTTGTGAAATAGATGATAGTGTAGGCACCGGAGTGGGTAAGCCAGTTGAGGAGACACCTATTGAAGTGGCTGAAGCAAGCACCAATGAACAGGTATCAACTAAGGAAGTAATCGAAATGAAGGTTCCCGCAGTTGGTGAATCTATTACCGAGGTAACTATCTCCAATTGGTCAAAAAACACTGGAGATTTTGTTGAACTGGATGAGGTAGTTGCTGAAATTGAATCCGATAAAGCAACATTTGACCTTACTGCGGAAGCCCAAGGAAAACTAGAAGTTATTGCTCAGGAAGGAGATACATTGGAGATCGGAGCACTGATTTGTAAGATCGAGGTAACAGAAGGAAAAAGTGCTTCTTCATCCACATCTACCGTTCCACATTCTACTGCCCTTCCAGCTCCTTCTTCTAGTAATGGGACATACGCCACAGGTTATGCATCACCTGCCGCAAGGAAGATTCTGGATGAAAAAGGTATATCTTCTGGTGTAATCGGGACCGGTAAAGACGGTAGAATTACTAAGGATGACGCTTTAAAAGCACAGAAAGTAATAGAAAGACCCCCTGTAAAGCCATCACCAACTCCTCAATTCCAGACACCTGAAATTAAATCCGGGACAATGAGGGATCAAAAACGAGAGAAGATGTCTTCATTGAGAAAGACGGTCTCAAGAAGACTTGTATCCGTTAAAAATGAGACGGCAATGCTTACTACGTTCAACGAGGTAAACATGCAGCCGATCATGGATTTAAGAAAGAAATACAAAGAGCAATTCAAGGAAAAATATGAAGTTGGTTTAGGATTTATGAGCTTCTTTACAAAGGCCTGCTGTGTTGCGCTCAAGGAATGGCCGGCAGTTAATGGCCAGATTGACGGGGATGAGATAGTCTACAGTGAGTTTTGTGACGTTTCTATTGCAGTGTCTACGCCGAAAGGATTAGTTGTCCCTGTAATTCGGAATGCAGAATCGTTAAGCTTTCAGCAAATAGAAAAAGAAGTTGTAAGGCTTGCTACGAAAGCCCGAGACGGCAAGTTGAGTATTGAAGAGATGCAAGGGGGAACATTTACCATTACCAATGGGGGGATTTTTGGTTCAATGATGTCTACACCCATCATAAATGCACCTCAATCAGCAATTTTAGGTATGCATAACATTGTAGAAAGACCTATGGTGGAGAACGGAGAGATTGTTGTGAAACCAATGATGTATGTAGCACTATCGTATGATCACAGGATCATCGATGGAAGAGAATCTGTGAGTTTTCTTGTTCGCGTAAAGCAGTTGTTGGAAGATCCATCACGTTTACTACTCGGTGTCTAGTATTTGGGAGTGTAATCTTCAGATATGCACAATTTTATGGTGGTTAATATTTGGATAAAATGAATACAGTTGTCCATGAAAGAATATGATCAGAGAAATGAGTATTCTGACGCAAAAAAAATTCCAGAATAGTCTCTTAAATGAGAAGATCTAGCTTTAAAAAAATTAATTTCTAAATAAATGGATTATCAAGTAGTTGTTATTGGATCTGGACCGGGCGGTTATGTAGCTGCAATTCGTTGTGCTCAACTAGGTATGAAAACTGCTATTATTGAAAAGTATGATACCCTTGGAGGAACTTGCTTAAATGTCGGATGTATTCCCTCTAAAGCCTTATTAGATTCTTCTGAGCACTTTCACGCTGCGGAACATACCTTTAAAGAACATGGGATCGATATCAATGAGCCCAAGGTCAATCTCAAGCAGATGATCGGCCGAAAAGCTGATGTAGTTAAGCAAAATGTGGATGGGGTGGATTTCCTGATGAAAAAAAATAAAATTGAGGTATTACATGGATTGGGCTCGTTTCTAGATAAGAATACCATCCAAGTTGAAGGAAAAAACCCTGTAGTAATTACCGCTGAGAAAATTATTATAGCTACTGGTTCAAAACCAGCCAACCTCCCTTTTATTAAGCTAGATAAAGAGCGAGTTATTACTAGTACTGAAGCACTTGAGCTTCACGAAGTCCCCAAAAACCTTATCATTATTGGTGGAGGTGTCATTGGAATGGAATTGGGTTCTGTTTATGGAAGACTAGGAGCAAAGGTCACTGTTGTAGAGTTTTTGGATCGTATTATTCCAGGTATGGATGCTACTATGGGAAAGGAGCTTCAAAAATCACTGAAAGGTTTAAGTTTCCAATTTTACCTTGGTCACAAAGTCACGGAAGTAAATCGATCTGGCAAAAATGTAACGGTGAAAGCAGAGAGCAAGAATGGGGATGTGATTGAGTTAAAAGGTGATTATTGTCTCGTATCTATTGGAAGAAGACCCTATACTAATGGACTTGGTTTAGAAAATGTAGGGGTTAAAATGGATGATCGGGGAAGAGTAGAAGTGAACGATCATCTTCAAACCAATATAGACCATATTTATGCGATTGGTGATGTAGTTAAAGGCGCTATGTTAGCTCATAAAGCGGAAGAAGAAGGAGTTTTTGTAGCAGAAACCATTGCAGGCCAAAAACCTCATATTAATTATAACCTCATTCCTGGAGTGGTTTACACTTGGCCAGAGGTTGCTTCTGTAGGATTTTCTGAAGAACAGCTCAAAGAGCAGGGTAAAGTTTTTAAAGTAGGTAAATTTCCTTATAAGGCATTAGGTAGGGCAAGAGCAAGTATGGATACAGAGGGATTGGTAAAAATTCTAGCAGATAAAGAAACAGATGAAGTATTAGGAGTACATATATGTGGAGCTCGTGCTGCTGATATGATTGCGGCAGGGGTGACAGCAATGGAATATCGCGCTTCTGCAGAGGATATCGCTAGAATGTCTCATGCTCATCCAACCTATATGGAAGCATTCAAGGAAGCTGCATTAGCAGCAACTGAGAATAGACCTATTCACATGTAAAGTGCAACATAATCCTACTGAAGTAGGCACTTAATAAATATGGAAAATAGAGTTTAGCATGCACGTGAGCACATTTGGATTTAGAAATCTGCTGATTTGTAGTGCTTATTTATCTAAATGATCCATTTTCTTTGTTTGCAACTTGCAAGAGCTATTTTATTAAGAGCCTACCTCAATAATCCTACATATTTTGTTAGGTTTCATTTTTTTCTTCAAAAATGGCGAAGATGATTGAATAGATTTTTTGATTGACATTTTAGAATCCTTTGCAAAACTGGATTTTTGGCTCAAATCGAGGCTTTCAGAATTTCAAAAACGTAGTTTACTGGTCGTAAATGAGGCTTTTGAAATTTTGAGTAACGAAGAGTTGGGCCAAAAGGCGGGTTTTTCAAAGG
>JBCDKO010000055.1:0-21702 GCA_038746525.1 Bacteroidota bacterium
AGCCAGAGCCTGACTGCATCAAGGTTATTTACCTAACCGTGTTAAAAACGGCCTCTACTGCACGATAACTCAAACTTATCAATGTATTTTGTTTTAGGGAAAAACCCTTTTTTTGGATGACTGCATTATTCACCACAAATAGTGGCAAGTTAATTCAAGTAATTGATTTACAGTAGTTTAATATTCATACTGAATGATTTTTGATTCCTCAAATTTGGGGAAAGATTTTGGCATCCTATTCGAAATCAATTACCTCATATTCAATGTTTTACCTCATCTCAATGAATAACACCCGAATTTTTCGGGCTAAGCCGTCAGGTCTAACTCCTTCACGTTTGCATCCTATTTCTAGAAAGGTGTTTCCTAAATAATACTCGAGTAAATACCCAATAACCTTTTCTGTAGTCCCTTATAGTTTAGCTTTTCACTCATCCGTGTAATCCTTTCATCCGTGTTTCTGACTGCTTTACAAGACCAAACGTCTAAAAGTAAGTGATTTACTTCCAAAGTTGATCAACAACCCGACTTCAAGTTTGTAAACTTTCAGGTAGTTGAGTACCTGAGCCAAGTGAATATCATCCAATTTGGGTAATAGCTTTAAGCTCTACCAGTACCTTTGACTCTACCACAAAATCAGCGCGCCTTGTACCGATAGGTTCTGGCAGGTCCTTATAATAGATTTCCAGCTCTATTTCACGTTCAAATTCCAGGTTTTTTGCCGCATCTCCCAAGCTAATGCACGCTGATAGATCACCTCCTGAAAACCATTGCCCAGGAAAGAATGGACCTCAAATGAAGCTCCAATGATCTTCTCCGTGATCTCTTTATGCTTTAGCTTTTCACTCATCCATGCAATCCTTTCATCCTACAAAATCCGTGTTTCTGATTAAATAACTAACCGGCTAAAAGCAGGTAAATTTAGTTCCGCCTAAGGACGGCTAAAGTCAGGCGCTTATATCAAAGTTATCATCTTTATCTTCAATGTCTTGGTTTTGGATATACTTCATAACTACTTCATCCGTAACATTACCGCTGCTTACTGCAAATATCTTCTAGCCCAAAGATGCTTATCCCAAAACTGTCGCTATAAATGTTTGAACTCAAATAGCATTTCTTGTAAAGTTTTCCCTTTCAAATACTGCAAAGCTTGCTTACCGACAGTTTAGCAGGTACCAGTACGAAAAGATGTACATGATCTTGTGAAACATGACCTTTCAAAATTTCTATTTCATTCACTTTACAAATCTCTCTAATGAGTTCTCTGCTACGCTCGGCAACCGCTCCCACAAGAACTTTCTTACTATATTTCATGATCCATACTAAATGATATTTTAGGTCAAATAGCGTATGTGACCTTTTCGATCGTTTTGCATAACGAAATATCGAGAATACTAAAATCTTCGCCTCAAGGTGAGGGATTTTCTCCCATTCCCCGATGGTGACATTAACAAGCTTCACGGAGGGAAACAAATCCGTGTCATCCCTAAATCCTGCAAAATCCGTGCTTCTGATTAATTAAAAGTAAATTCCATTTTCACGAGATGTACATTCACTTTGGCTTCCGGATCTTTCAAGATCCCTCGTTGCTCTAGTAGTGTTCTTTGGTCATGGCTTCAATTTTTTATTTGATCCAACACATTAAGTCCCTGTGCATTCAGGTAATGCAGCATATCAATGAACACCCAATTTTCAGCAAGTTTGTCGCCTTCTCTCCGGTAAATATCCGTCACACGCATGGGTGCGTGCACATCGCTTGCGGGAAGATTCATAAAACCGCCCATGTTTCGGTTGTTCAGATTGGGCCAACCGAAGAACCCACAGTATTTACCTTCAGATACTCTCGCTATATGACCATTGAAAACTTTATCAGTGAGGTTTTCTCTGAACGGATATTGGTGCTGCTGCTGATATCGTTCGATGGTAAAACTGGCACCAATTCCACAGGGTCCATACCAAATCATGTCCTCGTTCCAGGTTCTTGCCAGATATTCAGGAGGACATCTATCCTCTCCGGTTCTGTTTAATTCGCTTAAGTCGTCTACCATTTTGTTGACTAAAGCAATCGTTTTTGCTCCTTCTTCAGAATCCTGACTATTCAGCAAAATCCCATCATGAGTTTTCGGACCGGGATAAACAAAATGTACCCCTGTCATAGGCCCGAGGGGGTACTGACCAGCCTGTTGAATTACGCTGAGTATGTCGATGAATAGTGCAGTCTCTAAGATAGTTTTACTCTCAACCCGATGAAATTCAGCGTACCGGATCATTATAATCCGATTCGTAGGGCGTATTCCGAGCCAGGGTTTATCAAAAAGACCCATAAAATTTCCCATGCTAACCACCCAAACCGACTCATTCGGATCGTTGTGATGATAGCCGGCAAAAAAGATATCCTCCCTCCTATTTAGCGATGCGAAAGATTCTTTGAGAGGCCTCCAAAAAGTATCAATTACATTTTCCGCTCCATGGATTTCATCAAAAGGATGCATTCCCCGCCAATGATACTCTGGCGAAACATAGTTTGTTAACACTTTGATCAGATCAGCGTCGGGTGCTGTATCAAAGTCCTGGTATAGTTTTCTTATTGTGCTTTTTGCCTGTTGGTAGTCTGACATGGGTCAAAATTTCATAAACTAATGGGGGACTAACCTATTAAAACATCTTTTGGCAAACCGAAACCTATTGCTGAGAACAATCCGGAGATACCTGCTCCGAAAATGTCAAACTTTTTGGCTATTCTGGCAATTATACCACTAATTGTGAATACAAAAGTGCCAAACAGATCAATGAAATAAATTATTTTCACTTAACAGTTATAAGGTTTGATATTTCAACATTTCACTCTATTATGCTGCATATGCTGAAGCTTCTCGAGCAGATCTATCCCAAATTGACGAAAAAGGTGTATCATATCTACAAATACCCAATTTTCAACATAAACTTCTCCATCTCGTTTCCACCAATCCAGACCATTAATGGAGATTGATCTTCCAGTAGCAACACAGTCCAGATATGGCCCGGTATGCGTAGCTTTCACACCGGCCCACCCAGACCCGCCGCTATAGTTTCCTTCGGCGATCAATGCGTCCAAATTTTGTACAGATCGGTCGGGAAAGGCTTTTAACCAGGGCTTTTGGTGGAAGTCCTCAAACTCTTTAAAGTTCAAACACGCCCCAATACCTCCGGGCCCGTACCACTTTAGTTTAGGGTGAAAAAACCCTGCCATTCCCATACTTTTTAAATCTTCCTGATCAAAAACGTTTAGGCCCTCAAAAATGAATTTTCGAATATGCTCCAAGCTATGTGCGGAGATTCCTTCATCTTGTTGAGTTAACATGACGCCATCGTTAGCAGCCGGAGGAGGATAAAGCCCGTCTTTTCCCTTACTGGGTGGCAGCACTTCAAAACCTGCCTGCTGAATCAGGTCAATCAAATCCAGCAAAAAATAGGCTTCAGAGATTTTACCCTCTTTCATTTTGCAAAACTCACCCCAACGAATGTTCACCTTACTACCGGTAGCGGGTATATTTAGGTAATCCTTCTCAAAAGTGGCATAGAAATAGCCTGTAGCACTTACCCACATAGTATTGTCCAGGTCTATGTTACCATCGATTCTGCCATTCGATTCACCTCCCATGAATAGGTGGGTGTCGCGTCTTAAGTCAGGGAAGGACGCTTTCAATGGTAACCAAAAATCATCGATGAATTCATCGATACCTTGGAGTTGGTTTACAGGGTCGAAACCAAACCATTTACAATTTGGAGATACGCTCTTTTCTGCAACGGATGCAAGGCTATCTGGCGAAGCCTCTTCCAGGCTCTTCCAAAATGACCAAACTAACTTCTTGTTTTCCTGATTTAGATCTGTTTTCATAATGTCTCAATTTATTTATAGCAATGGACGCCCTCCGTCCACAGGTATTACACAACCTGTAGTGAAAGTCAGGCTTTCAACAACTGCGATAATGGCTCTGCCAACATCACCAGGTTCAGCGATTCTGGCGAGTGGTGTCTTATCTCTTTGGGCCTGGATGTACTCTGGTGGGAAATTGGCCGCATATTCACCCATGACCCAGCCAGGAGAGAGGGAAACAACTCGGATTTCAGGAGCCAGGGCACGACCCAATGAACGGGTGATGGAATCAACGGCCGCTTTTGAGGCGCAATAGGCTACATTGCTTCCTACACCTGTTCTGGCTGCAATGGATGAAATGTTTACCACTATGGAATGGGTTCCTTTATGCAGTAGTGGATGAAAAGCCCGAATGGTAGCAAAGGTCCCGCGCACATTGACTGACAGGATATGATCAAATAATTCATCATTGAGCCCTTCAAGGTCATTGTGAGGTACCGGTTGAGTCACTCCTGAGTTATTGACCAGTACATCGAGCTTTCCGTACTTCTTACTAACAAACTCAGCCATTTCCGTAAGATCATCCGAAGACGTAATGGATCCCCCGTACATTGAATGGCTGGATCCGCGCAATTCAGAAAGCACTTTTTTGGCCTTGGTTTCATTGGAATTGTAATTGACAATGACCGCATACCCACTTCTTGCAAACTGACGACACAGTTCGGATCCTATTCCACCGCTCCCACCTGTAACCAAGGCAACTTTATCCATGATTGAAAAAATTGGTTGGTACTCCTCTTACTCCAGGATTAAAGGCAAAGACTGCCCCCGCTCGATCTTCTTCCGGATGATTTCCGGTTGTTACTAGGAGTGTGTCCAAGTCTTGTCCCCCAAAGGTGCAGGATGTGGGGTTTGAAACGGGCATTTCTACTTGCTCTAGTTTTGCTCCATTCTTTGAATCAAAACAGCAGACTCTCTTTCCGGAGTAAAAGGCTACCCATAGATTATCGTCCTCGTCAATGGTCATACCATCAGGAAGCAGTGCGTCAAACTTCAACAGATCATCGGTCTGCTTGATTTCTCCACTTTCCAAATCATAGTTAAAAGACATGATGTGATTATTTCTAGTGTCGATATAGAACATTCGATCTGATGCTTTATTCCACGCCAATCCATTCGAAACCCGAACACCGGTCATTTTGGTTTTCAGGTTGAGATCGTTGTCTAAACAGTACAAACTACCTGCTGGATCTCGCGGAGGATCAATGCACATGGTACCGGCCCATAACCTGCCATATGGATCACATTTACCATCATTAAATCTATTACTAGGTTTATCAGCCTCAGGGTCGAGAATCTGCTCAAGGTTACCGGTATTAGGATCAAAGAAGGCAAATCCATGCAGCATCGCCAGAATGAGCCGATCGCCATTTTGACAAGGAATAGCAGCTCCTACCATCTGACCAATATCAAAAACCTTATCTTCATCAGCATTCCAGTCTCGTCGATGAATCAATCCATTCGGAATATCCACCCACCAAAATGTGTTATTTCTATGATCCCATACCGGCCCCTCTCCAAGGATGGTCCCTTTTTTATGAATAAACAATTCGGGCTTCATGATAATGAAGTGAGTAGTAGTAGGAATACAATAGTAAAAACAAAGAAACCCATTAGCACATAGGACACTTTATCCAGTTTACCCGGGATCACAAACCAGCCATTTTCTTTCTCAGGAAGACCTTCAGCTTTGAACTTTGCCTTCTGGCCGGGAACAGAGTAGAGGGACCATTCTTTCTGGAATCCATCGAGTAATAAGCTGGCCAATAACGAAACGACAACGTTCACCCCGGCTCCTATGACGGCATACCACGGCCAGGCAATTTCCGTATAAATGGATACATAAGCCAAGCAAAGAAATCCAGCTACTACTCCAATCAACAAACCTCTTTCTGTGGTGTGTTTTGAATAAAATCCAAGCCCGTACATGGCCAATTTTGCCCCGACGAAATACGATCCTACTTTGGTTAGGAGCCTGAGCACACTATCTGTATTTCCGGCAAAAACGATTGCTGGGACAACAATCAGCATGGCCCAAAAAATTGTAGATATTCGTGCTACTCGCAGATAATGCCCCTCGCTTTCATTAGGCCTGAAATACTTCTGGTAAAATCCTTGAGTGGAAATTGTTGAAAAGGAATTGAGTGCAGAAGATAGACTGGACATGCTTGCTGCCAGCACTGCCGCCGCGATTAGGCCGATAAAACCGGGAAAAGCTTTCTCGGATGCAAATACAAGCGTGATGTTGTTGATATTCTCAAACTCCTTTCCCTGGTAATATTCAAAAAATAAGATACCAATGAATAGAAAGAGGAAATAAATGAAAAACGCAGCAAAGCCCATCAGGGCTAGCGACTTCTTGGCATCCCCAATGTTTTTAGCTCCCAATGTACGCTGCATCATCATCTGATTGGCACCATACACCGTAACGTGATAGATTGTCATAGCAACCACCCCTGTCCAAATCGTGGTATCCAAGGCCCAGTCAAAGTTGGTATCAATAGGATTGATCTTTCCCTTCAGTTTGAGAGAGGACAAGGTTTCCCCCAATGAACTCGGCATCTCTCCCAACAGCACAAAAAGGACGATAAATCCTCCGATCAGAAATATGGCTGACTGTAACACATCCGTCCAGATCACAGCGGTCATTCCTCCCAGGGAGGTATAGATGAGAGTAACTACCGTCACAATGACGATGCTCGGAATCACTGCGATCCCTGTGATATATGAAATAACAAAAGCCGAAGCAACTAACACAGTGGCAGAAGAAAGCAATTGAGTGATCAAGAAGATAATTGCAATAACACTTCTCGATAACTTACCAAAACGTTTTTCCTGGTATTCATAAATGGACACCAGGCCTGTCTGCATGAAAAAGGGTACGAAAAGCGCGATCACTACAATAATTACCAAAGGATAGTTCAAGTGAATGGCAATTACTGATAGGCCCGAACCATATGACCAGGCCGGGCCTCCCAAAAAAGTCATGGCGCTCACATAGGTCGCTAGAACGGAAATACCAATCGCCCACCAGGGAGTAGTCCTTCGCCCCAGGTAGAAATCCTCTGCGGTTGACACCCTTTTGGACAAAACAAATCCAAGAAGGAGGTTTGCCAATAAATACCCTATAATGATCCCCCAATTAAATAATCCTAAATTACCCATTGCATTGCTAACTTGGTTTATGGTTTATATTGATGTCTTCATTTACCGTAACGGCTTACCCGTAGATCCGCCTGCGCTTTGTGTCCTGCAAATCCTTCGATTTCACATAGTCTGGAGCAATAGCTGCCAACCAAGGCACTCGCTTTATCTGTAATGACTTTTTGATACGTGCAGGTCTTGATGAACTTACCAACCCACAATCCTCCTGTGTATCGTCCAGCTTTCTTAGTTGGCAAGGTGTGGTTTGTTCCAATGGCCTTATCACCATAAGCCACATTGGTTCTGTTGCCCAAAAACAATGCTCCATAATTATTCATGTTATCAAGGAAATACTGTGGATCTTTGGTATTGATCTGAACATGTTCGCTCGCAATATCATTGGCCACTTCTACCATTTCTTCGTAACTATCTACCAATATGATCTCGCCATAATCTTTCCAGGCTAGTCCCGCTATCTCAGCGGTAGGCAATATTTTTAGTTGTCTTTCTACTTCGTCTTCTACAGCATTTGCAAGCACTTCACTAATGGTCAGAAGTACGGCAGGTGAATTAGGGCCATGCTCAGCCTGACCTAGCAAATCCGTCACTACCATCTCCACATCAATAGTATCATCTGCTATGACCAATGTTTCCGTTGGCCCTGCCAGTAGGTCAATTCCGACCTGTCCGAAAAGTTGTCGTTTGGCTTCTGCTACAAAATGATTACCTGGTCCGACGATCATGTCCACAGGCTCCATACCTACACAGCCGAAAGCCATGGCAGCCATGGCCTGAACACCACCTAAGATATATATTTCATCTGCACCTCCAAGGTGCATTGCTGCTACGGTTTCTGCCGGAGGTATGCCACTCTTTGGATCCGGAGGTGTACAGGCTACCACCCGTTTTACGCCGGCTACTTTAGCAGTCAACACACTCATATGGGCTGAAGCAACCATTGGGTATCTCCCACCGGGGATATAACATCCTGCGCTATTTACCGGTATATTTTTATGTCCCAATACTACACCGGGAATTGTTTCAATTTCAATGTCTCTGAGCGCGGATTTCTGAATCTGGGAAAACCTCCTGACTTGTGTCTGGGCCCATTTGATGTCTTCAATGGTCTTTTCAGACACCGAAGAAACGATTTCCTCTACTTGCTGCCTGCTAAGTCTAAATGACTCTGGGTTCCATTTGTCGAATTTCTCGGACAATTCCTTTACCGCTTCATCGCCTCGGGATTTCACATCATCTAAAATCCCTTCAACAATCTGTCTTGTTTTTGCCTGATCTTCTGCTGATTGGTCTTCTGCTTTTCCTTTTTTTATGTACTTGATTGCCATTTTAGTTATTAAGATTTTGTGGTTAGTATTTTTTAAAAAATGTAATGTCCCGCTCCACAGCTTCTGCTCTTACCGAACCTTTAAACAGGTGATCATTACCTTCATAAGCGTATAATTCAAATTTTTTTCCTAGCTGATAGAGTTTAGTTACGAATCCTTCTGACCACAAGTACGGCACACTTCTATCACCCAGGGCATGCTGCACAATCACCGGAGTTTTCAATTCCTCAAGAAAAGATGACGGATCACCGCTTTCGATATCATAAGGGTATGGAAGGTTCTTTGCACCATCGGTATACCAACTGCTAAATTGCTTCATTTGCTGATTGTCTACATATCCAGGGTTATCTTCCTGTAATCTTCCATAGAATAATGATTGCTGCCAAATATCGCCCAGCACAGACGACCATAGGCTGGCCGCCTTGATCTTGTTAGTGACGAGTAATGCCCTGAGTCCTACGTCTCCCCCCAAAGAGTGGCACACGTAGTAAATCTTTGCTGAATTAATATTTTCCAGAGTCGAAAGAGCCTTGATTAAATGCAAAACATCGATCGTATAATAATTGCTGTAAAAGGGGCTTTGGGTGAATTGAAATCCATCTGAGACATTGTGTCCCCGATAATCTGGCGTAACTGTCAGATACCCCGCCCTGGCATAGGATTCCGGAACACCGCGATAATAATCCCCGGGCCTCCAATCTACTCCCAAAGAGGTGCTGACGCCATACTTCTTAGGTTCCGGATGAAATCCATGTCCAAAAATTACTACTGGATAGCCATCTTCGGGTTTCTCCGAGCTTGGAGTATTAACCAAAGCGTAAATTTTGAGGCTGTCAGAATAATAGGAATACAAATCACCAGAAACGACCGAATCACCCATGACTTCCTTTTCGAAAGTTAGCGTAGATTCATAGTCTCTTGCCCTAAGTCCGGGAATCGAAAGAGGTGCCTGGGTTTCGGATGCTTCCGAAACCGTAGACTTTGGTGCTTCACATGCCACCCACAATGTCAACATAACCAATGTTATGATTCTTGGATTTTTCATATCAATATTGAGTTGGTGGTTCAGGATAATCTCCGCCCACCACCAAATAGGCAAAGCCAAATGTCACGGCTTCAATACGCCTCTTCGAGCCTTTCGGAAAGGAAATAATGTCTCCATCTTTGAGTGTCTCCTCTATCGTTTCTCCCCCATGCATACAAGTGATCTTAAATTGTCCCCGATGCACCAGCATAACCTCCACTTCTTCCCTGCTGTAACTACCCGTATCCCCAGTGGAATCTGACTGTAGGCCATATACATTAAACTGGTCTCCATTGTGATCCCCTGGTTTCACTTGAAATGAATGCCCATCAGAATCTGAAGGGCCAATGATGTCAATCCAGCGCAGTGTTTCAGTGGTTTGGTTAGGAAAGCCAGCATAAGAAGATGCTTTGTAGGTGCCGACTTTACCCACATACTGCATCATTTGATTCATTGAATATTGGTCAAATGTCTCGAGTTCCTCGGTGGTGAGAGGTGCCATGGGATTGAGCCCTTCGGGCACCGTTTCGCCAATTGTGGTATCCACCAACTTACCATCTCCCATTAGAATTAGTCCATGACCTTGGGCCTCCTGAATAACCCTTGGCAACCATTGCACGCCTCCTCCGGCATCATCGTGGCCCAGTATGGAAAAGATCATTCCATACTCATCGCCAACATTTTCAAAACCACGGAACATATTGGTCGGGAGTGAAATTATATCGCCAGGTGTGAGGATGACATCTGATTTTTCGTCATTGTTCCAGTAAAATCTCCAGCTGCTACTGTACACCATGAACACTTCGGCTGTGTAATGTGAATGCGGTGAATTCTTGATCCGGGGTGGCTGACCTGCCGCTCCAATACAAAACCCGTGTTTTTCTGAGAGGTTGACTTTCTGGTGAGTACTCTCGGAGACGCCACTGCCTATGATGCTATAATTGTCTTTCAAGTGGCTCCCTGGAGTTTTGGCATCGATAAATGCCGCCTTACATGGCATCAAATCTTCGTAACGAATTAGTCTCTCTTTTAATGCAGCCACACGCTTATTTCTTTATTTCTTCTTGCTGTTCTTTCATCAGTTCAAATACATCTATACCAAAATCCTTTAGGATGTCAAGCATATCAATAAACACCCAGTTTTCTTTCAGGCGATTTCCCTCTCTTCTCCAGAAATCAATCACACGTGGGTATACCCGCTTTCCAGTGGCCTTGAGCCCTAACCAGCCATCGCCTAGATGGGTGCCGTACATGGATGGAAAACCGAAATCACAGGAATAATTGCCATCTCCGTACTGGGCCACGTAATGTTGATCTTCTTTCTCTGTGATGCCTCGGTCGGGAAATCCTTGGAGAAACGGTAGTTGGTGGTTGTCCTGAAAGCCCTTTAGTCCCCGAGTGGTACCGATACCAGATGGACCATACCACATCATATTTTTCACATCCCAGAATTTTTCCTGACTCATGGAACTAAGACTTTTTCCATCATAGCTACCAAGTCCATCAAGCATGGCATTGGTAAGATCCATAGATTTTTGACTTTCCCAATCATCTGTGGGGTAAGTGATGATCCCATCTTCTGTCATAGGCCCATTGGGCACCCATTCTATGCCTCTGTTTGGAAAGAAATTGAACCCTGCCTGCCTGAACACATCCAGCATATCCAGAAAGTACCACGCTCGCTCTATTTGACCATTTTCCAGGACAAAATGTGCAGCAAACCGTATCCAAAGTGGCTGTTTTGTTGATGGGACGCCAAGCCAATCATTTTGAAAAGTGCCGATCATATTTCCTGTAGTGGTCACGCACTGTTGACCTTCAAATTCACCACCCATCAGGATGTAAGGGATGATCTCAAGGTCGGGAAAAGAATGTACCAACGGCGACCAAAAATCACCTACCACCGAATTCAATCCCTTCATTTCCTGAAAAGGGTGGGTCACATTTAGAACTAAATCCTCAGAAAAGTAATTGAAATGAACGTTTTCAATATGCTTTATTGATCCATCTGAATCATTGATATCACGAATAAAGGCCAATATGACCTCTTTATTTTTGATTTTGTTTTTTTGCATTAGCATTCTCTACCAACTCTTAATTTCTCGAATATTTCCAGTCAGTTAAGCGTGTGCCTGACACATTACATCGAACAAGTCATAGACGATCCACTCTTCGGTAATCTTTCCATCCTTGATCACATAATGGCTAATACCCGGCATGACCACATTAACACCATTCTCATACTTACCCAGGATTCTCCAGCGAGCAGCCAGTTCATGACCGCATCTCAATTGATTGCTGGTCACTCTTTCGAGGAAAACACGGGTATCAGACAGCAATGAAAAAAATTCATCAAAATGTCCCTTAATCTCAGAAATGCCTTGGTACCTGATGTCACGGATTCCGTGGATGGTAGCATCTTCAGCGTAAAAATCAGCTACCGCGCCAGTTTCTCCGGTCACAAACATCCGATTGATCAATTCTACAACTATTCTTTCGGGTTCATCAGCATCCACGTTAGCTTCAGACAAATGTCCTCCGGTAGTCAACACCGGTCCTTTAGTTTTATAGTGTGTATCCTTTATCGCCATTTCCTTTGTGACAAACCCCAATTGCTCAATCAGGTGAATATTATCTCTAACCAGCCATTCTTCAACAATCTTGTTGTGCTGTACCACACAATCGGCGATGGTTCGGAAGTTGACCTTCTTCCCGGTGGCTTCTCCAAATCGAGTACTACCCAGATTGGTAGCTGTTGAGAAGATTCGATGGGATGAATAAAAAATATCTTCATTGTCTTTCGACCAGATGACTGCTTCCCCGTCCATTTTCCGATCAGGGAACGAGGCCAATGTCTTAAGTGTGCCTTTTATGACGGCATCGACACCAACCACATCATACCCACCCGAGTGGACTACCAGGCCTTCCTTATAGGTATCATAAATCACCCAAATGGCTCGATCCTCCCATATCTCTTTTGTGATTTTGAGGATATAATCCACAATGTTGTGGTATCTGTCGTCAAAACCCGGAAGGTGCTGTTTCTCTTTGTTTGGTTCTAATAATGTTGTTTCTCTGTAAATCATTTTTGTCAATTTTTAAGCTTTGACTTCATCGTTTCTGCTAATTGTTTTGATTGTGCGCTGAGTATCATACTATCCGATGAAATAGATAAAAACCTAAATCCTTTTTTAATTGCGTCTTCAGCAGCGTCAATGTTGGGACTCCAGATTCCAGGTGTTTTGTTGGCACGCTCACATGCACTCATCACTTTCTCCAATGATGATTCAAAGTATTTCTGAATCTCATTGTGTCCGAATTGAGCAATGAGAGAAAGTCGTAAGTCGCCAGACCCCGCAAAGATTCCATCCAGTCCTTCCACACTGAGTATGGCTTCTATATTCTCCAAAGCCTGCACCGTCTCGATCATGGCGAGCGTTAGCAACTCGTCATTTGCATGATCCACGTAGTCTGACCCACCATATACCTTGGCTCTTGTGGGTCCCACACTTCGATAGCCTTGGGGTGGGTATTTACAGGCTCCAACAAAAGCTTCGCATTCTTCCCGGGTATTGATCATCGGGCAAATAATGCCGTAAGCCCCTCCATCCAGCAATCTCATGATTTCACCAGGTTTATTCCATCCAGCCCTAGCCAACGGCATAGTATCCGTTGTGGAAATGGCCTGCAACATCTGAATGGCCGTCTCCATGTCCATCAAGCCATGCTGCATATCCACTGTAACTGCATCCCACCCGGCACTAGCCATGACCTCAGCGCTCCATGTATTTGGGATGTGCAACCAACCGTTCGTTATTGAACCGCCTTCTCCCAATATCTTTTTAACGTTGTTTTTTCTCATCCCCTTTTTAGCCAATTACCTAAGATGTTGTTTACTTCATCGGGTTTTTCCATGGTGCTCAAATGCCCGCAATTGAGAATTATTTCCAGAGTGGCATCAGGAATCATTTCTGCCATCTCCTTATGCCATTCTACCGGGCAAACCCGATCATTTTCACCTGCAATAATTAATGCTCTACATGCAAGTTTCCGTAACGTGTCTCCACTATCCGGTCGCACAAGTTGAGCAGAGACCTGTTTCCTGAAGCCATCTATCCCGATATTTTTAGCCATCTGAAGAATTCTGTTTCTAAGGGCTTCATTTCCTGATAAGTCAGGATGAATCATTCTATCAATCAACACATCGGAAGTGATATTCAGGAATTTACCGTCTTTAATCATTTGTTCAAAATGGTCATAACCATCGATTACGGCTTGCGAAGGCTTTCGGTGGTTGGTGTTCATCAAAATCAGTCCACTCACTCTATTTTTGAACTGTCTCAGGATTTCAAAGGCAAGTATCCCTCCGTACGATAGGCCCATTACAATAAATGACGGGGCTTCAATGGCGTTAACTATTTCCTTGGCCTGCCCCGATAAACTTCCGGAAGTACTACTGTCCGCCACGATGACTTGGTGCTCTGAATGAAGAAATTCCACCTGTGATTGAAACAGAAGTCCATCGCAGAGCGTACCGGGTATCATGACAATGGTCAGTCTCTCATTCATATTATTTCAAAAAACAGTCGGGAGGGAATGGGTGAATTGATCATCTCCAACACCACTCGCGACTGAAATAATTGCTCAATTCTTAGTCCTGATACCAGTGTTTCGCAATGATGTTGTCAGCACCTATGTTACTTACAGCATTCTGATAGTTCGCTGAGTTTATAGATTGCTCAATTTCAGGATAATATGCCCTGGTAGCTACCTCTCCGCCGCTAACTGTTGCTGCTAAAGACCCTACTGTGAGTGCCGGATAACCGGTTCGCTTCAACTCACCCCATGAATCAAGGGTACTGTTAAAGAAATAGGCCATCCATTTTTGATCCATTAATCGCTCCAGGGAACCATCCCATGCAACTTCTGTTTGGGATAAAAATCCGTCGGGCATGGTTATACCCCATCTGTTAAAATTGGCTGTAATAGCATTTTCATAGTACTCCTGATCAGAAGTGCCGGTATTAATCCATCCGTTCATCGCAGCTTCCGCTAAAATGAATTGCATCTCTGCATGTGTAATAAACGTGTAGTCCAGTTCATCGGGATTATCCACAAAGTAGGTCTTAAGAATGGATGTATTAGATTCGGGTACGGTATTCCATCCTTGTGCTACTTCACGTGTTATTCCGTTCGGTATCCCTTCGTGATCCGGATATTCATCAGTATTGGTCGGATATTCAAAGAAGAAATCAACTCTGGGGTCGCCATATGATGCATAAGAATCCTGCATCCTTTTGGACATACTTATGCCACCTATGCTGGTTATTGATAAACCTGAAAAAGCCGATTGATCAGGAGCAACTCCTGAAAAATCGTAAATGGCCATGTCATCATTACTTGTGATAATGGGATAAGTGGATGGATCACTGACAATGGTGTTAATTTGAGCACTAGCATTGATACTAGCAATATTGGAAACTCTCAATAGATATCTCAATCGCAGCGAGTTGGCCATTTTTTTCCATCTCGAAATATCACCATTAAATAGAACATCACCTCCTAAGTCAAACGAAGCATTATCATCCAGCAAGGTATTGGCCTCCTCCAACATGGTAAGGATTGAATCGAAGATATCAGATTGCCTATCATAGGCAGGCAGGAGTATATCACTGACTCCTGCCTCGCTCGCAGGCACGTCTATCCATAGCTCCGTTAATCGTGCTAAATGATAGGCCTTTAATATCTTACCAGCCGCTACATAAGCGTCCTGATTCTCCGTTTCAGCCAGTTCGATCATATCGTTTATGTTCCTTATTGCAGCATAGTTGCTGGCCCAAACGTCATTGAACACCCATGGCAAAAAAGGGAAATCATATACGTCGAGCTGATTATCATTTCGTCTAACGTAATAATGCATTATCTGATCCGTTAGCCATGTGTCCATTGTTCCGTGAGAATTCATTGGTTCGAAAATCACAGCAGGGAGTAATTTATCTATTTCTAATTCTGTGGGGGTATCTTCGATAGCGTCAATTTCCTCAAAATCTTTGGTGCAAGAACCAAGTACCAAAAGACCAGATATTAAAGCATAAATAATTAAATTTTTCATGTGTTTAAATATTTTTATAGTTCAGAACTGCACTTTGAGGTTCGCCCCAAAAACTCTTGGGTTTGGAAACTGCCCTACTTCAAATCCAGGAACAAGAGTTCCACCGGCCATTGTAAGGGCCTCCGGATCAAAATGCCTAAGGAAATCATCTTTTGTATGTATCCATAAGTTCCTACCAAAGAACGATAAGTGCATCGTTTCTATAGGCAGGTTATATACCCAGGGTGTTAAGTCTATACCCAGGGATATTTCTCTTAATTTGAGAAATGTGGCATCATAAGTGTTCGCTTCCAGGTTTGCAGCGTTGAAATTTGATCTATACCAATCCTGTCCGGATGTTGCCGTTGTGTTTGGAGTAAAAGTTCCATCACCATTGTCAATTACTCCGACTGGAACGAAATCCTCTTCCCTGAATGACTCACTTTCTGTGATTATTCCTGATCTATATAATAATGCACTGGTATTTGAAACGAGTACACCCCCTTTTCGATAGTCCAATAAAATCCTTAAATCAACACCTCTGAAACGAAAGGAGTTTGTAAGACCGGCAGTCCAATCCGGATTATAATTACCCAGGTTCTGCACTTCGTTGTCTAGTACAGGCCGGACAACGTCCCTAGTTCCATCATTAACCACCTCCAGGATGATATCACCTTCGGGAGATCTAAGATAACCTCGACCATAAATATCACCCATTCTTTCTCCGGGACGAGCTTGCACACTTCCTCCGCTGGCTCCTTGGGCATAAATAAAAGTTTCGAGATCGGGAGCCAGGGAAACTACTTCACCTCTGTTTCTAGTCCATGCAAGTGAGGTATTCCAACTGAAATTTCCTCTTTTGATTGGAGTCCCGGTTATAAATAACTCGATACCCTTGTTAACAATTTCCCCGGCATTGGTTAAAATTGAATTTGCTCCGGTCGATTGACTGGTCGGTACGCTAAGTATTTGATTGGTTGTCGAGTTTCTGTAATAGTTGATGTCCAATCCCAGGTTGTTCTGAAACATTTTCACTTCAGCCCCAATCTCGAAAGCACTGGTTCTCTCTGGTTGCAGCTCAGGATCAATCAGAACGCTGGAGTTGACGATTGAACCAGGCAACGACCCAAAAGGAAGTATTGCTTGAGTCGCTCCTGGATCAAAGTCGTTTCCTGTTTCAGCATAACTGGCTCGTAATTGCAAAAAACTGAAAGATGTCGGCAAATCAATCATTTCCGATAGAACAGCGCTAAGGCCTACAGAAGGATAGAAAAAGAATTGGTTACCGTCCGGAAGCGCTGAACTCCAATCACCCCTTGAGGTCACGTCCAAAAAGATCTTTTGTTGATAATCGATCTGAGCAAATCCGTAGAAGCTGTTGATCCTTTTTGACCTGTCGTTTTGAGAAAGAAACGGCGTATCATCTGCATTCGATTTGGAGTAGATTCCTGGGATTCCCAATCTATTTGTTTGGAAAAGGTCATTAGAGAAATGCTGATCCAGTCGATTTCCTCCGGCAGAAACCTTGAACCCAATGTCATCATTAATTTTATTATTGTAGGTAAGAAGGAAATCATAGTTTGATTCCTGGTAACCGACTAGTTGCTCTCTAAACATTCCAAAATTAAAGTTTGGCTGGCCTGGTGCTCTCTGTGATCGTCTCTTGTCCGTGTAAAAATCAGTTCCTATGCGAACGAACAGGCTTAATCTATCATTAAAATCATAGGTGACTTTAATATTTCCGAATAACCTGTTTCTGTCAAATGAGTTAAGATTTTCATAAGCTATGAGAAATGGGTTAGTACCCCAGCTAAGAAAATAGTTTTGTCTACTGTAAGGAATGTCATCTTCCCAGTAGCTTCGGAAATCATTATAATCGTAGTTATTCATCGCCCAGAACATATTATTGATTATTCCTTCACCTCCGGCTCCAATGGTCGGGAGATTATCTGAACCACTGCTTACATAGTGAGCTGAAACGTCAACGCTTATCTGTTCATTAACTACACTGCCCAATCGAACGCTTGCGTTTGTCCTTTCATAATCGGTGTTAGGCACTATGCTCGTCTTATCCAATCGTGCTAAAGAAACCCGGCCCCAGGTACCATCATTGGAAAAGCTTATTCCGATGCTATTGTTCAGGGCCGTTCCTGTCTCGAAGAATCCTTTTCTGTCTAGTTTATGAGTATAAGGAGTTGCCTGAACCGTTTCACCATCATAGAATTGATAGGCCGTTGGTTGTTCAATTAAACTTCCATCGTTAATTGCTCCATAATTTCCACCCCAGTCAGGACGAAATTCATTACTGAAGCCTCCTCCATATTGCGTTTGTTCGTCCCAAAAATTTCCAACTCTTTCAAACGACACGCCCGTGTTGAACTCAATACCTATCCCTACTTTATCTTTTCCGGATTTTGTTCGAATTATTAGCGCACCATTAGATGCTCTGGCTCCGTAGAGCGCGGCAGCTTTTGGACCCTTGAGCACCGTAACATCCGCAATATCATCGGTATTGAAATCCGTCAGACCATTTCCATAATCCACTGGATTATTTGTCCAACCGTTCGCACTTGTACCTGCTATACCATCCAAATTGTTCGAAACAACCACTCCATCCAATACAATTAGAGGTTGGTTTCGATCAATGTTTAAAGAGGCTTCTCCCCTTAGCACGATCCTGGAAGATGAAACACCTGAACCGTTACCAGTGGTTATTGATAAGCCGGGAATCTGAGCAGATAATTGCTGGCTAATATCACCAATTCTAGAAACGTTAAATGACT
Source organism: Bacteroidota bacterium (assembly GCA_038746525.1). GTDB lineage: Bacteria > Bacteroidota > Bacteroidia > Cytophagales > Cyclobacteriaceae > Ekhidna. The sequence goes on from JBCDKO010000055.1 coordinate 18,302, forward strand.
CAGCATCTATTCGCTGAGTTGCATAAGAAAGAGATGCCTTCTTTTCTTCAAGACCAAGAGCGGTAACGACTACTTCGGCAAGTTCCGTACCGGCCTCAAGCTGGATGTCGAAATTGGTTTGCCCATCGAGGCTCACCGTTTTGGACTTAAATCCGATGTAAGAAATCGTCAGACTTTCTGCTTCTGCGTTTACACTGACGGTGAACTTTCCTTCAATATCTGTAACAGCGCCCGTTGTGGTTCCCGTAATCAATACCGTTGCCCCGATCAGGGGTTCATTTGTCTCATCCCTTATCGTTCCGGATATGGTCTGCTGTGCGATAACCGCAGTACTGGATATCAAAAGTACCAGTAGGTAAAGTAAATCTCTCCTCATGATTTAGACTAGTTTAGATGCATATTTAATTAACTAACAATTAGCTAATTAAATATATTTTTAATTATAATCATAATAATAAATAAAAATATTTATTAATGGTCTACCCAGAAAGGTTTCGTTAAATATGATTTTAAAAAATAGCATCCTTTGCAAAACTGAATTTTGGGTCAAATCAAGGCTTTCAGAATTTTAAAAACGTCGTTTACCGGTCGTAAATGAAGCTTTTGAAATTTTGAGTGACAAAGAGTTGGGCCAAAAAGGTGGTTTTTTCAAAGGATTCGAATAGCTGGGCATAAGTTGTTCTATGAATAAGTGACTTTTCGCATCAATCAGTCGATTTTCAAACCACTCTATACAAAATTAACAGGCAGTCCCAATTCATTGTTTTGGGTGATGGTAGCGATGATGACCCTCAAAGAAGATCAAGGCCACGACGAACACCAAGCTGTTTGAAGATGTTCCGTTCAATTTGCTCACAGGATGCGCCCTGGGCCTGATCAACCTGAATGACCAGCTTCCTGTAGCATTAACCTAGTATCTTGTTCCGCAAACAGGTAGCAGACCACGCCAAGTGAACTGGGGAGCACTTGTTCGACCAGGTATTTACCAAGATTACAAAAGCCCACAGCCTTGATTCTGAGGTCATTGGCAAACGTATCCGAATGGACGGTTAAGTTTTTGAGTAGCAATAATGATGAATCACCACAGCTGCCGTAGTTGTCGCGATACCCATAGTTAATATCCTATAAGGTCGTATGCCTTGAGCACCATAGCAGATGCAGCTTTCGAACCTAAATATCTGCCAAGTAAGGAAGCTTCGATTTTGCAACAATTCAACACTTCAACCATGGCCGTTTTTCTGGCCCCCATTCTAATGGCGTCCATAAAATAGTCGCCTACCATGACATATTCTCCTGCGATTACCACAAGGTTCGGATTAAGGAGATTCAGCACACTTCCCAATGCCTGTCCTAGCTTCATTCCCTGACTTTGTATCAATTGTATAGCAAGTCCATCTCCTTTTACGGCCGCATCGAGAATATCATGGTATTTATACGTATTGAGGTCATCTTGATTAAATCGCAAAGAAATTTCACCCTTAGTCAATGCTTCCTTCAAATCATTAAGTAGCGCTTGTCCTCCCACCACCGTCCCCAAGCATCCTTGCTTTCCGCACTTACATAACCTTTTATTCTGAGGATAGGGTGAATGAGCAATGTTTCCTGCCAGTCCAGATTCCCCAAATATCACTTCTCCATTGAGAATAAAACACAGGCCTAATTCTCTACTAATTTTAACTATGACCGCATTATTCGATCCTTTAGCCAAGCCTAGTACTTGCTCGGCAATTCCAATTGCGCGTGTATCATTATCTACGATTACCGGCAATTTCCAGGATTTTTCCAGATATGATTTTAATGAAGTTCCAAGGTCACGAAATAGGTTAACCGGTTGTCCGGTATTGCCATCTACGCCACCGACAATACCTACTCCTATACCTATTATCCTTTTTTTCTGAACCCCCGACGCGGCGATAGTCTGCTCAACAAATTCAACAATGTAGTTCAGGCATTCTTCGGTATCTTCCAAAACAAAATCTCTGCTCAGTTCTTTGTGAATAACCTCCAAATTCATTCTTGAAACGTTGACATGAATCCATCTGGAAAGGATTTCTACTCCAACTACACAAAACTCATCTTTATTTAACGCATAAAGCGTAGGCTTGCGGCCATTTACCGAATCTCTTTTTCCCTCGTCAAGCACAATTCCCTGATCAACAAGCAATTGAATCAATCTGGTGGTGGTTGGAACACTTGCTTTTATGTATGTCGCAATTTCTGGTATGGAAATGCCTAATTCTTCTTTCGATAAAATCCTAATCACTTCATGGATCGCATCTGCTTGCTTTTCCTTTAATTTATTTCCGGCGTTAAAATCAAGATTCAGGTTATGCACAGGGGGTTTATTTATTTTTTTATTAAATATAAAATAGATAATAAATTCAGGCAACAAAATACTCCTCGTTTAAAACATGAAACCGCTCGTTAAGCCTGATTAATTAGCCATTTCAGACTGAAATGGTAGACAGATTAGTTAAAGGCACAAAGTGACTTATTTGCCTGCTTATTCTGTTTAACACCACAGACCCGATTTGGGTGACCATATCGGTATCAAAAAACTCCTGATATTTTTCCTTGCTTAGGGTGGAAACCTTTACTTTTTGCCCGTATTCTTCGAAAGGATGAGGCGCTTCAAACGTGTATCGCTCCCGCTTTTTTTCCGTGTCCCTTTCCTCAAGATCCATCAGCCAGTTCAAATACATTTCCCTGGGCATTTGACGGTAACCAAGCTTATAGATATGGACATATTGATCCTGCATTTCTTGAAATTGCTTCCGGGCTTGAGGATCGTATCAGAGATCAGCAGGTGCTTTCACACCTCTGTCTTTCATCCAATCCTCGTAACGAGACTTCATCAATTCTGCTTTTAGAAGAAGTGCATTGGCATATTGTGGATAATAATCGAGTGCCAGGTTTAGGCTCTTAAAGGCAAAATCATCATTGGTTCCAAATTTCTTTTGATACCCTGTACCAGGTACAATCCTATACCCAGAATCTTTTCATTAAATACAATTAGGGAGGGGTCGAGTCCGGATTTTTGAATCTAATCTCCATAACATTTATGTTGATCTTGTAAACAGTATAGACTTATCGATTTTCATTAAAAAGTATTAATTACATGATTGTTAGACAGGTTTTGAATATTTTTTTGAATCCACAGATATATTTAAGCACATAAAATCATGAATAAATATTTATTGAAGTAGGCACTTAGTAAATATTTTATTTTTGATGGCGGTATTTTTGGTTAAATCACTGTTTTACAGTAACTTAAAATAATATCTAACGATCAAAATTATGGAGAAAAAATACCAAAGCCTCACCCTCTTTCAGTTCCAGCAGCAATTTCCTGATGACCAGGCTTGCTATGACCACCTCGCTCAACTCAAATGGCCCGATGG
>JBCDKO010000056.1:0-21661 GCA_038746525.1 Bacteroidota bacterium
AGAAGGAGAAGCATGCCCCACCCCCACAGAGGCTGTTATCCAAGCAGAAGGTGATACTTATGGGATGATGGATGGTTCGATGAGCTTTACCCGAGAAGATGGCTGGAAGGAACTGAAGCTGGCCAGAGTGTTCAAAGAACGTCATTATTACCTGAAAATGACTTCTATCCTGCGAGTGAGAAGTTGCATGATTTTGCCCGAGAAGCATTCAAAGAGAAGCGTGAAAGAGATCAGTGGGTGGAACATCAATCTGAACTACTGCTGGATAACGGAGTGGAAATTGTGATGGTGAATGTGGAACTGATTCGTTGCAGAGGAAGGGCACGAGAGAAGCAGACTCAGTTGCTGACTTAACTATGAGCATCATCGCAAATACATGCAATACAGAGATTATTTGGAAAAAGAGTGGTAATCGGTAGCAGACCCATAGCGTCTGCCCACCGGACGCTCATTCAGCAACGTCTGAAACTTTCGGGACAAAGATGGACGCTGTTGGGAGCCCAACAGATCATCAATCTCCGAGTAGCCGAAAAAAGCGGAAACTGGAATCTGGTAAAAAATCTGATCTGCAACCTAAGTCAATAAATGCAAAACTGTCGTACACCCTAGGCTAAACAGCGGACTTTCAATAGTCCTATTAATTTTCAAATTGCCGAATACCACTTACAAACCTTTTTTGGTAACTAAAAATCTTATCACAACAAAAAGTTAATTAAATAGCTTTTTTGTTAAATTTTCTTTGGATTATAATGATTTTTCTAAAATTTATAGTTAATGTTAACAAATAATTACCATTTTCTAACGCTTTGATCCTTTTTTACTGTCTGGATTTTATTAAGCATACACTTAATGCGCATTTTAAGAACTCTGCAAGATGGGGTTCAGAAAAAGTGGTGCTTACCTCACTATCAACATCTAATCAAAACGTAGATCCTGATTCAAAGGATAAACTACTGCTCACTTTAGTTAATATTTCGCAAGAAACAACATTGAAGAATCTTACTGGACTAACCTCTTCTGAGGGAGCATTTAAAAGGGGTAACCCTCCACAAAGCTTTAATGTGGACTTTTTGCTTAGTGCCAATTGCAGTAAGTATGAAGAATCCATAAAGTTGCTTTCGGATGCGATTAATTATTTACAAGGAAACCATTTCTTTGATCATTCAAATAGTCCTACACTATCCACTCATATTGAAAAGCTGAGTTTGTCCATATTAGATCGTGACATCAGCGAAATGGTACACATCTGGAGTGCTCATGGTGCCCAATACTTGCCGTCCTTGGCCTACAGATCAAGAATTGTTGTTATTGATGGTAGTGAGATACTTGAAACCGTACCGGAATTATCCTCAAATAATTTACGAAAAGGATAGTCATGGATAAGACGTATCAGAAATGGTTTAACATTCTTTTTGTTCACGAATATTGGAATGTTTCAAACCCCGTTTTGCTTTCTATTCTTCCTACGGAAGAGACTACAGAGCTATTTAGGTCTTACGACATAATTTATAAACAAAGGGGCAATGCATTGAGAGTCGGGGCTATGACTGACTCTATTAACAAGCTAAGAGAGATAGGTCTACTTTTTAGTTTTAAGTTGTTATCCAAAGATAACTTCCTTATCAACTACACTGGCCTCCCCTTTAAGAACGATAAAGAAGTTTATTTCTATTCCAGCATTAGGAATGAATCGATTTACTTAAAGAAAGTACCTATTGTTAGATCATTGGCCGCGGTTTATACTGATGATCACAGCAAGACTATTTTCAATTTAACCAACATGAATATTCGATTAGACTATTCTTCTTCATTAACCAACAGACAGTTCTTAGATGTAATCGATTCCAATGCGGAAGGCATTTATTACGCTCAAAATCATCCGGAGGATCTCTTCTTTTTTGAGAGGAAATTGACAAAGAATCTTTTTGGATTTATTTCGATATCGACCTCGCAACTTGATAGGGATTTTGAATTTAATCTTCCCAGCAGGAAAGTGTATTTGAACTACCGAATAAGATCCGAAAATTACCTAAATGAAGACATTCAGATACGCGATTCCGAAGGGCAGGTAGCGTTTACAAAGACCATAAAAGAGGAAGAAATCTTCTTTTTCTCAAAGAATAAGGTGGATTGGAAAGAGAAACCGGAAAACCACTTCAATCTGGTGAATGGGAAAAAGAAACCGCTCATGGAAAAAATTCCAACTTCAATCAGCAAAAACTTAAAGAGGACCAAGGACACGAAAGAACCGTATCTAGAAATTTTTATCAATGTTTAATTTACTAAATCACTCATTATGGCATTTTACAAGACCCCAGGTGTCTATATAGAAGAGAAAAGTGCTTTTCCTAATTCAATAGTAGCTGTTGAAACAGCCGTTCCGGCTTTTATAGGATATACAGAAAAAGCAGAAAGGCTCGGCAAGACTTCCTTTAATAAACCTATACGAGTTACTTCATTTGTAGAGTATGAGCAATTTTTCGGAGGCGCTCCTGATTACCTTTTCAAGGTTGTTGAAAAGGAAGATGATCAGGACGGCGAGACTTTTCCGCTAGGAAAAGGCGCTGACAAAAAGGAATACAAAATCCAATGGACAGATAAATTATATAGGCTTCACAACTGCGTGAAGCTCTTCTATCAAAATGGAGGAGGTAATTGCTGGATTATCAGTGTAGGCAATTATGAAGATACCATCGAAAAAGATTCCTTAGTTGATGCAGTTGGAAAACTATTGGATGAACCAGAACCAACCATGGTGCTCGCTCCGGATGCACTTTTTTTGAAAAATAGCGAAGATGAATATCAAGATACCCTTGATGTATATAAGGCAATCTTGGATCACTGCAATAAAACCATGAGCCGAATTGGAATATTTGACGTGCCGGGCGGCGATTCGGAAAAAAAACTTGAGAGGGTTATGGTGGATGATTTAATTGAGAAGTTTAGAAGTGGCATTGGGACAAACTGTTTGGATTATGGAGCTGCTTATTTCCCTTGGCTGGAAACGAACGTGATATCTGATAGGGAAATCACTTTTATGAATTTCGACCCTGCTCTAAAAGATTTATTATGTATGCTAGCAAACGGTAATCAAGAAATTACAGATGCAATAGAAAGGGCTTTTAAGACTGAGATTCTCCCTGAAGAAGATAGAGATTGTGCCTTTAAAATTTTTGTTTTAGAAAATGGACAAGAGGAAGAGAAAAGGGTAGATGAAGCAGGCTTGATTTCTCTGGATGCGGGATTGCGGGAATCCATTCCAGTATATAAAAATATTATTATTAAAGAGGCCGTCAAAAAAATAAATTTGATGCCGCCTTCATCAGCCATGGCGGGTGTCTACACCGCTGTTGATAATAAAAGAGGTGTATGGAAAGCGCCTGCGAATGTAAGTTTGAGTAGCGTAAGTAGTCCTAATGTAAATATCAATAATGATCTTAATAATGACCTTAACATGCCTCTAAATGGCAAAGCGGTCAATGCAATCAGGAGTTTCCCTGGTCAAGGTGCCATGGTATGGGGAGCAAGGACATTGGACGGAAACAGTCAGGACTCGAGATATGTCAATGTAAGGCGAACAATGATTTTCCTGGAAATGTCTGTTAAGGCTGCAGCTCGGGCTTACGTATTTGAACCGAATGACGCAAGTACCTGGACGTTGGTTTCAGGAATGATTTCTAACTTTTTGAATAATGTTTGGAAAGCAGGAGGCTTATTCGGTTCCACCCCAGGAGAGGCGTACGATGTGCAAATAGGCCTGGGAACCACGATGACAGCAAATGATATCTTGGATGGGTATATGCGAATAACCGTTCGGGTAGCGGTGGTAAGACCAGCAGAATTCATTGTCATCACCTTCCAACAAAAAATGGCTGAAGCCTAATCGGCGAGAATGTCTAAATAAATCAAACTAATAAAAAATCTAAAATCTTACAATTATGGCAGGAGAAGCTCAAAGTCCCAGAGAAAATATGTGGCCCATACCTAAGTTTTACTTTAGTGTGGATATGGGTTCAGATAGTGGCATTGGTGAAGTGCCGTTTCAAGAAGTTTCTGGAATGGACCTAGAATCTCAAATCATAGAATACAGAGCCGGCAACGACCCCCGTTTTTCAACAGCTAAAATGCCTGGCTTAGTCAAATCCGGTAATATCACCATGAAAAAGGGGATGTTCAAAGATGACAATGCCTTCTGGGAATGGTATGGAAAGATCAAAATGAACACCATCGTTCGAACAACCATCACAATCAAGTTGCTTGATGAAGGTGGAAATCCTTTGATGACATGGGCATTGTCGAATGCTTGGCCGACCAAGATCTCAGTGACCGACTTAAAAGCGGATGCAAATGAGGTTGCCATTGAAACAATCGAAATTGTTCATGAAGGGATCACCCAAAATGATAAAGGTAGTTTGAAACCTTAAGGTAGCAAATAATGGCCAAAGGATCAGATGCAGTAAATTATCCACCGGTTGGCTTTTATTTCAGTGTAGATCTGGCACAGGCGGTGGGTGCGCCACCTTCATTAAAAGCGACGGTGGATAATAGTTTCCAGGAGGTTTCAGGACTAAGTGCTGAAATGGAGACCGAATCTGTCATAGAAGGTGGAGAGAATAGATTCACTCACAAAGTTCCCAAAAGGACCACGTATCAAAACCTGATCCTAAAACGGGGGCTTATCCTTTCAAATTCCAACTTTAGTAAATGGTGTTTGGAAGTGTTAGCGGGTAACCTTAGCAAACCAATTGTTCCAAAGAACATCACCGTATCACTGCTAAACGAGAGAGGAAAGCCTGCGATGACCTGGCAGTTTTTTAATGCCTGGCCGGTGAAGGTGTTAACTTCTGATTTTCAGTCTATGGAAAATAAGATCGTTGTAGAAACGCTTGAGTTTGCATTTCAATATTTTGAACAGAAAGCCGCTTAAGTATGCCACTTGAAATACGTGAATTAATTGTCAAAGTAACAGTAGATGCCGGAGCGTCTTCCAACGAAACAGGTTTCACACATCAGGATAAGAAGAAATTGGTTGATGAGTGTGTAAGAAAAGTGATGAAGGAACTCAAAAGCAAAAGAGAAAGATAAATGGGAAAGCTCGAAAAATTAACCATACAGGCCTATAAGGATCCAAAATTCATTCAGAAAGAAGGAGACGCTTTTGGGGTCATGATAAACCCCGAGAAGTACTCCAGAAACTTTTCCATTGAGTACAACGAACAACAGCCAACGGGAACAAGTCGTGGAGGACCTGTATATATTAAGTCCCGACCTGAATCTATCAAGCTGGAATTTATTTTTGATGGAACTGGTGCCATACCCAATCCGGTAGGGGGGCAAGTTAAAAGCGTAGATACGTGGTTGGAGGAGTTTAAGGAGATCGTATATGATTATAACGGTGAGATCCATAGCATAAACTATTTGGTACTTTCTTGGGGAAGTCTGGTGTTTAAATGCAGATTGGAACAGTATTCAGTAGAATATAATCTGTTTAAAGAAGATGGAACGCCACTCAGGGCCAAAGTAAGTGCAGATTTCAAAGAATTCACAGATCCTGAAACCGCCTCAAAAGAAAGTGCTAAATCTTCTCCGGACCTTTCGCATGTTCATGTGTTCACTGCAGGCGATTCATTGCCCTATTTATGCTTTAAAATTTACGATGATCCCAGCCTTTTTTTAGAAGTTGCGAGAGCCAATGACCTCACAAGCCCAAGAAAAATAGCGCCTGGAACAGAGATTTATTTTCCACCTATTAAAAAGTAACCTAATGGCTCAGTCGCCGGTAAATTCCAAAACCGACCTCATAACATTTACCATTTTAGCAGATGGAACCGAGATTGATTCATCCTATGAAGTGTTAAGTATTCATGTGACTAAATCTATCAATCAAATACCTGGTGCTACCGTCATATTGCTCGATGGAAATGCTGCAAAAAGTGATTTTGAAGTAAGTAATAAGGCGGATTTTCTCCCTGGCGTAGACATTGAAATCAAGGCAGGCTATCATTCTAAAGAATCTACCATTTTTAAAGGAATAGTGGTGAGGCATGGTATTACCGCTTCAGATTCCGGTTCAGAACTAAAACTTGATTGTAAAGACAAAGCTTACAAAATGACCATAGGCAGAAAAAATGCCTACTATTTGGATAAGAAAGACAGTGATATCATCTCTTCTCTCGTTTCGGGATCAGGATTACAGGTAGATGTAGATGCTACCACCTACCAACACAAATCTATGCTTCAGTACCATGCTACAGACTGGGACTTTTTGATGACCAGAGCGGAGGCAAACGGTCTGATAACAGTGGTGAATGACGGTGAAGTGTCAGTAAAAAAACCAGATACCTCAACAAGTCCCGATCTGGTCATTAGTTATGGAAGTGATATGTTGGAATTCAGTGCCGAGATAGACTCATCCAATCCACTAAAATCCATCAAAGGGTTTTCCTGGGACAGTTCTACTCAAAAAGTCGTGAACGGAGCTGGAAAAGCCAGTATTATAATTAACGGAAACTTAACGACTGATACGCTTTCAGAGGTCCTGGGAATCGAGGATTTTGATCTTCAATCTAATGGAATGATAGAAGCGGCAGACCTTAAAAACTGGGCGATTGCCAAAGATGTGAAAGCAAAGCTATCCGCTATTCAAGGATACGTAAAATTTCAGGGAAGTAGCCTTGCTTTGCCCGGTAAAATGATTCAACTAAAAGGAGTAGGAGACAGATTTAATGGGAATGCGTTCATTAGTGCTGTTCATCATGCCATTGAGGATGGTCAGTGGACCTCAGAGGTAGAATTCGGTATCGACAATACATGGTACATAGAGGATAAGCCAAACGTTTCTTCTGTTCCGGCATCAGGTTTATTGCCGGCGGTATCCGGCTTGCAAATTGGGATAGTAAAACAAGTACATGAGGATCCGGATGGTAGTTTTCGGGTATTGACAAAAATTCCAATTCTTCAACAAGACAAGGAGGCGTTATGGTGTCGCTTGGCTACCTACTATGCATCAAATGAGTGTGGTAATTTCTTCTATCCGGAAGTAGACGATGAAGTAATTCTTGGATTTATGAACGACGACCCAAGGTATCCGGTCATTTTAGGATCAGTATACAGCAAAAAGAATAAAGCACCGTTAACACCTGAGCAAAAGAACGAAAAGAAAGCCATCATCACGAAAAGTAAACTGGAACTTTCATTTGACGAGCAGAATAAGGTCATCGTAATCAAGACCCCCGGGAATAATCAAATCACTATAAGTGATAAGGACGAGGGGATAAAATTAGAAGATCAAAACAGTAATTCTATTACTTTGGATAGCTCGGGAATTGCACTGGATAGCGCTTCAAATATTGCGATTAAATCACAAGGAAATGTGACGATAGAGGCAGAGGGCAACCTGGAACAAACAGCCAAAGCCAATGTGGCTGTAAATGGCCTAAAAATAGATTGTATGGCAAAAACGTCTTTTATTGCCAAGGGAAATGCCTCAGCAGAACTTTCTGCATCAGGGCAGACGGAAGTAAAGGGATCTATAGTGATGATAAATTGATGATATATGCCACCAGCTGCTAGAATAACAGATATGCATACCTGCCCTATGCAAACACCAGGTGTTCCTCCCGTTCCACATGTAGGAGGACCGGTTACTGGTCCCGGCGAGCCTACTGTTCTAATTGGAGGGTTACCCGCGGCAAAGATGGGTGATACATGCGTATGTGTTGGCCCGCCAGACAGTATTATTAAGGGATCATCGACGGTGATGATAGGGGGCACTCCCGCAATTAGAATGGGTGATACTACAGCTCATGGAGGATCAATTTTAACAGGTTTACCGACTGTAATCATAGGAGGATGATGAAAAAGGACAGATCATTTTTAGGGAGAGGTTGGAGTTTCCCACCAAAGTTTGCCCTGGAAAAGACGGCCGTGGTGATGGTTGAGGCAGAAGAGGATATTGCGCAGAGTATTCTCATCATCCTATCGACCAGAAAGGGTGAACGTCTTATCAATCCTGAATTTGGCTGTGGCATACATGACCTGGTATTTGAGGAAATAGACACGTCTATTAAATATCAAATCAAAGACCTCATAGGGACTGCTTTGCTGTTTTTCGAACCTCGAATAAAGGTATTGGATATAGAAGTAAAACTAGATCAACAGGTAGAAGGAAGGATTAATATCATTATCAATTACGTGATCAAAACAGTAAATAAACGAAGTAACATGGTGTATCCATTCTATTTCCTTGAAGGAACCGATCTTCGCTACTGAAACGATGAACCCCAACTCAACCATATGGAACAAAGGCGCAACTCAACAACAAAGATGGCAGCAGTCTGTTTTAAATGCCGATTTTCAAATAGACGAGCGCAGTTTTGATGCCTTGGTAAAAGAAATAGATGATTATGCTAAAAAAGTAATCTATACCAGGCTAGAGGATGTACGTGAGGGGAATAAACCAAAGACATCGTGGAGCCCATTCATTGAGATAGATGAAATAGTGATACTTGCACAGTTAAAGTATTTCAATATCAGAGCGATAGAAGACCGGTTTTACTACAACCTACATCACTCAACAAAAAATCGTAATCAAAAAAAGAAGTATTATCATTTTCAGGAAGCCATCTCAGTAGTGAAAGGGATCACTGATAAATTCTGGAAATGGCATACCATCCTTAAAAAAATCTCTTCTGAGGGAAGGCATTTCGCTATTTTCCAAGAATGGGATTTAGCGCTTAAACCAATTCTTCACCCTTCTCATAATGTCTTTCAAAGAGCAGAAAATGTTGTTGAAAACAATAGTCCTATTACTAAAAGAGAGTTAGATCAACTTGATCAATTTTTTAAGAAGGTCGTAAAAACCGCATTTTACTTAATGTCAAAATATGATCAATTCTTGGAGTTGGCTAAAAGTCACCAACATCATTTGCCACATAATGGTCTTATTTTTAGCTTTTTAGAACTTTTTGCATTGGCGCAAGAGCTTCTTAATACTTTTCACCAGCGTCATTTAGACTATTATTATAAAAATCAATTAAAGCTTCAGCCAAAAGGATCTGTGTCAGATAAAGTGATCCTTCAATTTGATTTAGCAGAGAATAGAAATCAATATTTACTCCCAGAAGATACAAAATTCAGTGCCGGAGAAGATGAAGATGGAAAGGAAATTATATATAGTACTACCGAAGACTTGATCATTGGGAAATACCAAGTTCAGGAGTTGAAAGGTGTTTCGATTTTAAAAGATCGCAATATCAAAGAAACTAGTAATAGACCGGTTGATGAAATTCTCTCAGCTAATTATCCTCTGGATACCAAGAGTGCATGGCCGGTATTAGACTTGTCCAATAGTTATTCAGAAAGCTTTGTTCATTCAGCAGATATAGGTTTTGCTATTGAATCACCAAATTTTCACCTGACGGAAGGAGTACGTCAAATTTCTTTGGAGTTTGAAGAGGAAGCAGAAGTTCAATTTCTGGCGGTTAGGCCAGAGATAAAAAAATCTAATCCGACCATCAACGAAATTGATTTTAAAGAAATTTTGAAGGAATTAGAAGAAAAAAAGAAAAAATTAGAATTACGACGGAAGGAATTAGAACCCAGAAAAACAGAATCAAAAGTAATCAAGAAGAAAATAGCATTAATAGAAGAGGCATTAGTGCTAAATGAAGAGGAGTTGGAATTACTAAAAGAAGTTTTGAGCGATGAAGATTACAAAGAACAAATTACTCTAGCAAATTTCATAAAAATTGTATATAAACCCTCTATCTCTGAGGAACCCTTAACCGACGACTTTGTGAAACAGGTCTTGAGTATAAATGGAGGTGAGTGGTCCACTAAAAAGCTAAGTAGCTTATATGACGATACATTTAAACCATCATCTTCAGTCCAAGAGTTTATTAATTTTCTGGAAAGAGAAACAAATATTGATAAAAGCAAGAGTTCAATAGTGAATACAATGAGCTTTATGCTTCGTGAAACACACGAGGAGACGGATAATTATGGTTCTAAGAAATCTAAAACCAAAGATATTTCCCACGGAAACTTAACCCTGGAGAGAAAATTCAGAAGATTATTTATAGACGCATTTCAAATATACTATTCCTGTGACAAGGGCTGGGAAAAAATAATACCCACTGCTGTAGAGTTCCGGGACAAAAAGATCATTGCAACGAAGGAGGAGCAGATCAATGAGGATGGGGAAGAAGTGAAGAAAAATAAAAAAATAGGGATCTTAAAGTATAAGGTAGTTTTTTATCTCTACATCGATCAAGATAAGCAACCGTTTGTAAGTAATGTCAAAAATCAATTTACCTATCCAACGCTTAAATTTCTGGTTAATCCAAATGCATCTGTATACCCCTATGATTTTTTGAATCAAATCAGCTGTCAAAAAATCTCGTGCGCAATAGAAGTAACTAACCTAAGAGAGCTTTTGCTCTACAATCAGATCGGACAGATTAACTCGGATTCACCGTTTCTCCCGTTTGGCCCAAGCCCTAATCTTTACTCCTATTTTCTGGTAGGAAATAAAGAAGTATTCAGAAAGAACTATGATGAAATCATTCTTAATATCCGATGGATGGATTTTCCAAGAGAAGCTGACGGGTTCACGTCCTACTATCGGAAGTACGGGTTTCCAGTTGAAAATGGCAGTTTTAAATATCAACCTTCCATCTTAGCATCCGGAAAATGGATCCCCAAAGAAGAGCATAGGAAAACAGATGTTCTTTTCACAGGTAAAGGGTTTATTAATAGCGACAAAAAGATCATCATTTCTTCTGATCCCATGCGAATAGGAGCTAATAGCGATTGGGATCCTAAAGAGTTTGATTATTCAAAAAAAACAGATAGAGGATTTATCAAATTGCAATTAGTAGCTCCATCCTGGAGTTTTGGCCATGATCTTTATCCTAACCTACTGTCCAGGCTGGCCATTCAAAATGCAAAGAAACTTACGGGTATCACCTCACTGTTCCTGAAAAAAGACTTTAAGATGGAGCTTATTAATGCCCCCTACACGCCTAAAATCGAAGCTATTTCAATGGATTATAAGCTTAGGTTCAGTATGGACTTCAGGCGGAAAAATACGTCAAAAAATTCCCTGGAAAAATTGCATCATCTTCATCCTTTTGGGGGAAAGTCAGAGATTGAAGTGATTGATCAAGCAGTTAAAATCGTTCCTTCCTTCTCATTTGAAGGTGCCTTATATATTGGGTTGGATAACTTTATGGCACCTGGCATTATATCACTATTCTTTAACTTAAAGGAGCGTGAGGTTGACCAGGACCATGACAGTTCTAGCAGCATAGACTGGTACTATCTAAAAGGGAATACTTGGGTTCTTTTGAAACCGTGGCAGATACCGCTAGATACAACGGGTGGATTAATTCACTCCGGAATCATAAAATTAGATGTTCCTTCCTACCAGAGCGACGAAACAACATTACTCAATCCTCATCTTTTCTGGGTAAGCGTAACAGCAAAGAGAAATACGGATCTTCTTGGAAAAGTCGTAAGTATCAAGACCAATGCAGTGGAAGCCCGGTTTCTTTCGGATATTGAAATAAAAAGATCTTCATTCAGTCTCAAGCAAAATTCAATAGTGGGTCCTCTTACAGCTATTCCAGCTATTAATGAAGTGAATCAACCCTTAGCATCATTTGGTGGCGTTGAACCTGAAACGGATCGTCAATTTAAAAGAAGGATTAGTGAGCGGCTAAGGCACAAGCAAAGATGCGTAGAAGTGTATGACTATGAAAGAATCATACTGGAAGCATTTCCGGAGATTAATAAAGTGCTTTGCATTAACGCGTATGATTGGAAAGAAAATAAGAGAAAATCGGGCAAAGTACTCATTGTTCCGGTTCCGATGATCAACTTGAAATCCACTTTTAACCGAAGGTATCCCAGAAACAGCGTAAAGGTATTGCGTGAAGTAGAGAAAATGATCGAATCGCTCTGTTCTCCTTTCGTGGACGTCAACGTAATTAATCCAACCTATGAGATGATGAGGGTCTTTGCCAAAGTAAAGATCAAAAAAGATTTATCTACCGGTCACTACATTCAAACTTTGAATCAGGAACTGATGTATTACATAAGTCCATGGTTGAAGGATGCCAACGAGGAACCTCAATTCCAGCGAAAAATTGCTAAAGCAGCCATCCAATCCTTCATCCAGTCTAGAGAGTATGTTGATTTCGTAACCAAAGTATCGATGGTAAAGGTAGATCGAGCATTGGATCCGGTAGGCTCTATGGGTCATCATCTGAGGGATAGCAGAGTTAATCATGTAAAAGACAATGAAATACGGGGGTTTTATCCATGGTCCATTATAACCACCGCAAAACAGCATCATCTGGATATTATTGATTCAACCGATCTTCTTCCACCAGATCATGTAGGACTGGAAGAGCTCTATGTGGACGAAGATTTTATAATCGTACCTAAGCCCGAGGAAAAGGATGAAAAAAGGTAGATCATATTTAATAAAATTATTTAGTAGAGGTTCATTGCCTACTGAGGATAATTTTAAGGATTTGATTAATTCAAGTTTCAATCTGCAGGATGATGGTTTTGATGCGTTGTTTGATGGCCCTTTAGAGCTTTTCGTAAAAGAAGACGAAAAAACCAAAAAAGAAAACCACTCATTATTAGAATTTTATCCAAGTATTCGAGATACGGAAAGTAAACCCTCTTGGAAGTTTTCAATCGGATATGACCGTAAATCCCTGCAAATCTCCAATGAAAAAGAAAGGGTCGTTGTTGTTATTGATCAAGAGGGAAAAGTGAGATTCAATACCCAATCCATTAATTTAGGTAAGGTGATCAGAAGGCAAAGCACTATAGGCACCTATAGATCACCACATGATAAAAATCGATCAGCTAATTTTCCCAGAGAAGTTCGTGCTGATGGTAATTGGAAAACCATTATTGAACGAATGGAAGGTTGTCAACTGTTTGAAGTAGCTGCCGGAGTGGAATATTCCGATACCAAAAGCTATGCTATACTTCTTGCAAATGCCTCTTTGGTGCCTTCAAAATACAATTGGCCATTCTTCACACCAAGAAACACTAAAATCCACATTACACAATCTTACTCCGGATTATCCAATAACAAGTTGGATCTTAAATGGGCCAAGAACGCAGAATATAAAGGTTCTTATAACTTGTTGATAAGAAGTCGGCGAGATTATGGCGGAACAACAATGATCAAATACCACATCACTCAAAAATGGTTCGATAAGTACAAATCATTTAAGTAACGGTTTTGGAGCAAGATTACATCGAGAAGCATAAGCGCTCCGACTTTCACCTGGATATAAATGCACTTTATAAAAGAGGCATTGAATTAATTCAAAATTACAGTGGCTATTGGTGGACCGATTATAATGCACATGATCCTGGTGTCACGATCCTGGAAAACCTTGTACTCGCCATTGCTGAGCTGTCTTATAGAATGGGATTTGAAACAGTGGACTACCTGGTTGACGATGAAGGAAACCTTAATACCGAAACGCTGGCATTGTATCTTCCTCATGAAATATTGACATCACACCCCGTTATTATTGATGATTTCAGAAAAGTTATTTTTGATCGGATTGGAGAAATTGGTAATGTGTGGATTGAAGTGCCTGGCGGAAGCGAAGATCGTAATACATACTATTCGAATGCCCAGGGGTCAATCAAAGGCTTATACTCTATGTACCTCTCTATTAAACCAGAGGTGTTGATTTTGGAAGATGTAGACCATGAAGCAACTTATAATGAGCTTAAGGATTCAATTAAAGACCAGGTATCCACTCTTTGGCCTTCCTTGCGAAATCTGGGCGAGGATTTGGATGAAGATCGTATCATCGTTCTGGATCGGGTTGAGATCATGGTGGATTGTGAGATTGTTTTGGATGGGTCTGCGCTTGCCGAAAATGTCCTTGCCATAATCATTCTCCGACTTGATGATTATTTCAATCCGGAGCTAAGATTTGATACACTCAATGAAATGCTAGCAAAAGGCAAACAAATGAACGAAATCTTTGAAGGCCCACATTTAAAAAATGGGTTTATAGATGATTATCATTTGAACAAAAAGAAAATAGAAAGAATCACCAGAGCAGAAATTTTATCCATTATATCAAAAGTTGGTGGGGTTAGTCAGATAGAACATTTGGAAATAAGACGTTCTAAAGAGAAGAACAAATTCAGAAAACTTAGAAAAGAAATTGTATTTGAACGTCCGAAAGAGGAAATTGTATTTGAGGAAGATGAAATTCCCAGATTCATCTTTGAGGTTTCTTCCCTCGAAAATGTGAATGGTCACCAAATACTTCAAAAAACGTACAAAGACAATAGTTATTTAACTGTAAGGATGCGGGAGAAGAATAGTCTGAGGTTTTCTCCGGTTAATTATCAGTTGATGTTAAAAACCTTAAGGAGGGAACAATCATTACAGAGAAGTAACCAAACAAACATAGAAAAAGAGCATTTAATTCCTCGTTTACCTAAAGGGCGGCCAAGGTCACTCGATCATTACAGCTCCATTCAAAATGATTTTCCCCATATCTATGCGATTAATCAATTTGGATTATCTAAATACGAATCTCCAAAGCGCAAGTCCGAGCAGCTCCAGCTTAAGGCCTACCTGATACTTTTTGAACAGCTTATTGCTAATTTCACCGCACAAGTCGCCAACCTAAAAAGCTTATACTCCATAGAATCTTTAAATACTACCTATTACAACCATCCTCTGACTAGCTCTGATATTGAAGGTATAGAGAAACTTTATTTTGAGACCAGGCCAGATCAAGGGTCAGAATCTATACTCAAAAGGATGCTATCCAGGTTAGGTGAATTTTATGACCATGCTGATAGAAAGAGCCGCTTGCTTGATTATATGCTTGCGTTATACGGAGAATCATATAGTGCTGGGATGAGCACGCCGAAAGATGTAGAAGATTCACTTAAAACAAAAGTGGAACTGCTCAAAAACCTAAAGACATTCAACCACAATTCAGCAAAAGGGCCACAGTTAAAAAAGAAGTTGAAGATTCAGGAATTAAGTGGATTTCAGCTAAAGACCGCAATATGGCTAGGCATATCGCCAACAACATTTTGCACGAGGGAGACATTGAAGGAAGCCATCAAAACGGATGAATACAATGTGACAATTGTGAGTGAAAAAGACGTTGGAAGAGACCCCTACAAAACCTGGCAAAAATCCTTAAAAATCAGTGCCGACGCTATCCAAAAAATCAAAAAATATACCGTATCGTTGGATACATTTGAGAAACCTGATTCTTACCGGGAATTAAAAAGTATCAAATACATTAAGATATTTAGCTACCATTATATCAGCAGGAATTTGTTGAGGTCCGGATTGCACCCGGGTAATTATATGGTTTTTAAGAAGTCTGGCCAATTCGTCTTAGTTGTTCATATTGAAAATGAAGGCCCGGATGAATTTTTAGAGGTAGATTCTTTTAGTAGCCTCAACAAAGTGATTGAAGCAGGATATCAATTCATAGAAACCCTGGAATTGTACAATAAGCGATGTGAGCGATTCATTTTAATTGACCATATCATGTTGCGCTATAGAAAAGAAGAAGCAAGCGTTCTTGAAACCCTTGATCCAGAGTTTTATTCCTTGAAGTGTTCCATCCTTTTTCCGGAAATTAGTGTGAGATTTAGCGATCCCATCTTCCAACAAACAGCCGAGGAATTAATTTATTCGAGTATTCCGGCACATATTGTTCCTCATATAAACTGGCTTCCGGCTGATGATTATCAAACGATTGAAGAACTTTATTACAAATGGGCAGATGAGCCAGAAAGATACCGGGAAGAACTCATTATGAGTTTACCTGATTTCAATACCTACATTAAAAAGCAAGAAGATGAATAGCTATATCAACGCTGTTCGATTTGAAGTTTTATGTAGCGATGAAAAACTCTCCAGGCCCATTCAAGATAAGATATTTGGAATATGCCGCTATGAGCTCTCCTCTGCGCTAGACAAAATCATCACTGAGCGTCATTCGATAAGAAAAGAAAGTTTGTCTATTGACATTGGAAACATTCCATTTGATAGCTTGGATGCCCAACTTATTCCTAAGATTCTGTCTCATGTAGAAGAGTGGATTAAAAAAAATCAGGATGACCAGGCGGAGATTAAAAGTAATAATGAACTGGATGTAGTGATCCTTCATTTAGAAAAAGGATTGAAACACTGGACATTTAATGTTTCAGTGGGATTTCCAGCGTACTTACACCTGGCCGTTCACAAGCACTGGTCTAAATTTCGGGCTTTTCTTTACACAACCAGGTATCTGGAAGGAGTAGCATTAAGAATTGTCAATTTAGCTTCAAATAAATGTTTCGAAGAACTAGTAGAAAAGCTTCAACCCACAGAAGCAGTGTTTACTTTGGGATTTATTGAAGATGTTCAAAAAATCGGTAAAGAATCCAAACGAATTTTTGAGGCTTCTGATATTGATACTTCGGTAAGATACCTGGCGGTGCTAGATCTCATCAGGGAACACGGTTCATTTTTCAATAGGAAAATGTTTGTGAAAAGGCAGCTTTATGCATTGGCATTGCATTACAGGTTGGACTACGCAGAAGTGTTGACCTATTTTAGAAATGTCATTTATTCGAAGGAATTGCATTTGCAATTTAGAACTTCTCTTCCTGCGCTTATTGATCAGTTAATTCATGAATCTATTACGCGTCCCGAAAATTGGGATGTTGAAGATTTAAATGGAAATTGGGAATTGGTTTTTAACTCCAATCTAAGTGGAACAGAGCAGGAGACCGTTCAACTCCATTGGTCATCGTGGATCTTAAACTACACGGGTGAGATGAGAGCTTCGGTGATCAAGAACGTAAAATCTCAGAAGTTAATACAAGCTCTTATCAGCAACTTGTCACTGGCTCAAATTGACGACCTTATTAAACTTATTGAGCCCATTGAGTATGCATTCATCCATGATTTTCATGAGAAGTTTGTGACGAAAAATACGCAGGAGACATTCATTAAACAATCGGAAAAATCACTTAGACAAAGCCTGAACGAATTTATTCTTGGATTTATCCTTTTAGATCACGGAAGTCGATTTAACAAGAAACAGTTTGTAAACTATCAGCTTAGAAGAATAAGTAATCGATACAATGTGAGTTTCATTGATGTATTGCATTTGTTAATAGACACTGAAGAAGAATCGTCCAAGGGTTCCAGTAGTCTGAAATCGATTTTAATCGAAATCAAAAGAGAGAGAAGTAGAAAGTATATTTCAACATCTTATAAAGTAAGACAGATAGATAGCCTGGAATTATTCAAGCAGTATATGCTCGGGGGTGGTATCAACTGGTTAATCGCTACTCATCTTTCTCTGGATGAAATCAAAAAAGAGTTACGCAAAGTGCTTTCTGTAAGTTACTTAGAGAAGGAGGTGATGGTATTCTTTGAAACGAAGAGGGATAAAATCAGATTGAATGATCCCTTTGGGATGGACTTTTATCATATGGTTGTCGCGTGGTTGATCAAAAGAAAAACAACTGTTTCTCTTAAAGAAGGGGAAGAACTCGTTCAAATAGTTTCGTTCGAAGCAAAAAAACATTCGGCCGGTTTAAGTTACATACAAGAAGTCATTCAATTACTCATAAGCTTTAAGACATTGACTCGGATTGATTTGATCGTTCATCGGATAAGTGAGTACGACAAATCGGCTAGTAAGACCTTCCGATATCTTAAGTCTCGATTTTCAGAAGTCGCTACAAGCAAGAATGAACACCAAACATTTACTAAACCCACGGAAAATTCCAGGGATCAGGTCTTGCGATTACTGGTTCACGCAAGACCAAATAGCGAAGTATGGAAGAAATCATTGGAAGTAGCTTTGAGTAAGCTTCGAGCAACCGGTGAGTTAAATAAATTCTTAGCAGAATTAAAAAGAAATGAGATAAAGACCATGCTCTCCAAAGTATCAAATGAAGGATTTGAAATCATCAGGGAGTCACTATTTGATCGCTTACCTTTCCTGAGAAAAATTCACGAGCAGCATCCATTAAAACCAAAGACTTCGGCATGGATTTTATTTTGGACACAAATAATACTTTCAAAAGGAGCAGAACGAAAAATCAAGAAAGCATTAGAGAGTATCGATGGAACAATTTCCGTATCGCGCATTCCAAAAATCAAACAAGAAGGTCACATCACATTTGAACAGTTAAAAAAATATTTGATCACAGGAAAGTTGAATAGTTACAGCCAAATGGAGTACGAAAGGGAGATGATCCTGTTATTTTCCAAACGTGACCCTCAATGGAATAATTTCTTAAACTACCATCCCATTCAAAAGTATTTGAAACAGTGGGCATCTGAGCTTCATACAAGCGTGCTTATCCGTATAATTCAACATTATCTAAGAGGTCAGTTCAATAATTTCATGTCAATGACAGAGGATGCAGAAAAACTATTGATGCATGAACTTCCCGCTAACTATTCGGAACAGCTCATCGAATCTAAGGTGTGGTACTATAGAATACACTATGCCTACCTTTTTGCTTCTGGTCATATTCGATGGACACATTTAATGAATCATTACCTGGATCTTACCATGGAGGTTTTTGATGATCCATCGATACACCCTGCATTTATCTCTAATTTGATTAAAACCAAAAAAGAAATAGGTGTAGCTTCTTTAAGAAAAAAAGCTGAACAAATCATCCAAGCTTACGAGGAGGGAACTTCATCGTCCGATGAAATGGTAGAAGTCCTTATTCAGGAGACACCGAGATCATTTCAAATCAACAATTCCGGCCTGGTCTTGCTTTGGCCGTATTTTACCAGATTATTCTCCTTGCTAAAGTTGACCAATGATGAGAATAAATTGATCAATGTTGAATCACAAAATCGCGCCGCTAACGTGTTGCAATTTGCAGCAACAGGTGAAGATAACCAACCTGAATATGAAATGACGTTAAACAAGGTACTTTGTGGAATTCCTCTAGCACAGCCATTGACCGCAGTGGATGATTTAAATCGGGAAGAAATTGACCTGATAAATAGTATGATAGAAGGCGCGGTAGCTAATTGGGGCACACTTGGAGAGACATCCGTTGAAGGCTTTAGAAATACTTTTCTGCTTCGCACCGGGTCTTTAGCGAAAGACGATCCCGATTGGATCCTTCGTGTTGATAAAATGGGTGTTGACGTCTTGTTTAAAACGATACCCTGGGGTTATTCAAGCATTAAGCTTCCCTGGATGAAAGAGCTTTTAAATGTCTCTTGGGTCTAGTTTAATCAGGTTTAAGATTGGATTGTTGGATAAATCGCACTTTTAAGGTATCGGTATATTTCCACTCTTCGATAAACATGGTATAGCTTGAATCGGTATTGAATAATGTTGCGTAGAGTTTATTAATCTTACTCTGAAGTGAGTCGAGATAATTGTCTTCAATAGAGAGCTGGATGATGGTAGAATCTACCAAGGTTCCTACAGAGGTTATTGTTTCCTGTTTATTGTCCATTAGGGTAGTGAAAGTGACTAAGGTATCCCCTGAACCATTACTTTTTCTCCAAAACAGTCGGTCATAGTAATTGTAACTTCTGGTGGACCTGGAGGAATCCGGATTAATCACAGTGATGGTACTCTTTAAAGTATCAGCGAAAATTCTATCTCCAAAAAACGAAATAGGCCAGTCTTTGGTTTTTGAGTTAAATATACTATCAAACCTGGCTCTTGCAATATCTCTCTTATTCAGAGGTATTCCTAGTTGGATCCAGTCAGGCCGATAATTGATGGCGTTGAGTTTACCTTCATGAATTTCCCCGTATTCATTGATGTAGGCTAAGTTGTTCCAGACTCTTTCTGTTTCAACATATCCAATTACCATACTGAGAGGAATGATTACGATCAAAGAACTAATGAACATTGGTTTGATAACGTAAGAATATTTAAAATAAAGAAATTTTATATTTTCCGGATCAATGAACTTCTTCATAGCAGAGGTAATGTGTTGGCTAAGAATAAAAATAACCATTAAATTTAAAGAAAGGTAAGCCAATGAATGATAATCACGAGCTAGACTTAGAGGTACTAGACCTTGAGATGAACTGGCTTCAAACCCTCATTGACTTACGCATCAATATCTATTTTAAAACAGAGAAAAACCTCCCGAACTTTAATAGCGTTACCCCTCCTGAAATTCCAATAGAAAGTTCTTACCATCAATTATTGACTTCAACCAAGTGTACTGGTTTAGATCGGATGATTCTTGCGTTGAGTATTGCTCCTTACGTTAGGCCTCAGGTGTTAGACGCATTCTTTCTTAAAAACAATAATCTGGATCGAGGATTCTCAGAGTTTGGAGGGATCAAGGGAGCGCAACACAGAGGCTTTTTGCCAACCGTTGAAACGGCCGCTTTTTTGTGTGCAGGTAGCGACTTACAATTAAGAAAGGAGGTTAAAAAATCCTTGTCCCCAAATGGTCCTTTAAGGAAAGTTGGTATTATTAAAGTTGGACAAACCTCTCAAAATGAGCCGCAATTATCTGCTCAGCTTTATGTGGATGATCATTGGATGGAATATTTGATATCAGGGCGTGAATTTGTTCCTGAAATGAGCCATGAATTTCCTGCTCAACAAATTACAACTGATTTGGAATGGAAAGATCTGGTCTTGGACGAGTATGTACTAGAATGTATCGATGAAATCAAGCAATGGATAATCCATAAGGATAAATTATTGAATGATTGGGGATTAAGTAAGAAGTTGAAATCAGGGTATAGAACACTGTTCTTTGGTCCTCCTGGAACAGGTAAGACCTTGACGGCTTCTTTGATTGGAAAGGAACTGAATTATCCTGTTTTCAGAGTAGACTTAAGTCTGATCGTATCAAAGTACATAGGAGAGACAGAGAAAAATCTGGCAAAGGTCTTTGACATAGCAGAGAGCAAAGGTTGGATTTTGTTTTTCGATGAAGCAGATGCGTTGTTTGGTAAGAGAGTGCAGACATCCAGCAGCAACGACCGATATGCTAACCAGGAAGTTGCTTTTTTACTTCAGCGGATAGAAGACTGTGATGGGTTAGTGATTCTTGCTACAAATTTGAATGCCAACATCGATGATGCATTCTCGCGACGCTTTCAATCTATGATCTATTTCCCTGCACCGGACAAAGAAGAACGATTGTTACTTTGGAAATTTTATTTTAACGGGAATTTACCGGTAGAAGAAGAAGTGGACTATAAGAAACTGGCGAGAGACTATGAACTGACGGGTGGTAACATTGTGAATGTATTAAGATATGCGTCCCTAAAGGCGGCAAGCCATCATCCGAATCTTGTGAAAGAAAAAGATATTCTGGAAGGAGTGAAACGAGAAATGAAACAGATGGGTAGAAGCCTTTAGATATACAGGCCAATTAATAGATATACAGGCCAATTAATACCCTAAAAATACCTGTTACCCTTCTTGACCGGGGAGAGTTTTTCTTGTATGCTTGCGGTTGAAATCAACCTTATATGAAGAGAATACCTGCATTATTGCTCCATTCCCTGTCTTTTTCTTCGAAATGGACTCCTGCCAACCAGGAATACCTTGCTTCGGGGATTTCCCCTACCACCTGTCCGTTGGCGGAATATTGGTCAAGTAAGAGTGGGCTG
>JBCDKO010000057.1:0-21568 GCA_038746525.1 Bacteroidota bacterium
GGAACTGAAAGAGGGTGAGGCTTTGGTATTTTTTCTCCATAATTTTGATCGTTAAATATTACTTTAAGTTACTGAAAAACAATAGTTTAACCAAGCAATACCGCCATCAAAAATAAAATATTTACTAAGTGCCTACTTCAAAAAAATTAAACTACAGTTACTTATTACATATCCTTAACTAAACGACATTGAATAGGATATCATAATATTTTCTGACTTGATGAAGATTCATACAAATACAAACCCTCTCCCATCAGATTCGTCATAAAATTCTATTTTCTTTCCAGCGAGAAATATCATCTCTCGCTTTTGAATCAGTACTTGGACACCATTGATGAAGTATTCTTCATCGGTCTCTTTTTTCTGGTCAAAACCAAGTTTAAACCCAACACCGCACCCCATCCCTTTAGTAGCTATTCTCAATCCGTATCCTTCTGGGATCCCCTTGTTTTTTAAAATGCTCTTTACTTCAATAATTGCCTTCTCTGATATCTCAACTGGTAATTCCATTCTATTAAATCAAAACATTTTCTAAGTAACTAACACCTAGATTATTCAGGTTATTTTTGGATTCCATTCAATTAAACAATCCAACTCATGGAAATGGTTTATGATCTCTTGAAAATAACTATACCTGCAGCGATGGTTCTGTATTTGGCGTATCTATTGGTTAGGTCTTTTCTCCAAAAACAATTAGATGAGATAGCTTTCACCCTTCGTCAAAAAAATCAAGAAATTGTGGTTCCTATTCGGTTGCAGGCTTACGAGAGGGTTGTGCTTCTATTGGAGAGAATTACACCTGCTAATCTCTTATCCAGACTAAATAGTACGGATTATAGTGCAGAAGAATTTCAACAAATCCTGATCCATGAAATCAGAAATGAATTTAATCATAATCTTTCACAACAGGTGTATATGTCTGATGGTGCCTGGACCTACGTTTCCACAGCAGTAGAGCAAACGATATCTTTAGTCAATTCATCGGCAAATTCTTTAGGTGTAGAAGTAAAAGGGATGGAACTGGCAAAAGTTATTTTAAAGAATAGTACAGGTGAAGAGATGGATATGACCAAACAAGCCATAAAATTCGTAAAAGAAGAAATACAAAGCATTTTTAGTGGATAAAAAAAAGAAACTATTTGATAAGGCTAAACAAGCTATTTCTAATACTGAAAAACTGAAGAATATAGTATCGAAGTCAGCCGACAAATTGAAAAGCATCGCCTCCGAATCATCAGAATGGAAAGAGCTAAGATCAAAAATCAGCCTGTTTATTCGAATGATTCAAGTGCAGATCTCCGGGGAGTATAAAGCATTTTCAAATTCTTCTCTCTTTCTCATTGTTTTTGCATTGATCTATTTCATAACCCCAGTTGATGCCCTACCTGACGTTATACCTGCAGTGGGGTTCACAGATGATGCTTCTGTTTTATATATGATTTACAGAAAGCTTAACAAAGACGTTGAAGCATTTCTTAAGTGGAGTGGGCAAAATAAATAACTTATGAGAGTTGTAATTCAAAGAGTTTCTGAAGCATCAGTATCAATAAATGATTGCATTAAGGACCAAATAGCTCTTGGAATTGTAGTTTTGTTGGGTATTGAAGAGAGTGATAATCAGGAAGATATTGATTGGTTAGTTCGGAAAATTATTAACATGCGTATTTTTCCTGATGAAGAAGGGGTTATGCACAAAAATTTGATGGATACCGATGGAAAAATTCTTTTGATTAGTCAGTTTACGCTTCATGCCAGTACTAAAAAAGGAAATCGACCTTCATACATTAAAGCCGCAAAACCAAATATCTCGTTACCGCTTTACAAAAAGTTTATTGAAGCCTTGGAAAAGGAAATAGGCGCCGAAATCAGTACAGGAGCATTTGGTGAAGACATGAAAGTTGCTTTGGTAAATGATGGTCCTGTCACCATCATTATGGATTCGAAAAATAAAGAATAGAGAGCGGTTTACTGTGGAACAAATCTTTAATCCATTTAATGGAACAAATCTCTTTCTATCTTAGCGCTCTGTTTTTAGGAGCGTTAAAGGCAAAAACCTGAATAAAATTCTTTATGAAAAACATTCGTAATTTCTGTATCATAGCTCATATCGACCATGGAAAAAGTACGCTTGCTGATCGCTTATTGGAATTTACTCAAACAGTAACAGCACGAGATATGCAAGCCCAACTCCTGGATGATATGGAGCTAGAAAGAGAGAGGGGAATCACCATAAAGAGCCATGCAATACAAATGGACTATGAATTGAACGGTGAGAGATACACTCTTAATCTAATTGATACACCGGGACATGTAGACTTTTCCTATGAAGTTTCTCGGTCCATCGCAGCATGCGAAGGTGCCTTATTGGTAGTTGATGCAGCTCAAGGAATTGAAGCTCAAACCATTTCTAACTTATACTTAGCGTTGGAGCACGACCTGGAAATCATACCTGTCCTAAACAAAATCGATTTACCTGGTGCAATGCCGGAAGAGGTTTCTGACCAAGTTGTAGATTTAATAGGTTGCGAAAAAGAAGATATCATTCATGCCAGCGCAAAAGAAGGTGTTGGCATATTGAACATTTTAGAAGCAATTATAGCCCGTATCAAACCTCCCAAAGGTAGGCCAGAGGAACCTCTCCAAGCAATGATCTTCGACTCGGTATTTAATCCATACAGAGGCATTGAAGTCTTCTTTAGAGTGTTTAACGGTAGGCTGAACAAAGGAGATAAGGTGAAATTTGTTAATACCGAAAAGAACTATGAAGCTGACGAAATTGGTGTATTGCGCTTACAGCATGAGCCAAGGAACGCTGTTTCGGCGGGTAATGTCGGATATCTCATCTCAGGAATTAAAGTAGCAAAAGAGGTAAAAGTTGGAGATACGATTACTCACGTAGAGCAACCTACACAAAGACAGATAAAAGGATTTGAAGATGTAAAACCTATGGTTTTTGCAGGAATTTACCCCGTCGAAACGAGTGAATTTGAAGAGCTGCGTGCGTCTATGGAGAAGCTTCAACTCAACGATGCTTCTTTGATCTGGGAGCCAGAAACCTCGGCAGCTTTAGGTTTTGGCTTTCGTTGCGGGTTTTTAGGAATGTTACATATGGAAATTGTGCAGGAACGATTGGAGCGTGAATTTGGCATGACCGTGATTACAACTGTGCCTTCAGTGCAATTTTATGCAATAAAACGAGACAATGCTATTTTGAAAGTAAGCGCACCCTCAGAGTTACCAGAGTCTAATTTGATAAGTCATATCGAGGAGCCTTTCATTCGCGCTCAAATCATTTCTAAGTCAGAATTTATTGGGCCAATTATCTCTCTGTGTATGGAAAAACGTGGAGAAATAAAGAATCAGGTTTATCTCACTTCAGATAGAGTGGAATTGACCTTTGAAATTCCATTGGTAGAAATAGTATTTGATTTTTTTGACAAGCTTAAAACCATATCAAGAGGGTATGCTTCCCTGGATTATGAGTTGATTGGATATCAGAGGTCCGACATGGTAAAACTGGATATTATGTTGAACGGGGATAAAGTGGATGCACTTTCAGCTATAGTTCATAGAGACAAGGCGTATGAGTGGGGAAAGAGGCTGTGTGAAAAACTAAAAGAATTGATACCAAGACAGATGTTTGAAATAGCTGTGCAAGCAGCAATAGGTACAAAGATTATCGCAAGAGAATCCGTGAAGGCGATGAGGAAGAATGTGTTAGCAAAATGCTATGGAGGAGATATCTCAAGAAAAAGAAAACTTCTGGAAAAGCAGAAGAAGGGAAAGAAACGTATGAGACAAGTAGGTAGTGTGGAGATACCTCAGGAAGCATTTATGGCAGTACTAAAATTGGATTGAGTTAAATTACAAATGTATAAATCGTTTTTATGTCAATCAGCGAAATAAAACTTTTTAACATTCTAAAAGAAAAAATAGGACCTGACGAAGCTGAATCATTAGTAGAATATGTGGAAGCGAAAATTGAATCCGAATTTCAAGATAAGCAATATGTACTGGCTACTAAAGTAGACCTGCTTGAGATGAGAGATGAAATCTCGTCAAGCTTGGATAAGAAGTTCGAGGAAGTGGATAAGAAGTTCAAAGAAATAAATACGAAGTTCGAAGGGGTCTATAAGAGATTTGAGGAAATATACAGGAAATTCGAACTTCAAAATGAAAAAATCAATGACTTAAAAGTTCAACTTAAAAGTGATAAAGCAGATATACTGAGGTGGATGTTTATTTTCTGGGTTGGACAGATCGGTGCCATCCTGGCACTCCTTAAACTGTTCTTTTCATAAAACAGCGATTATTCTTATGCCTGAAATCATAAACGGAATAAGGGTATCAAAAGAAATAAAAAAAGAGATTTCTCAAAAGGTAATAGCCCTCAAAGCAGAGGGTAAAAGAGTTCCTCACCTGGCAATTATCTTAGTTGGTGATGATGGAGCAAGTCATACTTATGTAAATGGAAAAATCAATGCTTGTAAAGAAGTAGGGTTTGATTTTACTCTTCTGCATTTTGCGAATACTATCGCGGAGGAGAAATTAATCAAACACATCGAACAACTCAATGAAGACGATGATATAGATGGGTTTATAGTCCAAATCCCTCTTCCTGATCATATATCAGTAGAAAACATTACTGAAAAAATTGCCCCTCATAAAGATGTAGATGGTTTTACCAATCAAAATTTCGGCAGCATTGTTTCCCGAAAGCAATTACTATTGCCAGCTACACCTTTTGGCGTAATGGAGCTCATTCGTCGTTATAATATACCCACTCAGGGAAAAAGATGCGTAGTAGTGGGAGCATCTAGAATTGCGGGTGCACCACTAAGCTTGATGATGCTACAAGATGGCGGAGCAACTGTTACTGTATGCCATAAATTCACGGAAGATTTATTAAGCCATACCAGAGAGGCAGATATTCTAATTGTTGCAGTGGGCAGGCCCGGGCTAATTACTGAAGATATGGTGAAAGAAGGAGTAGTAGTGATTGACATAGGAATAACCAGAGTAGAGGATAATTCCAGAAAATCTGGATTCAGGCTGATAGGAGATGTGGTATATGATGAAGTAGCTCCAAAAACTAGTTATATAACTCCTGTTCCAGGTGGTGTAGGTCCAATGACCATTGCATCGCTTCTGGTAAATACCCTAAAAGCCCACGAAGTGAACCATGCGTGATCCGGAGTTTTTGCCCGTAATGGAATCTTTCTACACCATTCAGGGAGAAGGTCATTTTTCAGGGACACCCGCTTACTTTGTAAGACTAGGAGGATGTGATGTGGGATGTGTCTGGTGCGATGTAAAAGAATCCTGGGATGCTTCTCAATTTAGATGGATACACATCAATTCAATCGTAGATCGAGCTAAAAACTCTGGCGCAAAAGTAGTTGTAATTACGGGTGGTGAGCCATTCATCTATAACTTATCTGGTTTGACTCAAACATTAAAGGTGAACGCCTTGCAAGCAAATGTTGAAACCTCAGGGGCTCATCTGATCTCTGGAGAATGGGATTGGATTTGTTTTTCACCAAAAAAATTCGGTAAGCCCCAAAAAGAGTTTTATCCTAGAGCCAATGAGTTGAAAATTGTTATTTATCATAAAAGCGACTTGACATGGGCTGAGCAGCATGCTCAAAAAATGAAAGCAGAATCAAAGCTCTATTTGCAACCGGAATGGTCAAAAGAAAAAGAAATGACACCACTGATCGTTGATTTCATCAAGAAGAATCCTAAATGGAAAATATCTCTTCAGATTCACAAATACATGAATATTCCTTGAGAATAGTTGCTATCACTATTTTTTTGCTCGCTTCTTATTTTACTTTTGGCCAGAACTTATCAACACAAAGTAAAAAAGCAAGCAGGTATTACTTAAAAGCAGAAAAACAGCAAAGAGAAAGAGATTTTATAGGCGCTATTGATTTTTTAGAGGAAGCAGTAAAGGTGGATCCTTTATTTTTAGAAGCCTTCATCCGAATGGGTGGCCTATATAATGCGTTGGGGAGAGAGGATTCAGCTTATTCAAAATTTTCACGATATATAAAAATAGCTCCCAATCCTGTTGCTTCCATTTTAGAGAGATTGGCTTTCATGTCTTTTGACAGAGGACATTACCAAAAGTCAAATGAATATTTGACGAGTCTTCTTAAAAAAGAACCAGAAAAATCGAAAGAGAGGGAAATTAGTATTTTGAGTGAAAGTATAAAGTTCTCTCTGAACCAAATCAAAAACCCCGTGGAGCTTAAAATAACAGAACTAACACAGGGGATTAATAGGTACAAGCTCCAATATCTTCCGGCGATGACGGTCGATGGTAATACGCTGGTTTATACCAAAAGAGATCAATTTAGTAGCGATGAAGATATCGTGGTTAGTTACAAGAAAGAGGGTAGATGGAGTAATTCTATATCTATTTCAGATAAAATAAATACATCCCTCAACGAAGGGGCGGCCACCATATCAGCAGATGGAAGAACAATGATTTTTACTTCATGTGATCGCAGAGATTCTTACGGAAGTTGTGATTTGTATATGAGTAGAAAAGTAGGTGATCGATGGTCAAGACCTAAAAACCTGGGAAATAGGGTAAATACTAAATACTGGGAATCTCAACCTTCTTTATCAGCAGATGGCAAAACACTTTTTTTTGCATCGAATAGACCTGGAGGCTTTGGCAAAAGAGACCTTTGGGTTACCTATTTTAAAGATAACTTTTGGACTAATCCTTCTAATTTAGGAGAAAACGTGAATTCTTTTAAAGATGAAACCACTCCTTTTATACACTTTAATAATCAAACGTTATTCCTCTCGTCCAACAGTTATCCCGGCATGGGAGGGTTTGACCTTTTTAAGGTAGATAAAGTGGATTCATTATGGACTCACCCTGAAAATTTGGGATACCCTATCAACACTTATCGCGATGAGGTGGCTTTGCTAATAAATGCAGAAGGTGATGAAGGCTATTTTGCCAAAGAGATTCAAAAGAACAGGGAAATACTTGATAGTAGAATAGTTGGCTTTGTAATTCCAGAATACATTCGACCCAAAAAATCTTATTTCCTCACCGGAAAAGTTGTAAGTAAAGAAACTCAAAAACCTTTAAAAGCTTCGTTACAAATTATAGATATATCTACAAATGAACTATTATATAATAACTACTCAGACTCCATTACAGGCGATTATTATATGGTTCTTCCGAGGGGTAAAGATTTGGCAGGTTACATAAAAAATAAAGGATACCTTTATCAAGACTTTAGTTTTTCAACTAGTCAGAGTGATTACGTTTACTCTGATACGATAAATATAGAACTCATTCCAATTCAAGAAGGAGAATCTTTAATCTTAAAAAACATCTACTTTGAAACAAACTCCTATGATTTAGATGATCGTTCGAAATCAGAAATAGAAAATGTACATGAGCTACTGCTTGAAAATCCGGAGATTTCAATTGAAATAGGCGGTCATACCGATAACATTGGAACTAAGGAGTATAATAAACTACTCTCTCTAAAAAGAGCCGAATCGGTTTACAATGCACTTATTGAAAAAGGAATCAAAGAAGAGAGATTAAAGTTCACAGGGCATGGGGATTCTAGGCCTTTAAATCCTAATACCAATGAAATCAACCGCAAATCCAACCGAAGAATCGAATTTCGTGTATTGAAAGCAAAACAGTGAAAAGTCATAATTTTTTGTTAAGACTTAAAAAAATCAGTCAGAATTTATTTGAGGTAAAACTTTTAGTGGTAACTGAAAATTTGGCATTGATGCCAAAGAATTTTTTTTTCAACTAAAAAATACTGATCAACTTCAAAACCAGTGTTTCAGATGAGTTGATAGGCTTCAACCGATTTGTTAATTAATCTTAAAATCACATATCTTTCGGGTTTAAAGTATTGAATGTTTAACAATTAACTAGTAAGTATGAAGAGGATTTTACTACTATGTTTTGCGTTATTCACCTTCATTTCATATGAAGTGATGGCGCAAAGAACTGTGTCTGGTAAGATCACCGATGAAACCGGTGAATCATTACCAGGTGTGAACGTGCTTATTAAAGGCACAACCACTGGTACTCAAACTGATCTTGATGGAAATTTCCAAGTTTCAGTAGATGATGGTGCCACTTTAGTCTTTTCTTATGTGGGATTTGAAACCCAAGAAATAGATTTAGGAGCTAGAACTACCATTGATATTACAATGGGTGGGGCTGTAGAATTACAAGAAGTTGTAGTAACTGCTCAGGGAATTGAAAGGGATGTAAGATCATTAGGCTATGCTACTCAGAACGTAAAAGGTGATTTGATTGCTCAAAAGGCAGAGCCGAATGTACTTAATACCTTACAAGGAAAGGTAACCGGAGTATATATAACTCAATCAGGAGGTGCACCTGGATCTTCAACAAATATTAACATTCGCGGGGTAAGTTCATTCAATGGAAATAATCAACCATTAATCGTGATAGATGGAGCAATCGTTAGTAATGCATTTAATGATAGTGAAGAAAATACATTATTTGCTTCGCCAATTTCTAATCGACTGAACGATATTGATCCTGAAACAATTGAGTCAATCAATGTACTAAAAGGACCTGCCGCAGCTGTTCTCTATGGGTCGAGAGCGGCAAATGGAGCAATCATAATAACTACTAAATCTGGTAAAAACACAAAAGGAAAAGTAGAAATAACGGTGAATTCATCAGTGACCTTCCAGCGTGCTGTTCTTCCAGAATATCAAAACACTTATGGCGCTGGATCTAATAATGAAATTGATGGAAATTCTTCACTTTCATGGGGACCAGCGTTTGGAACTCCGGGCAATGAAACTATAACCTATGGAGCTACTTTAGATACAACTGTTGCGTATCGTGCACATGAAGATAACATAAAAGATTTTTATAATACAGGAGTCATTTATCAAAATTCTATTACACTTCAATCGGGTAATGACAATGGAAATTTTATACTGTCTTTAGCAAATACGGAACAAGAAGGCATTGTCCCCAATTCCGAATACAGCCGTTATAACGTTGGTATTGGTGGGGAATCTAGATTAGCTAACGGTTTGAAAATCAATACGAAAATCAACTACATCAGAACTCAGCAATTAGGTACTGTACAAGGCAATAGTGGTAGCGCACCGGGTCAGTTAACAAGAGTTCCTCGTAGTTTCGATCTAAATGGCCTTCCATTTGAAGATCCAATTACGGGTGAAAATATATATTTCTCCACAAATAATAACCCTCTCTGGAGTGTAAGAAACCTAACGAATGATACTCGTGTAGACAGGGTCTTTGGTAACTTTAATTTATCGTACGATGTATTTGATTGGTTAAATGTTAGGGCAAGGATTACTGGTGACTTCTTTTCAGATAGAAGAGATCGAGTTTCACAAATTGGATCGGCAAGAGCGCCTCAAGGCGAAGTTGCACTTTCGGATATATTCGAAACAGAAACGAATTTCGATTTCTTTGTTAATATGAAAAAGGACGGACTTTTCGGAGGTAAAGTGAATGGTAACGTGCTTTTAGGTTACAACATTAACCAAAGGACTACACAGGATCTGAATCTAATCGGACAAGATTTAACAATTCCTCAGTTTACAAATATTACAAATGCTTCTACATTCTCTGATAGTGATGAGGATAACACTAAACGAAGGTTAATTGGTTATTATTCAACAATTACATTGGATTACTCAAACTGGTTGTTTCTTGAGTTGCAAGGCCGAATAGATTTATCATCTACATTACCCGAAGATGAAAGATCTTTTTTCTATCCAGGGGCAAGTCTTAGCGTCGTTTTAAGTGATGCATTATAATTTAATTATAGTGTATTAAATTATCTTAAGTTAAGAGGTAGTTTCGCACGAGTTGGTAATGATGCTGATCCATATTTGCTTAATTCAGTTTATTTGCCGGCAACTTTCGGTAATAATGTGGCAAATATTTCTTTTCCCATTAATGTTGGAGGTACTAATATTCCGGGTTTTGCTATTTCATCTAGGATAGGAAGTGCTGATCTAACACCAGAATTCACTAATTCATATGAAGTCGGACTAAATTTCGAGTTTTTTAGCAATAGGATTTCTGGTGATGTTGCATATTTTTATACGGAGAGTGAAGACCAAATTATTGATTTATCCGTAGCCCCAAGTTCTGGATTTCTAACTAGAACAACTAATGTAGGTCTAATGACTAATCAAGGATGGGAGATTACACTTAGTGGCTTGGTTGTTGAGTCTGGTAACTTTTCATGGAATTCAACTGTTAATTTCACTAGAATACGCAATAAAGTAGACGAAATTGCGGAAGGTGTAGATAGGTCGGATATAGAAGGTAATAGATTTACTATACTTGCACCATCTATCGAGGTCGGAGAACCATATGGTGTTTTTGTAGGGTTAAAGCACCCTAGAAATGAGGAAGGTCGATTATTGGTCAATCCAACAACAGGATTTTTAGAAGCAACAGAAGGTGGTCAATTGATTGGAGATCCTAATCCTGATTGGTTAGGCGGATTTATTAATGATTTTAAATACAAAAATTTATCATTATCTATCGTGTTAGACGCTAGAGTGGGTGGAGATATATTTTCATTTGAGGCCGCGGATGAGGGGGATAGTGGAGCACTAGAATACCAAGCAGATAATAGACAGGAAGCTTTTATTATTGATGGTGTCATTGATAATGGAGATGGTACATACAGAGAAAATAATATTCAAATATCTGCTGAAGATTATTATAGAACTAATATTAGTTTAGCAACTGAAAGCTCAGTGTTTGATGGAACTGTTTATAGATTAAGAGAGTTAAGTTTAACTTATTCCTTACCTCAATCCATTTTAGAAACAACTCCATTTGGTAGTGTTTCTATCGGGTTTTCTGGTCGAAACCTCTGGTTTTATGCTCCTAACTATTACAACGATCCAGAAGGTAATTCTCAGGGAGCGGGAAATATTCAGGGAGTTCGTCTAAATGGCTTCCCTTCTACTAGGAACTACAGTGCAAACCTAAGATTCACGTTTTAATATTTTTATAATGATAAGAAATAGCATTATTTATGTATTCATGAGTTGCTTTCTTCTGGGAAGTTGTGATGATTTTTTTGATGTTAATGAGACCCCTAACAATCCGATTGATGTTCCTCCGGAGGTCTTACTACCCACTGTTTTAGCCGCTTCCGGTTTTATAAATAGCAATGAATTAAATAGATTCGGATCAACGATAGCGGTCTATTTAGCTGGTGCAGGTGGAAGTCCAAGAGACTACGATCTATATGATCTCAATAGCAACGATTTTGGCAATCAGTGGAATTTTGAAATTTATGGAGGTGCAATAACTGATTCTCAACAATTAATTGATATAGCAGAAGCAGACGGCGCATCACATTACGTTGGTATTGCAAAAATTTTGCAAGCTTATGCTTTTTCTGTAGCGACAGATTGTTGGGGAGATGTGCCTTACTCGCAGAGTCCAAGTACGACCATTAACCAGCCAAGGTTTGATGCACAAGAGGACATTTATCTTGGAAATGAATCTTTGGAAATTCAAAGCTTGTTTGATTTGGTTAGAGAAGGGGTTGAGGATTTGAAATCTGCCTCAACTTTAAGTCCAGGTACCGAGGATATTGCATTTAATGGAGATATTGATTCATGGATCAGAACAGGAAATACATTACTTCTAAAACTCGCAAATACAATTTCGATAATAGACCCTCCTACAGCAGTTTCTATAATTAATGAAGTACTGGCTGATGGTCAATATATTGACTCAAATAGTGAGGACTTCAATATTAATTTTGGTACTTCTGTAGGAAGCCAAGCTCCAGTATTTACTTACACTAGGAATAGTTTATTTAGCGATGACCTAATAATGAGTAGTCGCTTCTTAACTCTACTTCAGGATTCGAATGATCCAAGGCTATCTTTGTATTTTACCAGCCCAGGAGGAACATTTCAAACCATCGATAACGGGGAGAATCTAACCGCAGTGCCAGACGATGAAGAGGATTTTTCTAAGTATAATGATTATGTAACCGGGGCTAACGGTGAAGGACCTGTTCGTATACTTACAAACTTTCAAGTTCAATTTATTTTAGCAGAATCAGCATTAAATCTATCAGGATTCTCAGGTTCTCAATCTGTCTCTGAGTACTATGAAAATGGAATCAGGGCTTCTATGGAGTTAGCAGGCGTTGATCCTACAAATATCGACATATATATAGCTGCTAATACACTTAGCTCTGATCCAAACATCGCATTAGAACAAATTATTACTCAAAAATATATCGCTTGGTGTGGAAATGGTCTAGAGGCGTGGAATGACTGGAGAAGAACAGGCTTCCCTGTATTAGCTGAAAGTCAAAATGCTGTGGGAATTGATGGAACTCGTCCCGTTAGGCTTCTTTATACTAACGATGAAATTAATGCAAATCCAAATGTACCGGATCCAGTCCCACAAACAAATGTTCGGGTTTGGTGGGACGTTAATTAAAATTTAAAATCATGAAATACATAAAACATAGTTTAATTATTCTCATACTAGCTTTATTTATTTGTTGTGAAGATGACGATTTTGATAATGATTTCTTTGAAGAAAATTTAGCGTCAATTCCAATTAATTTTCCTGGTTCTATATTAGCAGCTGATGCACCAACTTACACTTTCGCTTATAATGCATCAACGAATATTGATATAACGATTCCTATGGAAATTCCATCATCTAGTGGTAGAACAATAAGTCAAATTTCTAGAGTGGCTGCGGGTAATACAGCAATAAATCCTGGAAGTTTAAGTGATAATTATATTTCGTCACCGATTTCAGCAGGTAGTAATTCAGTAGTATTTCAAACAACTACCGATGAGTTCTCTAGCTTGAGAACGGATTCTGTGGAACCAGGTAGTACAATTGCTTTTATATTTGAAATAGTATTAGATGACGGCCAAATTTTGATTTCACGAGAGATCGAGGTAGATCTGGTAGAATAATATTTACAAATAAAAAGACTTTAAAAGGGCGCTTATGCCCTTTTTTATGCTTCTTTAAGTAAATAATTCATCATTATCAGCTAAAAAGTAGTTGATTTAAAGGTCTCTTTTAAAAATACAAGACCTAAGATAGTAATGCCTTACTAAGATTTTTATAATATTTGGGATTACTATATGATGAACATCATAAGTAAAATTAAGTGTTCTGTAATTGAACTTTTAAAGGATTCAGAAATCAATGAGTCTAGATAAGTCAGCCAAATAGAGTTAAGATTAAAATAAGAAATAAAAGTTTAGATGAAAATTCAACTTTATGATATATTAGAGCTACTTTCAATCCAATATTTCAGAAGCTAAACTAGACTTTACTTTTGTTATATGCTCTTCATTCATCGCAAAGAACATTTCAACGCAGCGCATAAGCTTTGGAATGAGAAGTGGTCCAAAGAAAAAAATTTCGAAATTTTTGGGCCGTGCGCAAATGAGAATTGGCATGGTCATAACTTCGAACTAATTGTCACAGTAAAAGGCAATACCGATCCTGAAACTGGCTTTGTAGTAGATATGAAAAAATTAGGAGAAATCATAAAGAAGGAAATTATCGAAAAAGTAGATCATAAAAATCTGAATCTTGATGTGCCATTCATGAAAGATAAATTGGCTAGCTGTGAGAATTTAATTAAAGAATTTTGGATAATACTTCATCCAAAAATCAGAGAATTAAGTGCCAGCGCTTCTCTTCATCAACTTAGGTTATTTGAAACCCCCAGAAATTTCGTGGACTACTTTGGAGAATCTTAGGAAGGCTATTAAATCTTACGGATGTTTCATTTCAGATCGTGAGCAGGAGGTCCCTGAGCTTATCGTAGCTCCACGGTTTACTCACAAACTTGTCGATAAGCTTCTTTTCAATTGCTTCACTTACTTCTCCTTCTTTCGTGTACCCTGAAATGATAATTTTTTTGGGGGTTGCCGAAAATTCTATTTCCTCCAATTCTCGTAAAAACTCTACTCCAGTCATATCCGGCATCAACTGATCGGTGAGAATAAAATCTATATCGTTATGTACCACATGATCAATTGCCTTATGGGGTGAAGTGGTGGTATAAATGTCAAAATCTTTTTTGAACATTTCTTTAAATAAGATGAGGTTGATTTCTTCATCGTCTAGATAGATTAACGATAACTTTTCTGTGCTCATTAATTTAGCAATTGATCATTCAAAGGTAATTTAATTTTAAATTCTGTTTCCTCTCCCAAAACAGAGTTAACATCGATGGTGCCACCGTGTTTCTCAATGATCCCATAGGTAATAGAAAGCCCCAAACCACTCCCTTCACCGATTTTTTTGGTCGTGTAAAAAGGATCGAAAATCTTGTCTAGATCCTCTTGCTTGATGCCTATACCATTATCCTTTATGGATATGGTTGCTTTGTCATTCTCAACCCTGGTTTTGATAGAAACTACTGAGCCAGGCTCATTGCCACACGCATCCATCGCATTTCCAATTATATTTAGAATAGCTTGTCCAACCTGACCCGGATACCCAAATATGGTTGGCAGTTCATCTGCCAGATCTTTTTCTATGCTCAATGTAGGTCTTATCTTATTTTTCAGGAACAACAGTGCTACTTCTATATCTTCATGAATATCAATTTCTGACCTGCTTTCTTCCTGTGCCCTAGAAAAGGTCCTTAGACCTTTTACTACACTGATAGTTCGCTCAGCACCTACCTGAATACTATTGATCATGGTATCTATCACGCTCTCATAAGAATCATATTCAAGTTCATTCTTTTGATCTCTAATCTTCTTCACTTTAGCTTTTAAATGCTCATCATTTTCATTTAAATCCTTAACATGTCCTATGATAGGCTTTATCTCGGAAAATTTATTACTTAATACATGTACTCCGGAGTGAACATAATTGATGGCATTGTTGATCTCATGCGCTATACCTGCTGTGAGCGTACCTAAAGAAGCCATCTTTTCTGACTGTATAAGTTGAGTTTGGGTAGATTTTAGTTCTTCGAGAAGGTCTTTTAACTCTTCCTTCTGTTCACCAAGCTTTCTTGCATCTCTTCGTCGTGCATGGTATGCTCTATATGCCAAGATCAAGGCCGCTACAAGAAATACCAAGAAAACAATTAGAAGGATTAGTGTATATTTTTGGCTATCCACGATAGTGATCATCCGGTTTATCCGTTTTTCTTTGTCGCCTATCTCCTTATTGCGTTGCTTAATAAGAGCTGCCTGTTGATTTAATCTTTCCCTTCCTTTTTTCAAATTCCCTTCCTGAGCGATAATTTCATCTTCTAATATTGCCAATTCTTCTTCTCTGTCACGAAGTGCGATGGTAAGACTATCCAATATTTTGTTCTGACGATCAAGTTGTTCTCGCCCTTTAGCAATTTGTTCATTTTGATCATTAGCTATTTTAAATGCTATGGCCATATTTACATTAAGCGAATCGATACGTTCTTTGACTACCTTGGATCGCTCTTCCATGGCTCGGGCAGAATCTCTGGGTTGTCTATACAGCGCTGCAATATTGATTTCATTTCCTCCTAATTCATTAAAGTCGTCATCTAGCTGCAAGTTTTGGTTAATGATATTGGCCCGATTAAATTCAAAAGACATCTCCAAAGGTGTTCCTATCAAATTAACCATAATATATTGCTGATCAGAAGATTGCTCTGTGATAATAAGAACAGACTTTCCAGTGATACTATCAATAATAATTTGCAAAGCACCATTATACTGACTTGAAACATACAGTATATCCAACCTTTCAGGTATGGATACGTGACTACTAAAACTAACTCGTGTAGGCTTACCATTGATCTGACGGGTAGCAGCCATTTCTTTAAAGGTTTGAGTAAGTGAATGGTCTTGGGTGATGACTTTCAAAACATATTCTTCCTTATTCTCAGGCCAGCCGATATTATTTGCAAAAGAGTGAACATAATCGACTTTTTGTTGATCAATCCCCTGAGATACTGCTACAAAACAAGCAATGAGAAATAAAAAAGAACAGAGTTTTTTCAAGTCTAATTTCAACTAGTTGATACAACGTGGTGGGTTTTCCAGACAGGGTTTTATCAAATATATATT
Source organism: Bacteroidota bacterium (assembly GCA_038746525.1). Taxonomy (GTDB): domain Bacteria; phylum Bacteroidota; class Bacteroidia; order Cytophagales; family Cyclobacteriaceae; genus Ekhidna. Next base: position 16,114 of record JBCDKO010000057.1, read on the forward strand.
AAAGATTTTCCCACCTGTTATGCTCTCGTCGAAGATTTCACTTTCAAGCACAAAAAAGCTTCATTTATCGATGAAATTATTTCAAAATGCTTCGACAGAATTACTAAAAATATTAGTAATTTTGTTGGATGAATTCATCTATTCTGCACATGGATTTAGACACATTTTTTGTGTCAGTAGAACGATTGCGAGATAACCGCTTGAAAGATAGGCCCATTCTAATAGGAGGGTCAAGTGACCGTGGCGTAGTAGCAGCTTGTAGTTATGAAGCAAGGAAGTTTGGGATTCATTCTGCAATGTCCATGAAACTGGCCCTGCAGTTGTGTCCCGAGGCCATCGTGATTAAGGGCAGCCATTCGGATTACACGAAATTTTCCATGGAAGTCTGTGAAATCATTCAGGAAGAAGTTCCAGTATTTGAAAAAACCTCGATTGATGAATTCTATGCTGACCTCACGGGCATGGATCGATTTTTTGGATGCTTTAAGCTAGCATCTGAACTGAGAAAGAAGGTAATTGATCGTACGGGTTTACCAATTTCCTTTGGGCTATCTATCAATAAAACCGTTTCTAAAGTAGCCACTGGTGAAGCTAAGCCTAATAATAAAATATGGATCAAATCGGGTAAAGAAAAGATCTTTCTGGCACCACTATCGGTACAAAAAATCCCCGTAATAGGAGATAAGACCTACCAGACACTTAGAGGGTTAGGAATACGAAAAGTAAGCACGTTACAAAAAATGCCAAAAGAGATGCTTATACAGATTTTTGGAAAAAATGGAGCAGTCATGTGGAACAAAGCCAATGGCATTGACTACTCGCCGGTAATCCCCTATTCCGAGCGAAAGTCTATTTCTACTGAACAGACCTTTGATAAGGATACTACAGATGTTGCAAGGCTCAAAACAATCATCCTGGTTATGACTGAGCATCTAGCTTATCAACTGAGAGATGAGAATAAGTTGACTGCATGTGTAGCGGTAAAAATTAGGTATTCGGATTTTAATACATATACACAGCAAGCGCGAATTTCATACACTTCTGCAGATCACATTTTGATTTCAAAAGTGGGGGAACTATTCAATAAGTTATATGATAAACGACTATTAGTAAGACTGGTAGGTGTTCGATTCAGCAATTTAGTCCATGGTAATTACCAGATCAACTTGTTTGAAGATACCGGAGAGATCATCAATCTCTATCAAGAGATGGATTGGCTCAGAAAAAAACATGGAGACAGAGCTGTGGTAAGAGCTAAGGCACTGGGTGTGAGTGCTATTCGCACATTCAATCCTTTTAAAGGAGATTTGAGAGTTTCAAAAGTAGCCTGAGATGTATCTAAATACCCACACGTATTATAGCTTCAGGTACGGCACACTCTCCGAAAAAGAGTTGTTAGCCACTGCACAAGAGAGTGGAATAAGTGAAATGGCTTTGACTGATATCAATTCCACTTCCGGCTGTCTAAACTTTGTGAGGATAGCCCCTAAGTATCACATCAAACCAATTTTAGGAATTGATTTCAGAAATGGAGTTGAACAAAAATTTATCGGGGTTGCAAAAAACAACAGAGGCTTTCAGGAGCTGAATGAATACCTGTCTCACTGCCTCCATAGAGCAAAAGACATTCCCGAAAGATCCCCCATTTTTAATGAAGCTTTTATCATTTATCCTTTTGAATCTTCCTTAAAATTCAAACTTAGGGAAAATGAATATTTGGGTATACGACCTCAGGAAATTATCAGACTACGCAGAACAAAGTGGATAAACCAATTGAATAAGCTCGTCATTTTGCAGACGGTTTCCTTCAAGAATGGAGAAAAAACACATAAAATTCATTTTAATATGCATCGGCTGTTGAGAGCGATCGATAAAAATACTTTACTGAGCAAGTTGCCAAAAAGTGAAGAAGGCAATCCGACCCATATCATGTATCCATTAGGCAAACTTGTTGAATTTTATAAAGACTACCCACAAATTATTGTTAACACCAAGAGCTTGTTAGCGCAATGTACCATTGAATTCCAATTCAATGATCCGGTTAACCATCAAAACCTGAAAATATACGGAAAATCAGAAGAAGAAGATATGGAAACCATCACTCAACTCTGTTATGAAAATCTACCTTACAGATATGGGCAGAATCCGGAGAAGGAAATACTGGACCGACTGAAAATGGAGCTCAATATGATTAAGGAAAAGAGGTTTGTCTCTTACTTTTTAGTTAATTGGGATATACTGAATTATGCCAGGAGTAAAGGTTACTATTATATAGGGAGAGGGAGTGGTGCTAATAGCATTGTTTCTTACCTTCTTCGTATTACGGATGTGGATCCTGTAGAATTAAACCTCTATTTTGAACGGTTCATCAATCTCTTTCGCCAGAATCCTCCTGATTTTGACATTGACTTTTCCTGGAAAGATAGAGATGACATTACACGTTATATTTTCGAGAAATTTGGAAAGGATGGGCAAGTGGCTTTGCTCGCTACATACAGTACTTTCCAACATCGAGCAATTATTCGCGAATTGGGCAAAGTCTTCGGACTTCCTCCTCATGAAATCGAGAAAGTATCTCAAACACCAGAGAAAGAATTGGACCAAATTGGTCGACTTATTTATCGGTATAGCAATAGGCTCATTGACTTTCCCAATCATTTGAGTATCCATGCAGGTGGCATTTTAATCTCTGACAAACCGATTAACTATTTTTCTGCTACTTCCCTCCCCCCGAAAGGTTATCCGGTTACCCACTTTGACATGATCATTGCGGAAGATGTTGGCCTCTTTAAATTCGATATCCTAAGTCAACGAGGGTTAGAAAAAATCAGAGATACACTTGAAGTAATCAAATACAATTGTCCTGACAAACCCGACATTGATATTCACAACTTCGCAGCTTTTAAGTGTGACCCAAGGCTCAATCATAGGTTAAGTCAGGCAGACGCTATTGGATGCTTTTACATTGAATCACCGGCTATGCGTATGCTAATGAAAAAACTTCAGGTAAACGAATACCTAGGTTTGGTAGCCGCAAGCTCCATTATTCGTCCAGGGGTGGCAAAATCTGGCATGATGCGTGAATACATTCTCCGGTATCGTCAGGAGGAAAGAAGAAAAGATGCACATCCGGTGCTACAAGAAATTATGCCAGATACGTACGGAGTAATGGTGTACCAGGAAGATGTCATTAAAGTAGCACATTATTTTGCCAAACTTACCCTAGGAGAAGCCGACATGTTAAGGCGAGGTATGTCAGGAAAGTATCGCTCCAGAGAGGAATTCCTAAAAGTAAAAGATAAGTTTTTTCAGAACTGTGCAGATGAAGGACACTCTTATGAGCTATCAGCAGATATTTGGAGGCAGATTGAAAGCTTTGCAGGATATGCGTTTGCCAAAGGACATTCGGCATCTTATGCAGTAGAAAGTTACCAGGCCCTCTTTCTGAAAACCTACTATCCATTGGAATATATGGTGGCGGTCATAAACAATGGAGGTGGCTTCTACAGAACAGAATTTTATGTGCATGAAGCTCGTATGTGGGGCGCACAGATAGAAGCACCTTGTGTGAATCACAGCAATGGACTAACAGTGATCCTAGGCAAGACCATTTATCTGGGATTAGGAATGGTGAAAGACCTTAATCATACAATCATTGCAGGTATTGTGGAAGAACGCGGGAAAAATGGCCGATTTTTAAACCTGGACGACTTTATCAATAGAGTGAAAATCTCATTGGAACAAATCAAATTGTTGGTTAGAGTAGGTGCCTTAAGCGATTTTGGCCCAAAAAAAGACATTCTTTGGCAAGTACACTTTTCACTGGGCGCAGGAGTTATCAAAGGCAGAGAGGGTCTCTTCAATGTGCCTATCAAACAGTGGAAATTACCTCCCCTACATCACGATATCCGGGAAGATGCCTTCGATGAAATGGCTTTGTTGGGGTTTCCGCTTTGTAACCCTTTTGACCTAATGGAAAATCCCGAGAAAGCGCTACTTTCCAGTGAGCTACCTAATCATCTAGGACAGACCGTAAAAATGCTCGGCTACCTCGTAATCACAAAAAATACAGGTACCTCTAATGGAAAACGAATGCATTTTGGAACTTTTATCGACTATGAAGGTCACTTTATTGATACGGTACACTTTCCCCCCGTGGCAGCTAAATACCCCTTTCGTGGTAAAGGAATTTATCGACTCATTGGAAAGGTGGTAGAAGAGTTTGATTTCTACAGTCTTGAAGTGATGCAGATGGAAAAAATCAATTATTCAAACTTAGAAGATAAACCACTGGCTGTTTCAGGGCGTCCTTCTAAAGTACAATCTATTTAGTAGTTACTATTCAGCTACTTAATAGATTGATTATCAAATATTTAGAAATTCAATCTTATTGAGATATCGAATTTGATTAAAACTGAACAATATATTTTTTTATGAAAATTGTTTTTAAAGTTGATTATTCAATAATAATGATCGAGTCTATATTTAAAATAATATTTTATCTAGACATCTGAATAGTAACATTTAGTATCTCTAAGAAAACGATCTCTTTTGTAAGAAAACGATGTTTACAGCTCATAGAGGGGGATTTTTTAAAAATTTGATGTGCCAATAGTCATCAAATCTCCTTTTCAAAAAATCTGGTTCACATTCCACAATCGTTTGAATATTGATTACTATTCAGCCATATCAAGCTGTTTCAGAAGATACTCTGGGTATTGAAATAATACCCTGAATCCACCGAGGAGATTGGTTCGCTGTTTTTCAAGGTAGACACGAACCTCTAATGGTGGCAAGCCTCACCTATGTTTATGAATGATTCTTTTGCAATCCTCTTACCGCTCGAGCAAGCTTCGCGCTTCAAATCGATCTTTGAATTCTTTTGTATCTATTCTTCCATTATCCAAGAATTCAAAATAAGTACCGTTAGTATCCCATTTCATAAAGAAATAAACCTCGCCGCTTTCATCTCCAAAATCCAATATCATCATACTGTCAGCAATGTCCCAATCTTTTGCTTCGCATAAATCAACAGAGCCATCAGCGGATAACGTTTCAAAAAATGAGTCAATAAAAGCAAAAGGATCACAACCTATGCACTCCTCATATCCCAGCGCAGTAGACCCATTCATTTCGCTATATATGAAGTAGTCGATGTAAATAAATTCCGGCTGAGGATTTAGTTTTTCCGGAAGAATCCTTAAGTCAAATTCACACGGTTGTTCCGGTGTGCTCCATACAATATCTGAATCCACCACATTTCGATCTGAAAAAGTATAAAAATACCGCTCTGACCAATCCGGTTCATAATTAGTGTTATTGAAGTAGGCACTTAGTAAATAGTCAAGTTTTTGCAGTAGACCGGGCTATGAGCCACCATTCTATCCATCAGACGGTCAAATATTTTACCCTTCATCAGATGGCGGTTAAATCGGTAACAATACTCGTCTAGATA
>JBCDKO010000058.1:0-21345 GCA_038746525.1 Bacteroidota bacterium
GCGGTTTTCTGAAATGATGTTGTGGTTAAACGTCAACTCGTGTTTATCAGTTAACTTATACTTTGCGTTAACCCTACCCGTCCATGTTTTAAAGTTTAATTGACGATAATACCTCGAAGAAAAATTGGTTTCGCCTCCTTGGTTGATAAGTGGAAGCTGCTCACCGAGCCAATTGTACCTGAATTCCGGGTTATCTATGAATAACGTATTTCGGTCGCTATATGAACCAAAAACATTTACCGATAATTTTCCCTTGGTCAATTTATATTGAGTTGAAAAAATATCTGATGACTCCAAATCCATTACCTCCCCCAATGCGGAATTGGGATCTAGACCTACCCCATTTTGTCGTTCTTTTTCATAATCAAATCTAGCGTAGCCGAATACCAATAAATCTCCGAATTTGAAATCCTTAATACCAACCTTACCATCTATAAAATAACTCTCCACTGCATCATGAAAACGCTCAACTTCCGTATCAACCAAATTAGCCGTAACAGGATCTGGCAATGGGACAGACACCTTATAATTGTTATCCGAATACACATAGTAGGATGCAAGAGATGTGAATAACTTGGTATTGGGTATTTGATAATATCCATTAAGATTGACTTGATGGGTATTAAATGAACCAATGGTATAAGCCAAATCTAGGTTGTTGTTGAAATTTTTACGACTTGAAAAATTTAGTGCACCACCTAAAGCATCGGCACCCAATTCAGCTGGCAATACTCCCTTATATATTTCGACATTGTCTATCTGATCTACGGGGAGCAGTGTTAGATCAAACGCCCGCCCAAGGTAATCCATAGGTATTTCATCTTTAAAATACCTGATGGCATTTCCTTGCAAACCATTAATGTTAACAAGAGTGGGGCTTCCAATTCCTCCTGTTTGACGCACCTTAATACCTGTAGTTTGATTAATGATTTGTGGTAGACTAATGGATTTTGTTTGAAGTTTTTGAGTATTGATCACTTCCACTTTGATAGGCTCCTCCATTTTTAACTGTTCTTGAGATTTACCTAAGACCACCACCTCGTCCAGTTTTCCCACTTCGTCCTTAAGCGTAGTTTGTAGATCCACCGTACTACCTCCTATGATTTCAATACTTTGCTCTGTGCGCTGAAAGCCTAAAGAGGAGATGAAAAGGGTGTAGCTTCCGGCTTTCAGGTCAGGAAGGGTGTACCATCCGTCTAGGTCGGTTATATTTCCGATAGTGGTTCCTTTGATCCGAATAGTTGCTCCGGGAATAGAGTTACCTTTAATGTCTGTTAGGCGACCCTTAAGGTGCCCTTTTTGGTTTTTGACATCCTTAGGGGTGACTTGCACGGTGATGTCATTTCCCTCTACTTGAAATATCAATCGGTTACTGTTCCATACTTCTCTTATAATCGTACGGATGCTGGCTTGTTTGAAAAACTTGGTAATCCTAAAGTTTGCAGGTAATTCCGACGGACGATAATTAATGGTGCATTTTGTCTCCTTCATCAGTTTTTCTAATGCATCTTCAACTGAATGATCTTCGAAACGAATGGTCACCCTTCGATTCAGTATATTCTGCTGACCCAACACGGGAGTGATCCAAAACAGGCAGAGAAAGAGTGCGATATGATTTTTGTAAAACAGCATTTAAATAAATTGGTAGAAATTGGTAGGTAGATATGCTCCTAATAAATGATTAAACTGTCACCCTCTAATCGATATTCAAACCTGCCCATGAAGGCTAGCTTGTCAAGTACGACTTTCAACGTGGGATTGTCTTTTTCATATTTGAAATCCTGGCTAAGCAGATCAGGATCTTCGACTGATATGCTTACATTATACCAGGGTTCCAAAACCTGAATTACCTCTTGTAGTGTTTCACCATTAAATACCAATCGATTGTCTTTCCATGCAGTAAGCTTGAATGCATCTACTTTATCTGTAGCAATACTTCTATTCGCATTTAAGATTGCTCTGTCATTGACAGTAAGTGTCACCAAGTTTTCTTCTTGCTCTTTTTCAGAGAAAGCTACCTTTCCACTCGTTACAATTATCTCTGTTTCTCCCTCTGATTTGGTATTGATATCGAAGGAGGTTCCGAGAACTTGTGTTTTGGAATCTTCGGTATAGATGATGAATGGCCTTTGCGTATCTCTGGTCACCTCAAAGTGCGCATGCCCTGTCAAATAGACGATTCGTTCATTTCCTTCAAATTGCTCCGGGATACGAATCTCCGTTTCGTAATTCATTCGGATGGTTGATCCATCGGGAAGGGTAACCGTTCTTTTTTCACCACGTTGGGTATTGATGGTTTTGAGAGCAAGTGATTCACTAGATCCATCTCTAAAATTGTATGGCAAATTTTGGTAAGAGAAGAATCCTATGGTAAAGAGAATGATTGCTGCAGCAGCATACTTTGCTACGCTTTTGTATAAAGGAACTGTACTTGTTGACTGGTCTGCTGCCATGTTTCCAGCGATCTGCTGCCATACCAGCTTCTGCTCTTCAACTATTTTTTGCTTGGGTAGGGAGGTTGATAGATCTTCATTGTTATTCAACCATTTTTGTACTTGCAGCCTTTCTTTTTCAGAACATTCATCAGCAGCATATTTCTTCAGTAGTTCAGGCGTAATCTTCATCGGATATCATGTATTTTTCTCTTTTTACCTATTATCCGGTTGTGGAATGCCTGACATGAAGGTCCAACCCCAAAAAAAATGAATGAATTCGCTTATTCTGCGTATTCTTTATTGTTGATGAGTTTTTCTTTTAAAGTACTACGAGCATTGGCTAAGTGATAGGCTACAGCCCGTTCAGAAATTAGAAGCGTAGAGGCTATTTCTTTATTGGTCAGGCCGTTTTCATGGCTCAACATAAAGACCTTCCTGCATTGGCAGGGTAACTGATCTACTAGCTGACTTACATTACTTTCAAGCTCGTTGAAAAATACTTCTTCTTCAACGCAATTTCTCATCTCGCAGAATTCGGATGCCGCCTTTTGCTCATATTTTTGACGTGTCGCTTCTGTTCTAAGAAAATCAATAATACGATACTTAAAAATTCGTATCAGGTACTGTTCTATCTTATCTTTCTGCGAGTATTGTTCCCGTTTCTCCCACACAGATGTAAAAAATTCCTGAATGATTTCTCGTGTTTTTTCTTCATCTCTTGTATGGTAAAAACCAATTTCAAACATTTTACCAAAGCAAATACCATAGATCTTTTCAAAACCTGCTAAAGAGGTAAGATCAACCAATTGGGAGGTATTTCTCTTTTTGAAGAACAAGAGTCAGCTGGAATGATTATTTAGAATATTTCTAAACATCAAAAGTAGGTTTCGATTCAGAATGCACCAAATGGACTTTATCAAATTGATGCTTTTTTTGAGAAATGATTTTTAAAAAGTAAAACCAGAAGTACCATGTTGAAGTCTTCTTGATTAGACGAGAAATTTCCGATTTTTTAATGTCAACCATCGGGGAATGGGAGAAAATCCCTCGCCTTTAGGCGAAGATTTTAATAGTTGCGATATTTCTTAGGCAAAACGATCGAAAAGGTTCACATATGCTATTCGCCCTAAGATATCATAGTATTATGGATCACGAAATATCTTAAGAAAGTTCTTGAGGGAGCGGTTGCCGAGCGTAGCAGAGAACTTATGAGAGAGATTTGTAAAGTGAATGAAATAGAAATTTTGAAAGGTCATGTTTCACAGGATCACGTACATCTTTTTGTACGAGCGAAGAGCCCATCATTTATGTTAGTTGAAGTTGTGAAAGTTTTTCTGCCCAGAATGTAGCTATATAATTGAGATACTTACCCACTTTCTCTCCAAACAACTGTACCATATCCTAAGTTATCAGTTCCTCTATTTCATATAGTAGATAATTTTTTGCTTCTTTTGACAAAAATCCCAGGAGTTTAAACATCTCATTCTTTTCACTTACATGATCTTGCACTTCTCGGATCAAACCAACCGTACTTCTTGCCATTCCGGAAAGGTCCTTTTTCCGCTGTTGAATACCCAAGTCGCTCCTAATTCGAACGAAAGGACTTCCTCGGTGAATATATGGTTTTGATTCGTCCTTCTAAGCGGTCGTTAGCCTCCAAAACATATGGAGAAAAACCCGGCCTCATTCGAAAAATATGCAGAGGTGAGCCCGGATAACCCCTCCCATAATTATTATGTCCTTTTCCATTTTTCTTGGTTTCTATCAATCTGATTTTTATGAAATATTGCCTCGTATTCATAGATGCAAGCTCATTATTTGCTGGATCAAAAAATGGTAATGTGGAGTCTAATAATGGTAAATCCCGTACTCTGGAAACAACTATCTACCAAAAATCATTACTATTGAAAATAATCCAAATGTTATGACACAGATAATTGCAAAAATTGACAAGTCAAGGTATAAAACTATCTTAAGTACCGAAAGACATGATATTGTTGGTGACGAACCATTACCATATGGCACAGATTTGGGCCCAAACCCATACGATTTTCTACTTATGTCGTTGGGCAGCTGCACAGCTATAACTTTACGAATGTATGCAGATAAAAGAGGATGGGATTTACAAGATGTAGAGGTCCAATTGTCCCAAGAACGTGTTTATCACGAAAATTGTGAAAACTGTGAATCGCAGAGTGGTTATGTACATATCATAACCAAAAAAATTAAAGTCAATGGCAACCTTGATAATGCTCAAAAAAGTAAACTTCTCGAAATATCCGAAAAGTGTCCAGTGAATAAAACACTGCTAAATGAAATTAAAATCAACACAGTGACAATTTCATAAATAACCTATTAATAATAGAATCCTTCGAAAAACTCGCCTTTTGGCCAACTCTTCGTTACTCAAAATTTCAAAAGCCTCATTTACGACCAGTAAACTACGTTTTTGAAATTCTGAAAGCCTCGATTTGAGCCAAAAATCCAGTTTTGCAAAGGATTCTAATAATCACTCTCATAGATACACATCAAAATCACTATGTATGAACCAAATTGACCATATTATTTACACATCTTCTAATCTGGAAAAAGGGATTAAGGAAGTTGAAAAGGTGTTTGGTGTATCACCGGTTTATGGCGGACAGCATCCACATTGGGGGACTCATAATTCGTTGCTCTCATTAGGAGAATCTACTTATCTGGAAATTATCGCACCTAATCTAAGTCTCCCAAGACCATCAATAGGGCGACTTTTTGAAAAAAACTATACCTCAGAATCCAAACTTTCTACTTGGGCAGTGTGCTCAGAAAACATAGAAGGATTATATAACAAAGCAACTAAAAACAATTTGAAGCTAGGCGCTATTGAGCAAGGGAATAGAGAAAAATCAGACGGGACCTTGATATCGTGGAGATTAACTAATCCTTATACCATGCCTCTGAATGGTGCTGTTCCATTCTTAATAGAATGGGGAAAGTCTGTGCACCCGGCTTGTACTGCACCAAAAGCCGGTGAATTGTTGTTATTAGAGATAGAGCATCCAGACCCCGATGAAGTCAGAAAAAACTTAAAACTGTTAGAGATGGAAGTTGAAGTGATCAAGAGCAAACATTTCAATATGGTTGCTAAAATAGAGACTCAAAATGGGATTATAACACTAAAGTAAGAGCCTATGGATAGCTTAAAGCAATATCATTTAAACAAATTCAATCAATCTAAACTTCATTTTGAAATAAAGAATGCTGCGAATTACTTAGCTACCAATAAAGAAAAGGCCGTAAAACCTCACAAACACAGTTATTATCAACTTATTTGGTTTAAAAGCGCTGGTGATCATTATGTTGACTATGAAGTGATCCAGCATCCTGAAAACACACTATTTTTAATAAATAAAGGGCAAGTACACTATTTCTGTCCTGATTCGTCGAATCAAGGGTTTATTTTCCACTTCAACGATATTTTTCTAGCTCAGTACGATCATCAGCTCTTAAAACGTCTTAGCTCAACACTTTTCAGCGAGATATTTCCAAGCACCACTTTCCTGAACGTTACCGACGTAAATAAAATGAATACCATTGCGCAGATGCTCGTTGATGAATGGGAGCAACAAGAACGCGGCTTCGGAGAGATGATGTTCCATTTGTTTTCTCTTATTCTTCTTCAGGCCGAGCGAAAATTAGAAAACACTTCATCAGTAAAAACTGCAAGCGAGGAGTTTGTCCTGGCAAATAATTTCAAAGGTTTGATAAAAGAAAAGATCCATGAATTTTGGGGTGTAGATCACTTTGTTCAAGAACTAAGCACTAACGAAAAAGCCTTGGTAAACGCTACTAAAAGTATTTTCCTGAAACACCTTCCAGGCTTATCATTCAACTGAAGATCTTAGAAGCGAAGCGAATGCTAGCCAGCCAGTCCATGTCAATAAAACAAATAGCCTATGATCTGGGATTTGAACAGGAAACCTACTTCACAAAGTACTTCAAAAAAGAAACTGGATTAACTCCAAAAGAATTCAAACTTAGTCTTCCTTAATTTACCATTCATGGGTGCTGATTTACCATTCTGAGCGTCACTACCGGTCGTTTTTGTACATATAAATTTTTAAAATAAATTATTATGAAAAAGACAGGAAATAAACAGAAAAGAGTACTTCTCATTATGTCTTCTTACGATGAAATGGGGATCAGCGGAAAGCAATCAGGTACATGGTTTCACGAATTGGCAGCACCTTATTACATCCTTACAGAAGCTGGGTATGAGGTAGTCTTCGCTTCTCCAGACGGTGGTGAAGCACCCATAGATCTACTGAGTATGAAAGAGCCGTTCACCACAGAATACACAGAAAGATTCTTGAATGACTCAGTGGTCTTGTATTCCGCAAAACATACTCGTGTGCTAAGAAATATTGATTACGAAACATTTGATTCAATATTTGTACCTGGTGGATACGGACTGCTTTGGGACTTAGCTTCCGATCAGCACGTAATTAAACTTATAAGAGACTTTTATGAGGATGAGAGACCGATTGCCATGGTATGTCATGCTCCAGCTATTCTCAGAGACGTAAAACTTTCTAACGGTAAGTATTTGGTTGATGGAGTGACCCTAACAGGATTTAAAGATGACGAAGATGGTGAAATCGAGCTTGACAGACACCTTTTGTTCTCCCTGGAACAAGAGCTTAAAAGAAGAGGAGCTAACTACCAAAGCGTAGCTAACTGGGAACCGAATGTAGTAGTAGACGGCCCATTGATGACTGGTCAGAGTCCAGCTTCTGCAGCTCCATTAGCTGAACAGCTTGCCGAGAGACTTTCAAAATAATGGGTTTTTATCTGTCATGATTAAAGTGGAGACTATGGCCTCCACTTTTTTTATTAATAAGGCTAGAACATTAGGTGAACTAAAATTGGAGTCGCTATTCGTTTTCATTAAAATCTTTTCAGATAGATTCAACAACTAGTTTGTACATCGAAATTTCAAAAAACACGCTCTATGAGCTAAAAACATCGTCTTTCAAAAAATACTGTTTTCTTAGAGACACTAATTAGTAGGAAATTTGATCTTGCTGTTTTTCGATAACAAGTTTCTTTAAAACAGATCGAGGATTCAAGATCGGTTTACTTATATCCTTACTTTCCACAACCTTCACGGTTCTTTCTTTCCTTTTTAAGTCTCGTTTTTTCCTATTGTTACCATACCAAATCAGGAAATCGGGATGATAGTAATAGTCGTCTTAATTGTCCTATTCTGATCCAGGCTTGTTGCAGTTAGCCAACGCTCAAATAGAAAATGAACTTTACCCTGTTAATTGACTTGGACTAAAACCAAAATACTTTTTAAAAGCAGCACTGAAATACTGCGGCCTTTTGTATCCAATTCTTTCCGAGACCTCTGATACAGAGAGCTTTTGTTCCAATAATAAGTTCTTAGACTCTTGCATTTTCAACTCGTTCCAAAAACCGAACACAGTTGTACCAAAAACTTCTTTAAAGCCTTTTTTAAGGGTATATTCATTGGTACCTACTTGCTTTGCGAGACTAATCAATGAATAAGGTCTAGAAAGGTTATTTAAAATGATTTCTTTCACTTGATGCATTTTTTCAATATCCGTCTTTTTTAGACTGCAAAAGAAATCGCCTTTATGTTCAGAAATTTGTTCAAGTTGCAGCATCAATAATTCTATCACTTTTGCTTCAATAAATATTTTCTTATATACCTCCTGCCTTTTTGAGTTAAGTATTTCTTTAATGATCAGAAACATCTTGGGGGTAATCTGCAATTGATATTGGCTCAATAGCGATGTTCTTCTGTAGTATAATTGATTTTTGAAATTTTCAAATGCCTCAGCATTATCAGGCAAATATTTTTCAAAAAATGAAGGCATCAGGTTCACTCCAAATCCTTGCATCCTGGTTTTATGGCTCCACTCACTAGTACCTCTAAACCCATTGTGATAGAATACATTGTGCTGATTACAGCTTTGTTCAAAAACCATCCCGGTTTCCTGATCCTTTGTAAGCATATCACCACTGATTGTAAACTGCATTTCTACCGTTTCAATATCACTTTCCATAAAAAACTGGGTATCCCGATGAAGGGCTAAATCTCCATAGCTAATTCTAAAGCCCTCAAAAAACAATTCTGTATAAAACATCTTACCGAAAAAAGTATCTTTTGAATACTTACGTTCTATGATAGTTGAATCTTGGGCACGAAACCCATTAGGATAATGATTCTCCACTAAGAGTTCCTGTAAGTCTGAGGTATAGATTCGCGCCTTCATTTATTCCGTATTACCTTCATTTTATTCCGTTTAGCATAGATACCAGTTAGATATTTAGCAACAAGCTTGTCATAAATTTAACCATTTAGAATAGATCTATAATAAATGTGAGGGACAAGCGATTAATATTCTTTATACATCGACAGGCTTTCAAGGTAATAGGTGTTACTATTATTCTTTTTTTTGAGCTTCGGGTTGCTTATGCTCGGACAGGTCAATGCAGAGCGACCATTACCATTTTTGGTGAGGATCAAAAAGAATTAATTGGTGCTTACGTCGAGATCCCGGAAATCGACCAGAAAGCTGTCACCGATATCAACGGAGAGGTAGTTTTCCTTTTGGAACAAGGTGCATCATATACTCTCAAAGTTCGCTCAATGGGCTTTGGGGAGCAAATGTTTACACTGGATATCCCATCAGAGAATAGTTTTAATAAAGTAATGGTATTAAAAGAAACTGCCACTGACCTTGAGGAAGTGGTGGTATCCGGGAAATCGCAGGCAGCAACCGTGCGAGACTTACCATTCAAACCTCAGGTAATCAGCCTTAACAGCGTCAGGGCCCAGCCTGTCCCAGTAACTGCTATCCTTAATCAACTTCCTGGGGTACGTATCCGGCAAGAAGGCGGCTTGGGGAGCAATACCAACATCATGCTTAATGGCATAGATGGTAAGGGTGTGAAGGTGTTCGTTGATGGTGTGCCGGTGTACTTACTTGGGGGAGGTTATTCCATAAATACTTTGTCACCTAGCATAATTGATCGCATCGAAGTGTATAAGGGGACTATCCCGGTAGAGTTTGGTTCCGATGCATTGGGTGGTGTGATTAATGTGGTGACCCGATATGGAAATGCCAATTATGCTGACCTTTCTTATTCCTACGGCTCCTGGAATACCCATGAGGCTTCAGTTAATGCGCGCAAAAAGTTCGGCTCAGACGGAAAGTACTTCGTCAATATTGACGGCTTTTATAATTACGCTGATAACAACTATTGGATGGATGATGTGGATGTGCTTATCCCTGGCGACCCAAATAACAACACGCAGAAAGGACGGGCAAGACGGTTTAACGACCAGTTTGAATCCAAATTACTGAGGCTTCAAACAGGGATAAGAAATGTGAAGTGGGCAGATGAATTGATGTTAATGGCTTCTTACTCTCACATTGACCGGCAGTGGCAGCACGGGCTCAGAGCTGAACAACCCTGGGGTGAGCCAACTTCAACACAAGATTCGAGGAATGCATCTTTATCATGGAAAAAATATGGTGAAAATGACAAATGGGATGTCAAGATAACGACTGGTTATACCTATGACAAACTGCATTTTCTGGACACGGCGCGCAGGATCTACTTTTGGGATCAGAACTTTATTACAAAGATAAATGGCGGGGAGTCCGGCAATTTATCAAATGGTACTGCTCCGGTGCTAACAACCCGTACATGGTTTAGCCGGGAAAGCTTCAGCTACTCTTTGACCAGGCAACACACCCTCAACCTCACCGCACTGCTTACCAGTGATGGGTTGACCATTCGCAATGAGGTGGTACCGCAAGAAGATCAGGAAAGGCTTTTACCTGCTCAAAAGCTGCTTAAGAATTACACAGGACTTTCACTTGCCAGTAAGCTTTTGGATAGTAGGCTGACCAATACGATTTCGGCCAAGCACTTCTACCTGCGATCGTCAGGTGTAACCTTTCAAAACAACAGTATAGGTCTCAGGGAAAACAACAATTTTTCTATTTTCGGTTATGGAGCTCAGCCTTTTCTCAAAAGTGATGATGTTGGCCTGTTTCGGGGCATTTTTCTTGTTGATGTCCTTTATCAGTAGAAATGCCTATGACAATGGAAACTTCACCCCTGAGACAGAGCAGGAGCGCCTGGATGCAGCGTATGAAAGACAATACAAGTATCTGGAGACTCGTAAGCAACCGAAGTACGCGGAGGTAGATTTAGAGCTGGACCTCTTCCCCTCTGAAAGAAAGGCAAGCTACTCAGCCGACATTATCCTTGTTAATGAACCCGGTATGGATACCCTTTTCTTAAATTGGAAAGATTTTGTAACCATTAATAGCCTCACGCTAAATGGCCAGGACTTAAAACTTGTAAAAAAAGATGAAGAACAAAGCATCTCCGCCTACCTGATTCCTCAGAAACTTCATATCGACAGTGTGCTGCACCTCTCACTGATGGCAGAAAAGCGATATGTGGGCTTTACTCAAAGTGATGTCCAAGCAGACCTCACGTACGTGGGTATTTTTGCGAGTATTCAAGACTTTTTGCCCGTGATCGGATATGATAGCGACAAAGAGCTGATGGAAAACCGAAAGCGGCAGGAGCAGCGTTTGAACAAACTCAGTTCAAGAATGACTTCTATTGATGCCCCGTTAGGCCTCAGCCAAAGCGCCTTTTCAACCGATGCGCACAGAGTAAAGGGCAGCATCACCATCAGCACAGAAGAGGGGCAATTCCCTTTTGCAGCAGGAGAGCTAGAGAAAAAAGAGGATGAGGGCGACCGGCCAGTAGCGCATTACCGAATCGAGCAGCCCCAGGTTTTCAACTGGCACGTAGGCTCATCCGATTATACCAAGTTGGCAGGCCAAGTAAACGGCATTGAATACGCCATGCTTCATAAACCCTCCCACACCTTCAATCTGGACCTATATCAGGATGCGATGAACAAGGCCATTGCCTACATGCAAAAGCACTTCGGCACAAACGCGGTGGTGGACAAGCTACAATTGATAGAAATCCACCGTTGGCAAAATCCGAAATATACTTTCGCAAATACCATAGCATTGTCTGAAAAAGAGGGTTGGGTAGCAGACACGGAAGGCTTGCAGGAGCAAGCCTACATTTATCAGACCATCGGGAGCGGCCTTGCCAGTCTTTGGATTCAGCAAAATGTCGGTATAGCGAACGTTCAGGGAGGAGATATGCTCGCTAAAGCATTGCCGGAAGCTATTGGCTTGCAATTTGTGAAAGAAACTTTTGGGGAAGAAGCAGTGCAGTTACTGATCAAAAAGAAAATGGATAAGTACGCGAAAGACCGCAACAACGAGCCCAATACCGAGCAACCTTTGATTTATGCCGATGGAGCTGATTATTTGGAGGAAAACAAAGGGGCAGTAGTACTTTATGAGGCAATCGATGAAATTGGACTAGAAAAGTTTAGCAAAAGCCTTATTGGCTGGTCTGATCAGTATAGTACACTAAAAACGTTCAAAGACTTTCTTAGCTATTTTAAACAGGAAATAAAATCAGAGACCTATTCTAAATTCATTCTGAACAATTAGAATCCTTTGAAAAACCCGCCTTTTGGCCCAACTCTTCGTTACTCAAAATTTCAAAAGCCTCATTTACGACCAGTAAACTACGTTTTTGAAATTCTGAAAGCCTCGATTTGAGCCAAAAATTCAGTTTTGCAAAGGATTCAATTAACTATTCACCAGCTATATAAAACGGGATGTATTATTGCCATCATGTTATTTGACAGGAAGAATTCCTCATCTTTCTCCAATTTGAACTGAGAAAATAATGAGAAACTCACATGATCTTGCCCCGGTGTTTGTCTGCGAAAAACTAATCCCTACAAAAAATAGCTTACGCATATCGTAATAGCCATTTTTAAACCAATTTCGTTAAGCTTTTGCTCATTTCAGGCTCACCATTCAACGTTTCAAAGCCCTGATTAATCCATCAGAGTCATGCATTTCAACCAGAATTCCATTAGGAAGATAGCTTCACCATTTTATTTACAGGCTTTTATCGCTGCATTTCTCCTCAAGTTTAGCTATCTATCTCCTGCGTTACTTTGCAAAATGTCTTAGAATTCCATCTGGCTTTCTCTCAAGTAACAGTTAATTCAGCTAAGAAGATCCCTGTTCTGGCCACCTTTTTCTTAATAATAGCTTCTTGAAACCACATCAATATTCATTTATGGTTTTACCATAAAGCAGCCAAGAGAAGGTAGTTGCGTACTTACATTATTGCATACGGGATTTAAGTGCGATGCTTCATCTCCAATTAACCGCATTATTCACCACAAATAGTGGCGATTTGATTCAAGTAATTGATTTACAGTAGTTTAATATTCATATTGGACGATTTTTGATTCCTCAAATTTGGGGAACGATTTTGTCATCTCATTCGAAATCAATTACCTCCTATTCAACGTGTTACTTCATCTCAATGAATAACACCCGAATTTTTCGGGTTAAATGTTTCAAAGCCCTGATTATTTTTCCATCAGGGTTTTACATTCCATCCAAAATGCGGGTAGGGATCAAATCACCATTAAATTCATAGGCTCTTCTTGCATGGCTGCCACGGAAAGATTAGCTGCTCTATGTTAGTTGTACAATGTCTTGAAATCGGGTTAAATTGCTTCTCAGGATAAACTTCTTTTATCGATTGATGCACTGACTAATAGATAAATAGTCAATTTGATTGTTGGAATGTGCATTAAGGACAATATCACCGTAGTACCATTGAGTCAGTTCTTTCTCCCAGACGAAAACTGCGACATCTGGCACAATTATCAAGATTACCATGCCTGAAACTAACCCTAACCAGTAAATGTAGCTGGCTGATGACGCGCTTAAGACGCAATTTTTTGGGTTTTCGTTTACGAGATGTCTACAACATCTGTATTTCCAAATTGAGCTACCAAAGTCTTTTCATCATGCGTACAGATCCTCCTTTAAGACGGGTTACTTCCGTATAATCATAGAGGCTGTTTTGTTTCAGCAAAATTTCCATATCTGGTTCATCTTTGAGGATGGTCATATAGTAATTGTATCCATCGATAACTTGCAAAGCTGTTAAACCAGCATATTCCTCTAGCGCAGTGAAAGGTTTAGCCTCTTGAGTGCGAATGTTTACTACCGAGTACCTGATTTGTTCATAAAAATTATCAAAACGATTTTGTGGGTCGGTGGGCCAATCATCCCCCTCACGCCACAATACTAATGCCTTTTGATCGATTACTGAGATTATATCATATACCGCTAGTGAGCTGCCTAGCACGGCACTTAAGTCTATTTCAAAATTTTGATCAAAGCTCCCATCGATATTCAATCGCAAAAGATTCTGTGTAGGGAGGTAATTTTCCAAAGTGCTATAATGAGCCTCAGCATCCAGATCATATCCGGGAACGATATAAAGCGTATCTCCATCCAGAGGTGATATGTAGAAGCAGGTTTGTAATCTTCGATCAACATGATACGTCAATTCTAATTTTTCTGGCTCAAAAACAGCTACCATTGCTCCCTCTGGTAAGGTCCAATTTGAACCCGCAATAAACCCGATAGGCATGATAATTTTATCTAGGATGATGTATTTATTCCAGGCATCATACCATGCTCCCTCTGCATATCCATCAAATTGAATAGGTTCAACTTTATGCATTTGGGTTATCGTCATTGCCTCTGGATTGAACTCTACGATTTTACCTTCTCGCAGCGCAAAGAAGAACGCCATGGAATCCGCATAAAATATAGGTTCTCCAATATCCCCGGATATGCCAAATTGAGCTAGACTGATTGACTTTCCTTTTTGCAGAGCTAAATCAAGCTCATCCACATGCCATTTAGTAATGGTAGACGAGTCACCGTTCCATACATATGGGTGCTCTTTATAGGACCATACTCTCCTGTTGGGTCCCAATTTGGTCGCCTTATTGGCATCCAATACCTCCGTAAGCTCTTCAAAAACACCTAAATAGTAATTTCTATCATTGGGTAGTTCCATCCTGAAACCGTAAACAAAAGCTGAGCTCACCTTTTCTTTTTTCGAATTGTTTTCTTTAGTTGAACACGAATAGATGGCAGCTAAGAGAATAAGGTGGAAAAATTTGACTGAGTGTTTTGCGTTTTTTCTCAATTGGAAATTCGTTGTTGCTGAGCTAAACCATTTATAAGTTTTATAAAAAATAACTAAAATGGTGAAGAGGAAACCTTCGACTAAGATCGAAGGTTTCAACAACAATTTTGTTTATCTCAAACTACCAAAGTCTGGCTGCTGTACGAATTGACCCTCCGGTAAGTTTTGTTACCTCCGTATAACTATCAAATGCATTTTGTCTTAACAAAATCTCCTCATTGTTTCCAGATTGCCAGACAATAAAATAGTTTACCCCATCAATTGGTTTAGCACTTCCGACACCTTCATAATCTGACCATGCAGTAAATGGAGATGCTTCACCTGTAACAAGATTTACAGCTGCGTACCTTCCCTGGCTACCAAATTCATTCCATCTCTCAGCAGGATCTTCCGGCCATGCGTCTCCTTCTCTCCACAGAATTACGGCAACATTGTTTGCTACAGTGACCACATCGTAAACGGCAAGCGGATTTCCAAGTGTGGAGAGAGGGGCATTCATATCAAATGTCCAGCTATCATCAAAAGTCCCGTCGTTATTCAGCCTTAGGATGTTTTGCGTGGGCAGAGGATTCATGACTCCATTATAATGTACTTCAGCATCAAGATCCCATCCTGGAAGTACATACGCTATGCCATCGTCAGAGGTAGGAAACCAATACTGACCAGCTTGTAAGCGTGTATCTGTATGATAGGTTATGGAATTAGTACTCGGATCAAAGATTGCCACCATCGCACCATCTGGTAACAGCCAATCTGAACCTGCAATTAATCCTATAGGAAGAAAAACTTTGTCATTTATGGTGTATTTGATCCATGCATCATACCATGCGCCATTTGCATGCCCTTCAAATTCCACAGGATCAACGTTAATAGTAGTAGTAATGGTCATATCAGAGGGGTTAAATTCAATAATCTTACCGTCTACCAGTGCAAAAAAGAATGCTCTTGATTCAGAGAAAAAAACGGGTTCTCCCAAATTCCCGGACACCCCCTCGGCTGCAAAACTGACCGTTTCGCCTTGGGTAATACTTAAATCGGTTTTATCGATATTCCACTTCGTGATTGTAGACGCATCCCCACTCCAGGTGTAAGGATGTTCGCCAAAAAACCAAACTCGTTGATTGGGGCCAAGCTCTACGGCGTCTTCTACATCCAGTTCATCAACAAAGTCTTCATACACACCGAGGTAGTAAATAGTGCTTGACTCTGTTTCTGTTCTAAACCCGTAGGCAACGGCTGTTTCAATCTCTGTGGGATTTCCATCAATCTCAGGATCAGCATCGTCATCGCAACTTGATAAAAAAACTGAAACTCCTATAAAAGTAACTATCAAAAAAGGACTAAAAAGCTTTTTTAGCCGGTCTATTGTTTTCATCGTATTCATCATCTTTAATTTAATTATTGAATTGTTTGTCATTTAGAATTGAGTAACTATTTTCAGATAGTAGGCTCGTCCGGGTCGCTGTACACCGAAGAAGTCAAAAACATTTCTATTCAGCACATTTTGCACATCACCCGTTAGTGTCATTTTCACAGATTTTAGAGGTAGCCGGTAATTGATACCAGCATGGTGGATGTGCTGATTAGGTATAGTAAACTTAAACTCGGGATTGTTTCGGCCCCCACTTTCCCAGCCGAGAAAAAAGCTGTGAACATATCGGGATGACCAGTAAATGTTGATCGATTGATCACCGACTAGCTTCTTCGGTAATGAATAACTGACAGATGAATTAGCAAAGAAATAAGGAGTATTTGGTATGCGCTCGCCTTCAAATCTTGCAAAACCTCCTTTGCTTGCGCTATTGTAAAAATCCTGATACGTAGAATTCAGTGAAATTTTTAATCCATCTATTAGTCCCGATAATTCTCCGGCAACTTCGATTCCTATGGAAGTCGCTTCGTTTACATTATCGAAAGCACTCGTCCTATCAGTTGCAGCGACCAGAAAAATCAGGTCACTAATGCTGCGAACAAAGCCAGCAGTTTCTAATCTCCACCGTATTTTGGAATTCGTCGAATTCCGCACGATAGCAGACAAGTTGAGGTTATGACTTCTTTCTGCTTCTAGTTCAAGGTTTCGAACAATAAAATTACCATCTCCAAATACCTCATCTGGCCTGGGAAGTCTAAGTGCGTATTCATAGGAGAGCTTGGCGATTAACTTATCTGAAAAGTTGTAACGTAAATTGTTTCCCCACCCTACATTACTGATCTTTCTTTCATTGACAGAAACTTGTTCGGAGCCGTCGACTTCACGCTCTGTTCTTACCTGCTGCCAATAGTTTTTGATGAAAAAGACATTCTGCAGTTTTCCCTCCTTCAGATCTGCTTGATACTCTATTCCATTCACCCAGGAATAAACAATACCCTTTGCAGTAATAGGATCAAAAGTTCCTGCCAATAGTTCATCTCCGGTTCTCAGCGTATAGGTAGGAGCACTAGAAATACTGATGGTGTGCTTTTCATTGAACTGCCATTTCAAGTTTGTTCTATTGAAATAATTGTCGTCCCATGTGAATTGATGACTTCCTCCAGCCACGCTACCGGAAACCTCTCCCTGTCTGTTTCTTCTTCCTTGTATTTCACCATTCCAGGAGTAAAAA
This sequence comes from Bacteroidota bacterium, assembly GCA_038746525.1. Classification (GTDB taxonomy): domain Bacteria; phylum Bacteroidota; class Bacteroidia; order Cytophagales; family Cyclobacteriaceae; genus Ekhidna. The sequence continues at coordinate 17,204 of JBCDKO010000058.1, forward strand.
TTTCGTGTTGTATCTACAAAAACTCGTGTTGTTGAATTCAATCCGAAAACCGAATTGATGGACAGGCTTCTGCCGAAATCTTTCGTAAAGGATAAACTAGCACCTTGCAAGTCGCTGGAAAAAATGACTTCTCCAAAAGGATTTCCAGTCATTACTGCGTTATGCTGTACTTCATCATAGGTGTCATTCAAGAACAAGTTGACTTTGATCTCATCTGCCCACGATTTGTCAATGAGGCCAAGCGTCAGGTTCATCCCGTAGGCTTCATAGTCGTCATGGAACCGAGGGACGGTTATTTCTTGTATTCTTCCTCGAAGTGGCCTCTCAGTAATCGGTACTTCTACATCAACTTCATAATTATTTCGTGAGAAATCGTAAAAACCATCTAGTCCAATTAAAAGGCCACTTTTCGGCTCAAGATGTTTTAGATCCAAGGTGAAACGATGCGTCCCAAATGAACCGGTCTGATAGGATACACTTCCATGTAAACCCATCACGATAGAAGATGATACCATGTTTACCGCTCCACCTAATGCGTCCGCGCCAAATGCGATCGGCACCACTCCTTTGTATATCTCCACGCGATCTACCAGGTTTACAGGTATATTTCCGATTCCTACCGAATAGCCAGTAAAGTCCAATGGGACACCATCGAAGAAAAACCGTATTTTATCTCCGGAAAGCCCGTTTAATGAAAGCCTGCTGTCTGATCCTAAGCCACCACTTCTTTGGATGCTTACTCCTTGCGTTTGTGCCAGAACTTCACCTAGGTCTACGGTTTTCAACTTTACTTCCCGGGTATCGATCACATCTACTGCTTTTGCGGAAAGCTCTAGCTGCTGTTTTTCTGATTCTGCTACTACCTCCACGGCTTGTAACTCCCGTGCATTGCTCTTTAGTGTGATCATTATGCTCTCTGGTGATTGATCAGTAATGTTGAGTTTGAAGGAGGTTGGGAGGTGACCCAAAGACTGAACAGCGAGTGTATACTCGCCACCAGCCAGCTTTTTTAGGATAAATTGACCTTCTGAATCTGCAATTGCTCCGATAGAGGTGCCTTCAATCCTGACTGTGGCAAATGGAATTGGTTTTCCATTTTCATCAGAAATCTTTCCTTTTACGGCATACCTGTCTTTCTGGTCCTGTGCTGCGATCTTAGCGTTCGTCCAGACGATCAGTAGTATTGCAAGCAATATAGTGTGTGCTTTTCGCATAGTGCTAACTAGCAGGTTCCCAGGTGAAATGAGCTGTTGGAGTAATAATCGGTTCTCACAAAATCGTTAACGATAAACTCTCGCATCATCCGCATGGAGGAGGTTTTAAGATTAGGATACCTACTATCGATGAGGTATTTCTCGCCGGCTTCCAGTAAATATGGTTTGCCGTTACAAATGATGGTTTTTTTGGAGGAAGTAGGGTTATGTAAGCTCAGAACTCCTTTGAATTGCACCATACAACCTTGATCTACCAATGCTACTTTGTCTTGCTCAGGAATGCTGAGTACGAGTTGTAATGGCTCATCTGAAGCGAATTCATAAAGGGAATTACCTGAGTATTTAACGAAGTAACCTGCTCCCAATACGAGCGCCAATAAGCAAGCAGCCGCATAGTTAAAATAGGTGTAAGGAGAAGGATTGAATAGGATCTCCTTGGTCTTTTCCTCCTTCCTTATGCTTTTCCGTAGCTCATTCCAAACGTTATTTTTTGAATCCGATACTTGATGTTCATCCAATTGATCCGGTGCTGTCTCGGTGGATTCTAACCATGATTCTACTGCTTTGCATTCCTCTTCAGAACATGCTTCATTCCAATACCTTTCTAAAAGTTCTTCTGTGATCTTCATGGAAAATTTCATCGATTTTAGAGCTTAGTTGCATAACCGACGCTTTTCCCTGAGTCTGATTTAAAAAAAATTACAATTTGTATTCAGCAAGATTCGACCGAAGAAAAGAAAGGGCTTTGGTAAGGTGTGATTCAACCGTTTTTTCAGCAATGGCCATAAGTACCGAAATTTCTTTGTTATTTTTTCCTTCTTCTCGGCTCAGGCGGTAAACCTTTTTTGCTTTTGGCGGTAAATTATTTACCAAAAACTCAATGCGCTCCTTCAGTTCTGAGGCTCCCATTTCAAGTTCAACACTATTTTCATTGATATGAGACCTAGCTGCTATAATTTCATGATGTTTATCACGAATTGCCCTGGTTCGCATGTATTCCATGACTGCTAATTTGGTTGCCTTCACCAAGTAACCCTCCAAAGATTCATTGATGGTAATTTTATCTTTTCTTTCCCATAATGAAAGGAACACATCATGAACAATCCCTTCGGCTTTTTCCTGTTGTTTTAAGATTCCATAAGCGATAGAAAACAACCGACGAAAGTGCGTATTGTATATTCGTTCGAAACTTTCATCGGAGTTGATAGAGAGCGATAAAGAGGATGTCAGTCTTGACTGACGCTTGAATCTTATTTGCTTCCTTGCACTCATTTTTAGGCCATATCGGTTGAAATGTCATTAAAATAATCATGAAACGAGAACCTTAATTATTTAGAGTAGTTCTGAATAATCTAAATTTCACTAGTAGTAGTGATGAGATTCATAGTAGTTATAATCGATTGAAAAAAGCGAGGTTAATGGCATTTTGAAGGGTGTGAAAGAATTTTTTGCACAATGGAAGATTAGTCTATGTTATTTGGGTATAATAAAGATTAAGCATATGAGCGCCTCTTTGATTCATGTCGAAATCTAACTCGAAGAAAGTCGTTTTGTGACCTTATTGAGTTCCACCTGAGGTTCTACCTTTATTCGGCTTGTGAAAGATTTTGTAACTCCTTATTATCAAAGAGCTATTATTGCCTTCATTTGATTCCGATTTATCAGGATTTAATCCTCTGAACGGCTTTTGTAAGCTGCTTTCCGGATTTTCTAACTCCGCGACCTTCAACTAAAGTTCCGCAACCTTCAACCAAAATGTACCGTCCTAAAATAAGTTGACAGGTTTTACTGGACTGTCTACATTAGTTGTGACGAAAAGATGAAAGCTATAAACCTTAGATGTACCACCTAATCTTTCCAGGTTTGGCCCCATGCCATCAGGCTGAAACATTGGTATTCCTAATCCTTCACCCAGCACTCTTTCATCAATGAAATCAGGATCCCAAAAACCATCTCCTTTATACAATGTGTAGGTTATAGTTTGATTTTTTACATCAGTGTTGTAACCAACTCTTGTTCTTCCTATATAAAAAACTATATCTGTCATATCTACTCCAAATCTTCCAGAAAGACTCCTTTCTCCCCTTAATATTGAATTATGGGCATCCCTGAAAGTTTCGGTATTCATCAAAGCCCTAGTAGTATTAGGTCCTATTGCTTGAGATGATCCGTCTCCAAACAAGTATTGATAAACAGCATCGTAATTGCTATCTATTCCCACATCTGATTGTGGTGAACCAGGTCCCACATACGTCCTTTCTAATGGAAAATAAACCACTACTTGCCCTACCCGATAGGATCAATTGAGGCCGCTTCACCTGTACTCCATTTACCATCTGCTCTTCTTGATAATATCTCCAGTAAGCGTTCATGTTGGTGTAAGCCTCACCGTATTTCTGCGCATACTCATCCAGACCTAAGGTGCGGGCATCGGACCACATCTGATATCTCTCATACACCCTGCTATTGCGTCCGATCGAGTGCATCCAGCTATTTCCATTCAGATTCGGGCTTACGTACGATGTGGGCTCATAGTCCATGAAATTGTCCCTTGCATCATAATATCGCTTATCCCTGGGACATTCCGGGCATAACCCCAAAGGATCGGTAAACATCCCTATGTTGGCGGACCTTGTAGCTCGTGTCCATATTTTCAATCAATCCGAGCTGCAAGCTCGAACTAGTGGAGTGACCACTGCTATTAACTTTTTTTGAAGTAGGCACTTAGTAAATATTTTATTTTTGATGGCGGTATTGCTTGGTTAAACTATTGTTTTTCAGTAACTGAAAGTAATATTTAACGATCAAAATTATGGAGAAAAAATACCAAAGCCTTACCCTCTTCCAGTTCCAGCAGCAATTTCCTGATGACCAGGCTTGCTATGACCACCTCGCTCAACTCAAATGGCCCGATGGGTTCGTTTGTGA
>JBCDKO010000059.1:0-21196 GCA_038746525.1 Bacteroidota bacterium
TTAACATTAGAAAAGCAGCTTAAAATAATTCATTGCTAGTTTTGCCGTCGCGAAAACGTTGATTTAGCCGCCCAAAATCAATCTCATCGTAAAGCTATCACCCGGCTTTAACCATTGAACTTTATTGATTATTGCTATGGATCGCTTCTTTTTATCAGTGGCTTTTTTTGCCCTTTTGTGTATTTGTGTACACAGCCAAAATATCGAAAACGTGGCCAACAGCCAGCAGTTTTCACTCAATCCCAATGATTTAGGCACCCTCAAAAACAGCGTCAATCTAATGACCAGCCAGGTAGGGTTTCCCATGACCCTGGCTTCCTTGCAGGGAAGAGGAGGCCTTCACCCCCAAGTTACCCTCTCTTACAGTTCTGCCGGAGTGCAGGAACAAGTCAATACCTGGAACAGGACCGCGCCTACCGGAATAGTTGGGCTTAGCTGGACCTTTGACTATCCCCGAATCGTGAGTGAGCACCAGGGTACGGTAGCAAGAGATGATGATACCTACTACTTCATGGATAATGGCACCTCTATCGAACTCATCTGTACCGACAGCGATGTGAATGAAACCAACCACTACCGAACCCACAAACCCCGTGATTTTAGAAAGTGGACGATCAAGTTTTACTACAGCGATGACATCTATGGTGACCTCAGATGGGTAGTTACCACAGAAGCCGGACTGGAATATCACTATGCCACACCCCAGCATATGGTGGCTTGGGGCAATTGGATAGGCACCTCGGCAAAAACTACCGGACAATCCCAGCACGAATATGCATGGAACCTCACCGAGATAGTGAATCGGTGGGGAGATACGATGAGGTTTTCTTATTTGAGTGAAGAAGAGGCGGTAGGCAATGGCGGAATGACGCACACCAAATCTTCCTTGCTAGAGCGGATTGAAAGCCCCACCGGTAACTATTTGCAATTGATCTATGCGGATAAATACACCATATTAAACGATGGCCTTTATTGTGAAACGCTAAATTTTAGATAGTCTGTGAGAGTAAGCCTGTTATTCATATTTATTTTCTCTTCTTCATTCTTGTTTTCTCAAACAGATTTAAACAACTGGGGCGCTGTAATTAATATCCAACCGGATGCAGATATATACATAAGTGGAGATCTTATAATTAATGACGCAGAAAATTTGTTTTTACCAACAACAAGAAACACGGGGACTATTCATTTGCAAGGGGACTTAATAAACAACTCCATTACCACAATGTTTTTAAATGAAGGCAGACCTGGGCCCATAGTGTTTGAGGGAGATAAAGATCAGTCAATCCAATCATCTAATGAGATCTACCTCCCTTCAATATTTCTGGATAAAAATGCGTCAAGCGATTTGATTCTTGAGCTAGATGTCGTTAGAGTAGATTCTACCATACAATTTAATTCTCCCAACTCAGGAAACATACTGGTAGGTGATGCCAGCATTATAATGGAAACGAATGGAGTCATAATCGGAGAAAGAGCAAGCAGCCGATTAATTATTGAAAATGGAAATCTTGAAGTAGAATTTCCTACCCTTGCCGGAATCAATGAGATTTATTATCATCCTAATTATCCATTTAACCTTGACTCGGCGTTGTACATTCCGCCAGATGAATTATACAAGGAGAATTTGTTTGGAATTGGATGGGGAATAATATATAAAAATGAGGATGCTAAAGGAAAGGATGGAGAAGTAGGCGTTCGCGTTTTAAGAGAAGGGCATTATCATCCTCAAAATGGTCAAGCTCAAGTAGCGAATGGAGTTACCGCTAAGCGACTTTATCGGATGAATTCTTTTCAAAATGGGGGTTCATTAAGAGGAGTTGTACTTCATTATTTTGAAAGTGACTTGGAAGATCTTCCGGAGGAAAAAAGCAAACGTGCACTTTATGTTTCTAATGATGATGGCGTTTCATGGACAAAAATGCGAGACGGTACTTTTGCTTCAGACTCTACCATCACTTACACGGTAGAAAACATACCTATACAACAAACCAAAGAAAATCCAAATGCTTCGAATTTATTTGTTGTAGCCGAAGCGGAGTGTAACTCAGATGCGAATCCTAAGACAAACATTGCCCTTTTTAAATCTTCAATTGGAATTAGTGGATCTAATGAAATCAACATATGTGATGGTGATTCATTAGGTCTCAAATATGATAACTCGGATGATACCGAATATCGTTGGTTGTTTGATAGTGATTCTTTGGTGGCTGAAAACAATCAAATTGCGGTTACATCCGTATCAGCAGCAAATGAAGGCATCTACACCATCGAGCTAAAAAATACCAAAGGATGTGAGACGTTCAGGCAGGTCCGGGTCAACGTTTGGGGAGAACCTCAGTGGGATGCAAATGGGGATGAACCTGGAATTGGAGATGGTGTAGCAGATTTTTTTGGTTTTGATCCAACCGATGCCTGTGTAGGGGAACCAATAAACTTCAATATCTCTATTGCGGAAGATCAAGGTAAAATAGTGAAGTATGACTGGTTTTTTACCAATGATACGACCACAGGACAAACCGTAGATGTATCGGAAGGAGAGGTAGTAGAAACACCCGTCTTTGATTACGATTCTGTGGGCACCTACACCGTAAAATTGATCGCTGAAAGCGAATATGGATGTGTAGCCACTTTTACGGATAGGATCAATATACACCCAAATCCAACCGCGGAGTTTGAAATGACTGAAGTAGAAGACGGTATCCCGATTACTTATGTCTGTTCTGGTGAGGAATTTTATCTGGATCCCTCTGATGATATTAATTTTCTGAACAGTAAAGGTAGCTTCGTAGACTTTACCTGGGATTTTGGTGATGGAAATACTCTTAAGATTGCGCAACCACAAGACAGTAACCCTGACTTGATAGCCATAGGTAATTTAGGTGAGCATTCACATCATTATAGTGTCACTCGAGACACCACATTTACAATCACGCTTACAGTGGGAACTTCGAGAGGCTGTGCTATATCTACATCCCAAGACCTACGAATCTTTGCTCAGCCGGATGCCCTGTTTGAAATGAAGTATGATGGTGTTTCTGTGAATGAAAGTTGCGTCGGCTTCCCCATCTCTTTTGAGCGTATCCAAGAGCAGGAAGATGAGTCATTGTATCGTTATTTCTGGGATTTCGGTACCGGAGAAAATGAATCCGTTGGGCCACCAGAGACAACCTATACTTTCAATACTACAGGAGCGTATGACGTTGCCTTGAGGGTAAAAAGAAATACGACCGATTGTGGCACAACTTTTACCCAAAAAATCGAGATCCTTGATTCTCCCAAAGAACCATACAGCGAACAATTGGTATTTTGTGGTTCTTCCAAAGTTTTAGATGCCGCCCATAATGCATCAGAAAACCTGGCACCAGGAACCACCTACCGCTGGTTAGATGCAGATGATGATAATAAGCTGCTCTCCAATGCGCAACAATACACCGTCTCTTCTTCAACAGATGATCCGATCAATCTGATCTTAGAAGTGGAGAATACCATAGGATGTTTCATATCTCAACCTATTGAGTTGACGTTAAACGCTGATATCGCCATTGACTTAGGTCCCGATAAAAGGGCATGCGAATCCGTTATAATAGGTAATGACCAGTTCCAGAATGCCAACTATGTCTGGACAAAAGAGGGAAATCCCGATACAATCAGTACGCAACCTATGATCAATGTCACCAATTCGGGCACTTACACGGTTACGGTTACGGCAGATAGTGATTGTAGCGATACTGCAAGTGGCGATGAAGTTGCAACAGATGAAATAGTTGTGACCATCGATGCGCTGCCAGCGGTTACCTTAGGAGAAGATCGGCAAATATGTAGAGGAACACTTGAGACCTTAAGAGCCGGTGAACACAGTAGTTATTCCTGGTCTGATGGGTCTACGGGACCAAGTGTTACCGTTGGTGCCACAGGTACCTACTGGGTAAAGGTTACCAATGAAAACGACTGTGAAGCACGGGCGGAGGTATTTATTGAGGTGGTGGAAGATGAAATCGAAACAGGGTCATTTGGAGCAACCATCCCATGTGATCCCGAATGCTTAGGTAAAGTCGACGCCTCTTTCAGAATGATTGGAGGCTCAGGGTCAAACGAAACATGTGCATTCACAGAAGTACAATTTATCAGTGCTGCTGCTGAATTAGATCCTACAGCGTATGATTTTGCATGGTCCTTTGGAGATGGAAGCATCTCACAAGAACCGTCACCCCTAAAAGCATTTAGTGACGATAAAACACTATTTAACATCACACTTTCTGTGACTTCGAAAGTAGACGGTTGTAATGCTGTTTCCTCTGATAATTTTACCGTTCTGCCAACCCCCAGAGTATCCATCAATGAAACCGTTACTACGTGCGGGGATCATATTCTTCTAGATGCTGAAAATGTAGGGTCTTCTTACAGATGGATTGATCTTGCCAGCGGGGACGTCCTCTCTACGAGTCAAGCGTATGAAGTCTCTTCAACGTCCAAGGTGCCCATTGAAATAGTTTTAGAGATTTCGAATCCTGCAGGATGTACTGCTTCGCAAAATATCCAAGTCGCACTTAATGCCGATTTGGGGATAGACTTAGGCCTTGATACCACAACCTGCGAATCAATCATTATTGGCTCCAATGAGTTCCCATCTGCCACTTACCTATGGTCTACGGGAGAAACGACCTCTACCATTGAAGTCACAAACTCGGGAACCTATTCCGTAGAAATCACTGAACCTGAAAATGGTTGCGCGAGTATGGATGAAATAGTTGTGCAAGTCCGGGATCTTCCGGTACCAAACCTAGAGAACACGCTATCACTCTGCCTTGGGGAAGTAAAAAACGTAAATCCTGGTTCTTTTGCCAGCTATCTCTGGTCCGATGGATCTACTGATAATTCGTTTAATATCGGTTCAGCGGGGCTCTATTGGGTAGAAGTATCGGATGCTTGGGGCTGTACAAACAGGGACACCCTCATCGCAAGTATCACTGATGATGAGGTTCTGGATCTCCCGGAGGAAATACAACTGTGCAATGCTGTATTTGAGTTGGATGCAGGAGTGGATGCTTTAAGTTATCTATGGGGGTCGTCAAATGGATTTGAATCAACAGAAAAAATCATCTCTATCAATGAGGCGGGGACCTATTGGGTCGAAGCAATCGGTGAATGTATTCAGAAAGATACAGTCCGAGCCATACAAAGTACCGATCAATTAGCGCCTTCCTTCCTCATACCAAGCATTGTGGGGGTTGGAGATTTTGTGAATATCGTGCAACTCACAGATCCATTACCTGAGCAATCATTTTGGTTATTTGGCGATCGTAACTTCAGCCGGGAGACCAATCCAATCTATCAATATTCTGAAGTGGGAGAATATACCATTACCCTGCAAATAACAAATGGAGGATGTACTGCTTCTACCAGTAAATCCATTTCGGTAGTTGCTTCCAGGTTTGAAGCAGCGCGCGTTTCACAAGAATTGATCGAAGTGCTTAAACTGAAAGCCTATCCTAATCCCATCATAGATCACCTCAATATTGAGCTGGAAGTGTCCACGCAAGCACCCATTTTAGTCAGGGTATTCACGATGACAGGACTTGAGGTATACCGAAACGAATTCGAAGAGGAACAACTGGATATTCCGATTGATTTGTCCAACCAGAATTCAGGGCTGTATGTGGTAAGCGTTCAGGTCGGCCGGGAAAAACGATTATTAAAAGTAGTGAAACCAGAATGATTTGAACATGCACAGACCAATGAATATCTCAAGCACATTTCAGAAACTATTAGTGATCAATTTTTTAGTGATGGGCAGTTTTAGTGATGGGCAAACAAAGGAGCATGAGCTGATCTACATACCTGTTTTATTCCATGTTGTTTATCATGTAGCAGAGGAAAACATTTCAGATGAACAAATAGCGTCTCAGCTAGCCTCCCTGAATCGCGATTTCAGGAAACAAAATCATGATTTAGAGAAGGTGAATGACACGTTTAATGATAATATAGCAGATAGTAGAATAGCATTTGTTTTTGCAGATCGTGTGCAAAGGTTGGATGTGCAACGAATTATCAGAGTCCAAACGGATCAACCGGTATTCACTAACTCCAATCTATTTGCAACAGAAGAAGGAGGATCTGATCCAATATACCCTGATCGCATACTGAACATATGGGTCGCCAACCTGGCTGACGGGCTATTGGGTTTTTTTGATGATCACGGAGTAGCCATTGACTTTAAAAGTTTTGGCACGGATGGGACGGCTACTGCACCTTATCATTTGGGCAGAACACTTACACATGAGTTGGGCCACTTCTTCTCGTTGCATCATCCTTGGGGAGTAGGTGGGTGCGATGAAGACGATGGGATAAAAGATACGCCAAATCAAGCCTCATCTATTGCAAGCTGTGATTTGCAATCTACCACGTGTGGCAGTCTTGATATGACGCAAAATTTCATGAATATGGTGACCGATGACTGTTTACTTTTTTTTACACATGGTCAAGTAGAGAAAATGAGACAGCACATTGATGAAGTGCTACCTCAAATGACGTTGTCTGAAGAAGCATTGGTTTTGAGCGCTGGCTCCCGTTCAAATACCATTCGGTTTTATCCCAACCCAAGTAAGGATGGACTTTACAAGGTAGACAAACCATTTGAAGAACTGAAAATACGTGTCTTCTCGATAAAGGGTGGTTACCTTAAATCAGATAGAATCACCGGAAATTTGCTGGATCTGAGTGACTTGAGCAATGGCATCTATTTCATTTCAATAGGAAATACGCCTACCAATAGCATACGGAAAATTATCATTGAATGAAGGCAAGTGTGGTTAGATATTTGATAGCGGCATTACTACTCCCACCGTTTTCTATTGTTTCAGCAGATGACAAGCTTGTGCCAACTGCCTCTTTTACGGTGAGTAGTCCAATATGCCAAAACGGAACGGTACAATTCACAAACACTTCCTTTACATCCGTTGGAAGAATCATTTATTTTAGGTGGGAGTTTGGCGACGGCAAGGAATCGACAGAAGAAAACCCAACCCACGTTTACACCTCCTCAGGAGACTTTGATGTTCGCTTGGCTATCCAGGATACGGAGGGAGAAGTGGCAGAGATCACAGTTTCTCTTACCGTAGAACCGGCACCAGTCGTTGATTTTACCATTGATTTGACAGATAATTGTTTAGCCACAAACCAGACATTTACCGGTTCAGCGAGTATAACGTCAGGTTCCATTTCTTCTTTCAAGTGGGACTATGATGGGGATCAAGGGTTTTTTACTACAGCGCAGAATGGCAATCATACATTCTCAGCGCCAGGAACGTATGAAGTTACTTTCACCGCAACTTCAGCATCTGGATGTAGTAGTTCGGTTATCAAGGAAATTACGGTTTTTGAAGAGCCTAATCCAGATTTCGAGTTTGAAGAAGTGTGCGATGGTGCTGCCGTTGAATTTACCAACACCAGCACCATAATCAATGGGAACTTAACCTATCGCTGGGATTTTGGAGATACAGAAGGCAGTACGTTAGCCAATCCTTTACATATATATGATAGCCCCGGGGATTATACCGTCGTTTTAACAGCTACCAGTGCGGATGGGCAGTGCGACTTGGCAAGGACAAAAACAATAACCATACACCCCAACCCGGTATCTAGCTTTGAGGCGCCATCTGTCTGTTTCGGAACAGATGCAGGTTTCACTAACAATTCTACAGGGGTAAATCTTTCCTTTAATTGGGATTTTGGGGATGGAAATACCTCTACCGAGCGTGTGCCGGTTGGTCAGCGCTATGATTTACCGGGATCATACCTCGTCAATTTGGAAGTAACTTCGGACGATGGATGTACGGATGTATCAGAAAAGCGAATAGATGTTTTTGAGAATCCGACACCCGTTTTTTTTGCTGCCGATAACTGTTTAAGAAATACCGTCGAATTTTCTAACCTGACAAATACGGAGGGTGACACCTATACGTATGCTTGGGACTTTGGTGATGGCGAAGGTGCTGATTTGAAAAATCCAACTCATAATTATAATGGTCCTGGAACGTATATGGTGACGCTTTCTGCAACTACAAGCAATAATTGTGAAGCAACCTATGAAGAAGCAGTCGTGATCTGGAATCACCCTGATACAGATTTCATCGTACCAGATGTAGATTTTGCGGTGTCAGACGGATGTGTAGGGGTGGAAGTAGCGCTGCCAAACACCTCTACTATTTTAGGTGGAGAAACAATCGAATCATATTTGTGGGATTTTGGGGATGGAAGCGGATCTACACAAGTCACTGCCACACATACCTACGGTGCTCCGGGCACGTACGACGTGACATTGAAAGCTATTTCTGCGAATGGTTGTGAAGATGAAATCACAAAGCCCATCACCATAACAGCGAAGCCTATAACCGATTTCTCTTTTGAAGGCACATGCAATGGAAATGTAGTCTCTTTTGTTAATGAAAGCTCAGTAACCGATGGTAACCTAAACTATACCTGGGATTTTGGGGATGGAAGTACGATGAGTAATGGGGTAAATTCTATCCATGAATATGCGAACCAGGGGAGGTATAATGTGACCTTAACGGCCACCAATAATGTTGGAGCATGCTTCACCTCCATCACAAAACCTGTAGATATCTTTCAAGAGCTTACCTCAGAGTTTAATTTTGTTCCGGTTTGCTTCGGGGAGGAGGTCGTCTTTGACAATACTTCTATCGGGACCGGAGTATCTTTTCTGTGGAACTTTGGAGACGGAAATACCTCCACCTTTTATGAGCCAGGCCATCTATATGAATCTCCGGGCTCATACATTGTCAAACTGCAAGTTGAATCAAATGACGGATGTGTTCGACAGGCTGAGAAACGGGTAGATATTTTCGAGAACCCTGTTCCTGTATTTTTCTTTGATAACAGCTGTGCGTTAGAGGAGGTACTATTTACCAATCTAACAGACGAGAGCGTAGGAGAGCTTACTTACTGGTGGGATTTTGGAGATGGGAACAGTTCCTCTACCAGAGAGCCTATTCATCGATTTGAAACGATGGGGACCTATACTGTATCGTTGACCGCTACCACTCCAGATGATTGTCAAATGACAGTTTCAAACACCCTAGAGATTTACGAAATACCGGTGCCTGATTTTACAGTGGCTAACGTTTGTAATGGATTCCCTTCGGAGTTTGTGGATGAATCAGCAGGCTCCATCCAATCGTACTTTTGGGATTTTGGCGATCTGACTAATTCTACGTTGGAAAATCCTGTAAAACAGTACTTAACCCCGGGTACCTACGAAGTGGTGTTATCGGTTGAGTCTTTTAACGGGTGTATCAACGCTATCAAGAAAACGGCCATCGTGAATGAAGTGCCAGTAGCAGGTTTTGAAGCAACAGATGTGTGTTTTGAAGACGAGACCCCATTCACCGATCAGTCCATTGATCCTAGCGCTACTACCCTCTACAACTGGGAGTTTGGGGACGGGGCATCGTCCATTGCGCAAAATCCAGCACATACGTATTCCTCACCGGGCATATACCCGGTTAATTTGACCATCACCTCCTTCGAAGGCTGTGTGGATTCTTCCGGCAAACTGGTCATCGTTTTCGATCTGCCTGAGGTGGATGCAGGTCAGGATACAACGATCAGCAGGGGTGCCTCTGCGCAGCTGCAGGCACGTGGAGGAGTGGATTATCAATGGAGCCCTATTACCGGTTTAAATCATTCCACCATCGCAAATCCGCTAGCTAGACCGCTAGAAAATACAATCTACACAGTAACCGTAACCGACCAGAATGGCTGCCAAAACACAGATCAGGTTTTGGTTAGCTTACGTGAAGATTTTAGGGTTGTTGCAAATAATGTATTCACACCTGATGGTAACGGCATGAATGACCAGTGGATCGTCCCTAACGCTGACGCTTTTGAACAGGTACAAGTAAAAATATACGATAGATACGGCGTTTTGGTATTTGAAGATGACGATTATCAAAACGATTGGGAGGGCACTAGGGGAACAGATATTCTACCTGACGGCACTTATTACTACACCATCATGTTTACCGGCACTGATAAATATTACAGCGGTGCGCTAACTATCCTTAGAAACAGATGAAGGCATCCATTACCATATGCTCATTCATCGTCTTCGTGCTGCTTAGCCTTGATAGGGCTAGTGCTCAGCAAACACCTGTTTACAGTCAGTATTTCGTAAATCCATACGTGCTTAACCCAGCAACTGCCGGTGAGAATGGAATACAGGCATTTTTTCATTACAGAAATCAGTGGGTGAAGATAGAAGGCTCACCCGAGACCTATGTTTTTACCTTAGATGGAAAATTAAAAAATCATCCGGTTGGTTTAGGAATCACTTTTCTAAATGATGCAACCAATGTTATTGATCGTACCAATCTGGGAATCTCTTCATCGTACTTTTTGAGGTTTTCTCAGGATCATCACCTCTCATTTGGTATGACTTTTAAATTGATTCAAAACAAAATTGATTTTACCAGGATTGTAGCGGCAGATTTCTCAGATCCCAACCTTTTGTCCAGCATAGACCAAAGTCCGGTAGTTGACGCTAGTGCAGGACTACGATACACCTGGAACGACTTAAAACTTGGAATCGTTGTTGATCAATTATTACAAAATGAGATTACTTATGAGGATGCCGTCACATTTAGTAACCTAAATTTTTCTTTAGTAAGGCATTATACGGTTACCTTGAATTACAATGTTGCCCTCAACGAAAAATTTAGCGTAGAACCTATTTTCATCAACAGGGTAGCCCAAGGCCTACCTAGTCAGTATGATGCTGGCCTCATTGGAAAATATAAAAATGTGTTATGGCTTGGGTCGGCTTATCGCCATCAAATAGGTTGGTCTTACTCATTCGGGTTGAATGCATTAGACAACTTAAGCGTCGGTTATACTTATGAGATTTCATCCACTGGACTTTCCGAAATTGGTGGTGCCACACATGAACTAGTGGTTGGATGGCGTTTTGGCGAATCACTTTTTTCATCTCTTAATGTAAGATCCAGAGTAGCTGAGCAAAAGGAAACTCCTTTAAATAAAGACAGGATCAAAAAATTAAGGTTAAAAAATCAAGCTGTTGAGGCGAGATTAGATTCAATTAGTGAGATCAATGATTTGCACTATGGAAAAATCGACGCAAGAATCGACTCCATCGAAAGGATCAATGACTTTCAGCAAGAGGAAATCGATGCGCTAAATAAGGATTTTCTAAAATTTGGCCAAGAAGCTTCAAGCCCTACGCGTAAGGAAAACGAAAACCTCAGCAAGGAGCAAAAAGAAGCATTAGCATCGTTCTCCATTTCCTCCAAAGACTACATTCCTGCGATTATTAAAAACGGAAATATTCTGTTTTCAACCGGGAGTTATAAAATCGAACCAAAGTATAGAAGAAAGCTCGATGAATTAATCCAATGGCTCTTACTCAATGAGTCCATCAGACTGAAATTGATAGGGCACTCTGATGCTTCAGGGAATCCACTGTCTGCGCTGAAGCTATCAGAAAATCGCGTTCAGGCGGTTAAAAATTACTTAACCAAGAAAAATATTTCTGAGAATAGAATCAGTACAGAAGTGAAAGGAAGTACTGATGCGCTCTCGCACGGCGATATACCTAACGTAAGAATGTTTAATAGAAGAGTGGAAATAAAATTAGATAATTAAAACACATTGAAAAGAGGTGAGAACCTATTCAATGGATTTATGTGTGTGGTTTTGAATGAGGAGTATTCTTAAATATTGGACGATGGTTATTATATGCGCACATTATTCGTTTGCGCAAGACCTTGAAACGATCAAGGAGCAAAAGTTTTTGACTTATTCTGGGGGTGTTTCGCTAAACAACACGTTTTACAAAGCCATAGGGATGCGAAGCCAACGCGATCCATACTTCTGGCAGTTCAATGCAAATATCCATTTCAATATTTTAAACCTCGTTCAGGTTCCGTTCTCACTCACACTAAGTCAGCAACAAAAACAATTTAGCCAACCGCAGCCTTTTAACCGTTTTGGCTTAAGTCCCACTTACAAAAGCTTTACTGCCCACTTAGGCCACAGGAGCATGAACTTTTCACAGTTTACGCTGGCCGGAACCCTGTTTTTTGGAGCCGGCGTTGAATACACTCCTGATAACAATCCCTGGAGAGCTAGCGCGATGTACGGAAGACTGGCAAAGCCAGTAGAACGTTTTGCGCAAGATGGGTTCGTCTTTGCGGAGCCTACCTTCAGGAGAACAGCATTTGGGGTTAAAACCGGTTACGAGAAAGAGGATATTTCAGCACACTTCATCTTGTTTAAAGCTGATGACGATGAAAATTCCATTACCGTACCGGATAGTGTAGATATAGCTCCGCAAGAAAACCTGGTCCTGGGAATCCTTTCAAAATTCAAATTTCTTTCGGTATTCACATTTGAAATAGATTATGCACACAGCATGCTCACGCGCGATAAAACCGCGACTTCGGGGACAGCTAACGAGTTTAGCTTTCGTAACAATCTGGGAAGGTTGTTCACCGTAAACCAAAGTTCATCGTTTAAAAATGCGGTATCCACTAAGCTCACCTTTGATGGAAATTTATTCCAGCTAAATTTAGCTTACCGCAGGATTGATCCGGAGTTTACCACACTGGGTTCTTCCTTTCTCAATAATGATTTGCAAGACATATCCGGAGGTATTGCTTTGCCCTTATTTAACGGAAAAGTATCGCTTTCGGCAAACACAGGAGTACAACGCAATAACCTGGATAATCAGTTGGCCGCTCAGGTATCCAGGTTCATTTTTTCCAGCTCCGCGAGCATAGCGGCTACAGAGCGCTTAAATACTTCCTTTTCTTATTCAAATTTTAGCACCGATACGAGGCAGAAGCTATTAGAAGACGATTTGTTGTCGGATACTTTGGCCTATTTTCAAGTCACTCGTAATGGATCGGTAACCGCGAATTACGCCCTCGGTGCAGAGAAGCAGAGCAATGTATTCGGGACCCTATCGCTTCAGGACGCAACAGATAGTGACAAGAATGAAAGCTTATTTACAAACGTAAATACTGGTTTTTCTACAGTTTGGAATACCGTCTGGAGGTTTAATGTATCAGCCAACTATAATAAAAATGTCATCACAGACTCCGAAACCACCTCTTTAGGCCCCGGACTTGGGATGGGGAGAAGCCTTTGGGAAAATAAAATCCAAATGAACCTGGCAGTAAACCTATTTAATAATTACATACAAAGTGAGCTGCAAAATAGGATTGTAACCCTTAGATGGACAGCAAGTAGTTCGCTGGGAAAACATCATAGCATTTCACTTAGCACCTTTTATACCGATAGAGAATCAATGTCAGAAGGGGAAAATACGAACACAAAAGAAATAAGAGGGAATTTGAATTATGCATACAGGTTTTAAAAAGAAAAGGAGATAAAAAGTGAGGGCAACGTTGGTCAGCGGATCGTTACCTGGTCAGGTGAGATTTTCGAAAACGACTGACCAATGTGTCTGATTGAGGAGCTAGAGATATGAGAAAATCTAATGTTAAAAATAGCGGCTTATGGAGTATTTTGTGTATTCTTTTGTTGGGGCTTGCCGGCCGTGGCCAGGCGCAGTCTGAGCGATTTCCTGCCAATGTGTCTCCTATGCTTAATGCTCCCTACTCTCTTTTTCTGGAGGATTACACAGACCCTGGGAAAAATCAACTGGTAGCAAATGTTTTATTCAATGATTTTAATGAACCATCCTGGACATTTAGGTTGAAATTGACCATAGAAAGTACAGACGTTAGATTAAGTACAAAAAACGGATTTGTGCCTCTGGATCCGATTACCGTACAGCCGGGCGTTGTGACTCCATTTAGTTCCACTGACTGGATAGAATATTTTGATTTTAGCAACCTGGATATCTCAGGCTCAGGGACAGAATTGGTGAGGCAAAATGGACGTTTGCCTGAAGGATTGTATTCTTTCTGTATAGAAGTATTGGATTACGAAACCGGAGATCCGCTTTCGAGAGAAACGTGCACCAATGTGTGGATACAATTAAACGATCCGCCACGAATCATTTCGCCTATATGTGGGAATATGGTAGATCCCAAACTCATCTCGTTCCCTATTCAGTGGCAGCTTTTTAATACGCAAAGTCCCAATACTGAGATGGGGACCACATATGACCTCACCATCTGGCAACTTACAGACCCGACCGCAGACCCGTTTGTAGCGGTACCCAATGGTCAGGCGCTGCAAGTGTTTCAAACCACGAACTTATCTTCTACTACTTTTATTTACGGCGCCGCAGAGCCACTCCTGGATATTGGTGAAACCTATGTTTATCAGATTAAGGCCAATGCATTAGACGGTAGGGATTCTTTTAAAAATAATGGCAGAAGCGAATTTTGTCACTTTAATTATGGATGGCCGGAGGGCGGTGAGATAGAATTAAAATGGCCCGAATATGACGGGGGATTCAAAAGTGAAGAACAGCCCTATTTGAGTTGGGGTGCGCCCAACAATAAACGGCCCAATCAACCCATAGCGTACCAAATAGAGGTGATGAAAATGGATGAAGGGCAAAGCCCTGAAGAAGCCCTGGCGCTAAATGAACCATGGTTTACTTACCAGCAGCCACCCACATTCAATGGATTTGGAGGTTCAATCAACCTTCCTAACCTGGGTAAGTCAGAAAAGTATGCGTGGAAAATCACCGCTTTTGCCGGTGAGCAGATGATAGCAGAGAGTAAAGTCGGGCTCATGAACGGGCCTAGCCTGGTGGAGTTTTTCTATGCAGGAAATCACAGGGTTAATGTTGATTACATCAACGGAAAAGATGTAACGAATATCTCCGGAGGAGGGGAAGTGCGCGTGACCCCTGCAGTTGATGAGTGGACCAACCTCACGTTTGAAAATATCTCCTTGATAGATAATGGAGGGTTCTGGGTGTTGGACAGAGGATCCATCGAATTTGATATTCGGGAAGAGCGCATTATTGAGCTTTCTCCCCAACTCTCTGATAATGGAGGTGCTTCCTTCGATATCCAAAAATACCGACTAAATCCAAATGGCCTTTATGCCTTTGGTCAGTTTTTATGGGATCTGCCGCATGCCACCCTATCCACCGAAAAACCGGTAGTAAAATCGATAGAGGACTGGGCCAATTTCAACAACTTTACGGTCAACACCGTCATTGAACTGCCGGAAAATGGAAACCGCTTCGACTTATTGGAGCCCTACGGCTTCACCCTGGACCTCTACCAGTCCTCTTTGGTATTTATTAACACCGATCAGTTCCGATTTGAATTCGATGGTGAGGTATTTGTGCCTCAATCTGTGGACCGATTGTTAACAAAAAGGGCGTCTTTTACTTTTGAAAATGCAGATCAGCTTTATTACATAGAAGGAAGCCGTCAATCTGTTAATCCCATTCAAATCATTCCCAGAACGGGGATGTGGTTAACATCGAATGCTTACACCATTGATTTTAATGACAATATATCGCCCAGCCTAAAATCTGGTGATCCCCGTTGGCGCGGAGTTTATTTCTCACAACTTGATCTTACTTATGACATTTCTTTTGACATAGCAGGACAATTCAAACTTGAAAATAGGTTTACAGAAACATACGAAGACACAGAAAATTCAAATGCATTTATTCAACCGGCAGGACTCAACCTTAAGATTGATTCTGATAATCCGTTAGCCACTTCTTTTACTTTTCAGACGTTCCCTTCCAACCTCACAAGCCTGGAGCTGGATGTTATTGACGGTCATGTTCAAGAAGAGAGTGAATTTATAGGTGAATTTCTCCTTCCTATTGTTAGCACACAAACAAAATTCAGCTATACCGTGCCGATTACCAGTGGCGGGATTAAGAAAGGATATCTTAATGATCTTGTCGGTACTTCGTTTGTACACGGAGAGGGGGACCAACAGCTTGAACTTACCATTACCAGGGCAGCGCTTTCGGGAAATGAAAAAATCACTATGGCGCTTGACATTGTATGGGAAACCTTGGGGACTGACCTGAAAAATATTCAGGGATTCAATGCATGGGGCGACTATAATATTGGGTTTGGAGTAAAAGGCGGTTCAATACCCCTTCCTGAGCGGCTCAATACCATGATGGGGGAATACAATATCACCTTAGACGTAGTAGGGGCAGGAAATGCAAAAGGCTACTATGCATTTGCTACTATGATGGAGTTTGTGATGGGAGATGATACCAGTGGAGACAACGGGGCTCCACAATCCAATTTTTATGGAGTAGAAGAAAATGAATACGCCCCGGAAGGCCCCGAGAGTACATTTGAAAATATTGATGAAGTGCCTCAGACGCTGGAGGAATTAGAAGCACAAATAGAAGAGGAGGTAGAGCAACAAACGCTGGAATTTGAACAGAATCTGATTAGGGCTGCGTCAATAGAAGAAGATATCAGCGTGACACCTGCGTCTTTGTCGGTTGATCAAATAGGATTGTTTAATGGAACCACATCACCCATAAATGAAGATGCCTTGGATACCGCACCTGAGGATGTATCTGAGGATCAAAACCAGGCGGCTCGTGATTTTATGGGTTTTGCCAGCGAGGCATTAATAGAAATGGCATTAGGTGGATCTTTAGCTAAGATTGATTCATTCGAACAGTCCATACAAAATAAAATAACCGTTCTTGCTACTCGAGCAAAAGATAAAATAAATGCAGGCATTGACTCAATATTTATCATTGTAGAAGACCGTTTAGACATATCTAACAATGAAAATTTAAACACATTACTACTAGACCTGGTAGAGGGGACAAAAAATTCTTTGAAAACAGAAGTTGAATCAACTTTTGATAAGTCACTCCAGGATAACATCCGTGACCCTATTAAAATACTTGTGATAGATGAGGTCAAAGGAAACATAAAGGCTTACTTGTCGGCTTCGGCTTCGGATATAATCTATTCGGCCGTCATATCAGGAAATGGTTCCGATCCGTTACAAGCGCTGAAGAATGTAGTAACAGATGGATTATCGGCAACACTATCGCAGACATTCCAAGAAGTGAAGGGGTTTGTAAAAACTGACAATATAGCTGAGATGCTTGGTGGTTTTGCAAGCGGCCTCATCAAAGGAATAAATATCAATGACATTATAAAAGGGATTAAGGATGAGGCATTGGTTGCTGCAGGGCAGTTTTTAATTGCGGAAGGAGTAGATGCTTTGGCAGATGCTGTCATAGAAAATTTAGCTACTGATTTACCACCTCTTGCAAGTACTGCCATTAATGTAGGTGTTGCGGTTGCCAAAATGGCCCTATCCGGCAATGTCAAAGAAGCACTTAAAAGTAAGCTTGCTGATAAAATGCCCATTGTAGTACGTTCTCCAACCCTCGATGTAAATGGTTATGTTCAATTTAAAGAAGACCACCCCACTTTCGGTGATGTCTGGGTAGGTGACCTGGAAGTACGCCTCAAAAAGCCATCAGAATTGATGGTAGAGGCGCTATACATTAACGGCAGAGTAGATGGTTACTCCTACTGGATGGGCCAGGTTAAAACTGGAAATGACAATACCTTCTATGAACTAGGAGGGGTGGTAGACCTGACTCCTCGACCTCTCGGTGGAGGAATAGGGATACCTGTAGGCCCTTTGCTGCTATCAGGAATATCAGGAAGGGTATTTAAAAAAATGAAAGTGGAACAAGATGGCACCATTATACCTGACCGTAACGTCCGCATCGGAGTGGGTTTGGGTGTAGGTTTCATAGACGTAGCGACTAATGGGACAGTACTTGAGATGGGACTTACCGTCGAATATACGGCCATGAGTAATGGCTTTGTTATAGAAATGAAAGGCAATGCCTATATTTTAATTCCAATTAAAGAAAAACCTGCGCAATCAGCGATTGCTAGAGGAACCGTCCAAATCAGGTATAATTCAGCAGAGAAACATTTCTTTGGATATGGCGAGATGATTATGGATGCGACACTGGTCTGTGCGAAGTCAAGTGTTTTGGTAGAGATCCAACGAAGAGAATGGCGTTTAGCTTTAGGGACTAGGGAAGATCCCAATAGAGCGGAGCTTCCTTGTAATGGGTTAGTTTTTTCCAATTGGTTAGAAATAGGTTCTAACCGAGCAGAGGTAGGTGTAAGAAGAAAATTAGATATGGTCGCACGTATGCCTCCGATCGGAGACGTTAATCTGGGCTTTGTCAAATTCAATCTTGAGCTGTCAATCTATTATGAGCTACTTGGATATTTTGGTATTGAATACAAGCCATTTTTCATCAATAAAATGGGTCTTTCTTTTGTCTTGGAAGCGAGTTTGGATGTGAATTATAAATGGAAATTGGGCTTTATTAGATCTAAGTGGAAAAAGCTTACGCTATTTAAGCTTCTAATAGCTGTAGGTGCTGAGATTCAGTTTATACCGAAGCCGGCGTATATGGCTGGCCATGCAAAGGCAAAAATTAAGATACTGGGTATAGGGGTGGGGGTTTCAGAAGACTTCAAAATTAATTTATAAACAGGATGTTAGACCTCAGAAAATTTAAGCAAACGACTTTCTTTTTCTTAATTATGATAGCTATTCTGCCCGACCTGTGTGCGCAAGAAGGCCGGATTGTATCGAAAACCTATCTGGATGACGCGACAGGTACCCCTGTGGTTGAATTAAAATGGATCGCACTGCCTATCATTTATCCTGAAGGAGTCAACTTGTATCGTAAAACGAAGGGCGAGTCTACCTGGGAAAAGCTAAATACTGTCCCTCTCCGCTTTCAGTCGGAAGTCCCTGCTGCATTACTGGAAAAATATCCGGAAATCGAGTTGTTTCATGAAGTGGCCAAAGAAGCAAATAACGTGTCTGATGAAAGTGCTTCCGGATTTCTGATTGTCAACTTACTAGGTAAAATTTTTACAATTAATGAATTTGCGAATTTACTTGGCCTCTACTATAAAGATACAAATATTGTAGCTAATGTCGCTTATCAGTATAAAGTAGCGACGATCAAGAATGGAAGCGAAGAGACGCTGGCAATCTCAGCACCCGTCCTTGCAGGAAGCTTTCAGTATGCAACTCCGGTAGAAGATTTTACGGTAGAACAAGTAAAAAAAGTAATACAACTGGATTGGAAAGTCGATTCTGATCGCTTTTTTGCTTATAACATCCGCTATAACATCCACGATAGTCTACAAAACGTGCTACTCAATGAAGAGCCTTTGATTCCATCTATGGCAGAAGATTCTTCGGGTAATTATGAATATCCTTCTCCAAAATTCTATTACCCTGATATGGTAGAAGGATACTACTATACATTTTGGGTTAACGGGTTAGATTTTTTTGGTGACCAGTCCATTACCTCCGATTCGGTCACTTTTCTCTTTAATGACGTGACTCCACCTTCAAAACCTACTGATTTGAAGGTAGAGGTAGACTCTATGCATGTGCAGTTAACTTGGGCTCCTTCACCATCACCTGATCTCAGGGAACATATCATCTATCGAAGCTACACAAGTGACGGCGTTTACAAACCGATATTTTCCACACCATCGGCGTCGGTGTATGAAGAAAACTTGGAGGTTCCCGGAGCCTATTTTTATTACGTAGCGGCCATCGATGAAGCAGGCAATGTATCCAAATCGTCCATTGAAGTGGCTGAAATACTGGATTTGATCCCTCCGTCCCAACCTCAGGGGCTGACTATCGCCTCAGACACTGGTCAGCTCAAGCTTTCCTGGCAGGCAAATACAGAACCTGACCTGGCCGGATACCTCATTTTTCGAACCGTAGATGAGGACCATAAGGAACAGTACGTGCTGCTCAATAGCGAGCCCTTGGATACCGTGGCCTTCCTGCAAGAACTTCCAAAAGTGGTCAAAAACAAATTTTATTATTACATCATAGCCATAGATACCTCTTATAACTACAGCGAACCCTCTGCTTTTGCTACAGGTCAAATGCCAGATGTCATGCCTCCGGTGCAACCCTTCATTAAACAAGTCTCCTACAAAGAAGAAAACATTCTGATCGAATGGATAGAAAATGTAGATAATGATCTGATGGGATATCATATTTATCGATCAGACTCTGTTGCGGCACTCAACTACGAAAGAGTAAATGCTACCCTAATCAATCCTTTGGAAGCTGTTTTTACTGACCAGTCAAGCCAAGCCAATCAAGGTTATCTTTATTATCTGGAAGCAATAGATAGCGCAGGTAACGCTTCTAAGCCCTCATTACCGGCGTATGCTTACCGTTTAAAGAGAAACGACACCTCAAGCCTGGAGCTGAAAGTAAGTATAAATCATAATAAGAGAAAAAACACGAACATCATCAGATGGCAACGAGCTGACGCTGAGGGTCTGCTAGGATACGTGGTTTTCAAAGGAGAGCCCGAGTCGCCTTTGAAGCCGCTGACGGGATTGGTGAGCGAACTTGCCTTTGAAGACCGCGTGCTGGATGGTGAAACCTACCTGTATCAAGTCAAAGCCTTTACCACTACTAACCGGACCATTATTTCGAAAAAAATAACATGGAACCGTTCTAAAAAATGAAACGCTACTATAGATGCTTACTCGCCTTTCTTCTCTTTTTTCCGTTGCTCTCTCAAGCACAGACGGATTTAATGATCGATGACGATACGGAAGTCCAATCCTATTTGGAAGAAACGTTTAGTCATCTACTGGATTGGGGCGTGATTTCCTATGCTCTTTATATGGGTGAACTGGATGCAGAGTCGCAGACCCTATTTGCCAAGATGGTAGATAAATACAAAAAAGATAATTTCTTCTCCGGGTTTTTTCAAGAGATAGATGAGGCAATAGGTTCTTCTTCCGGTCTTGAACAACTGGCCTCCGAGCTTTTCAAGGCCACAGGTATTCGCATTTATTTTGCAGGGAAGTTTTTGGATACAGAAACATATATATTACGAGAACCGCTCAACCGGCTTTTGCGTGGTACGCTCAGGAATAAGGTGGATCCAAGCATAGTGGTATGGGTGGAGGTGCAAGGCAACGCAAAGCAAGGATATGATCTTAGCATCGACATTGAGGCAAGTGATGCCATAAAACAAAGAAAATATGATCTGGACAAAGCGGATGATCGCAATCCGTTTTGGGGCATAGTGGGACAAGGGATACGAGGCCGCAGCAACATGGGCATTACCATAAAACAAAGTGCAATGGCAGGAACCGGCATCCTGATAGAAGAAATAGAAGAA
>JBCDKO010000060.1:0-20999 GCA_038746525.1 Bacteroidota bacterium
CTGCACTAGATGAACTTCCGTGTAATCAATCACCTGAAGCCCTCTGTTCGGTAGCGTAAAGTTAAATGTTAATTTAATGTTAAATCATAGAAAAATTATATGAATATGTTTGGTTCTTCTTACAGTACCTAGCGCGAGCTTGTAGCTAGTGCTAAAAGAGAAAAAGAGCAATGAATAAAAGAACCAATGAGCAGGAAGTACAAATTTCATAACAAGGAAGGGTTGTATTTTATCAGCTTTGCTGTAGTTTATTGGATTGATGTATTCGTAAGGGATTGCTATTTTGATATAATTATGAGGAGTTTAGACTATGGTAGAAAAAATAAAGGCATGGAGTTGTATGCATATTGTGTGATGACCAGCCATATGCATATGATGTTCCGGGCAGCTAGTGGTAATGCGAGTGACTTGCTAAGAGATTTTAAAACATATACTTCCAAACGACTGCAAGAGGAGATAGTCAATAACCATCAAGAAAGTAGACGTGAATGGATGGTATGGACCTAGCTCTCTAGCTCTTCGGGATGTTCCGTATGGCATCCCGAAGCAGAGATAAGTATGGATTTGTAATCCATATAGATGAACTTTCTACTAGTGTTTCCACCCTGGCAGGCCGTTTGGGACGGGCTTTAGGGCGTTTCGAATCCCCCCTGCTAGTCCAAGGTGTGCTGTGAGTGAAGCAGAAGGCTTTACGTAACTAC
This sequence comes from Bacteroidota bacterium, assembly GCA_038746525.1. Lineage (GTDB taxonomy): Bacteria > Bacteroidota > Bacteroidia > Cytophagales > Cyclobacteriaceae > Ekhidna. Next base: position 702 of record JBCDKO010000060.1, read on the forward strand.
AAATGAGATGGTGGAATCGACCCACCAGCGTCTGCTTACAGGAGCAGCCTTCAAAGACTGGCCGTCCACGACTGGCCGTCCGCGACTGGCCGTCCACCCACTCCAAGGTGTTGCCTCGGTAACGAGGCGGTATTGAGCGGTTAGGGGAAAAGGTCCGCTGTTAACGAATCAGGTAGGGATAGGGAAGATGAACGAATGTGAACCAATCGAAGACGTACGGTCCGTCGCTGCGGCCGAGAAAGCGTTACCTACGGTCAAAACCGAGACCTAGCTCGAGGAGGTCCGGGACAAAGTATAGCAGAGAACCTGTTTACGGGCTATACTGCAGTCGTCATTGAGATAGCATGATCCTTATTCAGGCCCTAACCAGTCGCTCGGCTGTGCCAAGTGACGGATATAACATATGATCTGAATTAGAATGACCATGGAACAAAAAAAGAAAAATAATGGTCACTCGCTACAAGCGAGCGACTGGTTGGAGAATCGAGTATAATTCCTGCTCTTCCAGTTTTGTAAACTGGAAGTCTTATCATAGGATTTATCATGGTGCTGGTTCGAGAGTTCAACTAGTTCCAGTAAAAGAGCAAAGTATTCAAGGTGGGAAAATGTCACAGTTCTTTCAAAAAAATAATGTTCAAAACGGAGATAAGTTTAAAGTAGAAATCGACGAATGAAAATAGTCCAATTTGCAGAGTGTGTTTATCAATGGTTAAATGATCATAAACGACCAGTGGTGCCCTTACTTCAAAAAGGGCTAGAATTATCTGAGGTTATGAATTTTACAGATGAGTTAAATATTACACTTACAAATGAGTTAGTTGAGCTTTATAAATGGCGTAATGGAACTGATAAAAGTGATGGCTACATTTTAGGCGATGTTGATTTTTTCCCTGGGTATCATTTTCTTCCATTAGAGCACTCAGTAGCCTATTATAAATCATTCATTAATGACAGAAGATGGAGTAAGAACTGGTTCCCGGTATTTGCTAATGGAGGTGGTGATTTTTTTATCATAAATTGTACTGACAAGTTTAAAGAAAGTTCAGAAGTAATTGGTTTTATGAGAGATTTTGATGATCATGAAGTTGAATACCTAAGCTTAGAAAGAATGCTTCAAACTTTCTGTGAGTGCTATACAAAAGGAGCCTTTTACTTAAATGGTAATGGGGACATAGAAAGTAAGGTAGAAGAAGAAGCAATTATCTCCAATAAGCTAAATCCTGGTTTAGATAGATGGTGAAGTGTGAAATCCTGCTCTCCCAGTTTTGTAAAGTTGGAAGCCTTATCATAGGATTTATCATCTGAATTCTTCTGGTTTTGGATGATATCGAATGAAGGATCAAGGTGAATGATATTTTGTGACTTCAAAACGGCGATATGGGCGGGATGATCTTCCTGAGCATGAACAAGGGCGACACGATCAATCTATCTGTAAACGCTAACTACGAGAGTGCGCCAAGCAACAACAACTTCTTGGGTACAGCTTATTAGTACCTTGTTTAGCTCCTTTGATGCAGCGTATGGTTCAGGTGTTAAGGGTATTCCACTAGAGAACCCATCAATAGAAATGCACAGCCCGAGAGTATTTTTCCTTTTACCATTGACTTTGCCAGCAAACTTGTAGAGATCACCAGCGTTCAGAGGGTCTTTTTGTCACTTGGCTTCAAGGAGGAAATCATCATCTCTAAAAGTAAAAGCTCCGTCAATCTGTTCACCAGTAATCTTGAAAGAAGCTTTAGGGTCTAAATCAAATAATGCAAAAAGTTTATTGAGAAACTTCTCTAAATCGAATCCACGTTGTGAGCATTGGTAGAAGCAGCAATCTTTGCAGAGGTTGCCTTGTATACGTACTCACATAGATTTCTTTAGGAGTGTTTGTAGTCTGGGATTTTAGAAGGTGTATTTTCGCCGTTTAAATAACCATCAGATTAATAAATTTTTTTAAATACTTTGATAGAAAAATTGTTCCTATGAGAATTTTGAATTTCAAGGTTCACAAAGGCCTGATTTATTTTTGGTTAACAGGGTTATTTGCCAGATTGATCGCGATCAATTTTGCAGGTACAGCGCCTGATTTTGTAAGTTATCGGTTACCTATTGCTCAGTGCATCTTGTCTGAGATCTGGTTGTATTGTGAGTGTACGTATAATCATACACCTTTTTATCCTTATCTGGCAGCTTTTATGCTTGGGATAGCTGGTGATACGGAATTTTTACAAATCTTTCTCATTAATCTTCCTCTTGCCATAGGTGATGCTTTAATACCTATTGTGATCTTTTCGCTATTTAGTGCAGTCAAAAATGAAAAATTAGCTTTCCTTGGCTCCGCGATTTATGCATTAAATCCTATTTCATTTATTGAGGTTGGTATCTCTCACTGGGATGGTTTCACCCTTTTATTCCTTATGCTAGGGCTTTTGGCAATGCAACAAGAGCAATCGTTTAAAGTAGGAATCTGGACAGGACTGGGGTTTTTACTAAAGCAGTTTCCATTGGGACTTCTTCCCGTTTTTCTTTTGAAAACAAGAAGTATAAAATCCACTTTCATTGTAGGAATAGTTGCCGCCATAGTGATTTTGGTAATTTTCCTGCCTTTTCTTCTGAACTGCCCCACCACCTTTATAGAAAACCTTTTGAACCATCCAATTTGGAAAGGGTCTGCCAGCGAAAAAGTAGGTATAGGTACAATTAAGGATCTTTTTGAGAGATTTAATTTGCCTTATCCGAAGGCGATTTGGGGAGTGCTGTTTTTGAGCCTTCTTGGGCTACCAAGTTTAAAAGCAAATCAGAGAAACTATTTGTACTACGCAGGAATACTTATGGTCACGTTAGCATTTTTTACTTATGTTACTCATAGACAATTGATTGTTTGGTGTATGCCTTTTATCATCTTAGTGACGCTTGAGCGAAAAGCTTACATTCCTTTCGCAATACTTTTTGTCGGTTATGCTATCCGAATCATTAAGCCTGACTGGTATTTTGGACTCATTCATTTAGGTGTTGGCGCGTATTACTACTTAGTCTTGTATCAGAAAATAATAAGAGAGGGCAAGAATGAAATCCCAGATACAACTCAAAACAAAAACACTGCTGTCTAGGGGTATCTTTACATTTTATATGCCTTTTTGATGGCTTAATCTAGCGCATTGATGAAAATCATACAACTTGCCCCTAACCTCAATAACTTTCTCCATTCTATTTATGATCAACTAAAATCTGTTGCTTCTGATGAACTTGTATTCATTTCTAAGGATGATTATATCATCCAGTTTAATGAAGAAAAGATAAAAGCACTATTCTCAGAACTCAATTCAGATGTAGTATTTGCAGCATCAGCTGATTTCCCTTTCGATGTTGAAGGCATCAATCTTTACTATTGGAAGTATTACCCAAGGGAAAAAGATACCTATCACTATGTCTATTCCAATATGCTTATGGGAACGAAGGAAGGACTACAAAGTATGTTCAAATGTATGACCGCTGCGTATGGGAAGGAACTGGTTGAGGATTCCCTTAAAGGTAAAGTTGGCGAGATTGATACTTTTCATAGATTTTACCTTGATCTATCCTTAGGCCTTGAAAAAGCTGACATCAAAATTCTTCTGGACCGAAAGCAAAAACTTTTTAGCGTGTCAGAAGGAAGAAGATCCGTTGTTAAATGGCCGGTATTTACTTTAAGACATGGATTTATTTTTCATAAATACGAAAAGGAAAAGCTGGGAAGTCCCAACATCGGAACTAAAGAGTGGGATTTAGTGAACCAAAATGGCACATTTTACAATAAAAGAATCAATGTTACTCCAGCAATTTTGAGTAGACCAGCAGTTCAAAGCGGTGGATTCAAAGGCATTTTCACCTCATTTCTTTCTTATGTTCATTCGCTTGTCACCATCATTAAGATGCTTATTTATAATGGTGGAAAAAGGAAAGATCACGAAATCTTTCGGTTTCGTCACAACCAAAACCCTGAAATAAAACAGAATATTGAGAAGTTAATAGATCACCTCGAAACCGGTAAAGCTTTCTCATTCACTCATTTCAACGATGGGGAGATGACCTTCATTAAAAAGTTTGAAGAACAAGATCACAAAGAGGTTTGGTTTGGGTCTTATTTTGGAAGGATACAAGAAAAATACAATAAACAGCTTGGAGAGCTTTTGAAAGCGGCGTTCCTCAAATCACAAGACCACTATTATATTGGCATCCCCTGTGAGGTTTCACATCCTAAATTAAGCGAATATGCAAAAGCACTTCGACCTGTAGATGAGTTTACCATTCCCGCGATGACTTTTCATCATAATCTCAGCAAATATCCACGAATTTTATCGGCTATGCGTAGGAAGAAAGTTTACTTTGTAATTAACGTAAATCAAGATCTTACCTTTTTTAAAAGAATGGGGTTTGAATTTAAAGATGACCAAATTATCAGAGTTCCATTTAGGAATGCTCATGAGCGATACCATGAACTCAAAGAAAAAAAATTTGAAAATGGCGCTATGGTTCTCTTAATGTCAGGCATGTTGGCAAAAATTCTCTGTGCATACTGGTTTGAATGCAATCCCCAAACCACATTCATTGCCTTTGGATCAAGCTTTGATGATTACATTCAAAGCAAAATCAACTTTAATCTTTATCCCCAAAAATTCCCTTTTTCAAAAACCTTAATAGGGTCTCGCTCCTATCTATTTGGTCACAAGGGTAAATGTGTTGGTTGCTATGACATGTCCGAGCCGAATACTGGTGATTACCATGAGTGATTTACTAGTTTTGACGTTCGCGGATAAGCCACTTGATGAAAGAAATCATCTTAGGCGTTCTTGCGAAAAGTTTGGAATTCAATTGAAAGTTCTTGTTTCCTCGCCATGGATTGAGAATGTAATCAAGCTGAAGATGCTCCACGAATTTGTCGAGGGCCAAGACCAGGAACTTACGCTTCTAATTGTTGATGCTTATGATGTGGTCTTATACAAAGGAGAAAGGGAAATCTTAAAAAAATTTGAAAAAGAGAATGTAGACACTCTTTTCTCCGGTGAGTCCAATTTCATGTACAAAGAGCCTGCTAAATGGCTCGCTTTCTTAAAAAAGTACCCCGAACAATCAACGATCTACCAGTACCTCAATTCGGGTTCCTATATCGGCAAAGTGAAGCATATAAAAAAGATGCTAAATGAAATACAGCGATGGTTTCAGATAGACCTGCAAGACGAAGAAAAACTACTTCCCATTAAAAGTGATCAGTACCTCCTTAGCCGATTTTATGTTGAGAATTATGGTCAGTCGGGAGAACTTAAACTTTCAGTTGATTCAAATCAACATCTACTTGGATGCACCGGGGGAAGATTTTGTGTTTTGAAGTTTCCTGACCTTACCAAATGGCAGTCTTTTTCTTTTTTCATTCTGGAAAGAAACATTCTTAAACTTTTCACTCTTCATAAGCATCAGAAAATTCCTAAGGATTTTATTTATCAGAATGATCAATTTTACAACGTAAAGATGAAGACTTATCCAAGTGTCATGCACTTCCCTGGAACATGGGATCGATTTGATAAAGTCTACGAAGAGCTTATACAGGCTAAAAAACCACTTAAGAAAGAAGGTTGGATTTTCGCAGCTATCATCAGTGTCTTCTCTTTTGTGCTGTCAATAATTGTAGGACCAATATTTTGGTTATCAACAAGGCGCTTTTGATCTTAACAATGATTTCTTCTGTGAACCGTATTTTCAATTTGTTGTTTCCAAATCTTATAATCCTACAGGAATGATGTTTTCTCAGTTCATTAAAAAATCTTAATTCTAACAAAGTAATAAATTTCAGAAATCCTGACCCGACGTAAAAAATTAATGTCGCAAAAACACTATAATAATTGACGAAAATTTCTTTTTTAGACTATAAAAGATGTTTTTGAACTTAAAATGGTACAGGATTACGACACATGGATTTACAACACACACCTATTTTTAGAGAATTTAAGGGGTCGGGTCAGGATTTCTGAAATTAGGCAATAACTTTAGAAAATAGGTTTCCGATAAATCGATCATTTTGAATTTACCATTATTATTCAATGGCTTTTACTAAAAAATATGTGAAGGCAGCATCTAGACGTTACGTAAAAACTTTAAATTTTATGGACGAAGTACTTGATAAAGATAAAAACATTCTCGACTTAGGTGTTTGTAATCCTTTTACCTCTCTATTGAAAGATGCCGGCTATAAAGTTACCAATACAGGAGAGCAAGTGGATTTAGATTATGACCATGATAGCGTGTTAAGTAAAGATTTCGATGTAGTTACTGCATTTGAAATTCTTGAACATCTGGTTAATCCATTTGGAGTACTTCATAAGATTATAGCCAAAGAACTAGTTGCTTCAGTTCCATTAAATTTATGGTTCTTACCTCCGCACTGGAACAAGACAGACCCTTTGGATCGTCATTATCATGAGTTCTATCCTAAGCAATTTGATATGTTGTTAGAAAAGTCAGGTTGGGATATTAAAAAAAGTGAGTCATGGGTTATTCCATCGAGCAATTGGGGAATCACGCCACTGTTTAAGCGATTTCTTCCAAGGTATTATATCACCTATTGTACTCGAAAAAAAGATTTTAACCATCAATTACCGTGAATGATACTGTATTCTTCATGACTTCTCCCTTTTAAAGCATGTATTAGACCCTTGACTTTTGATTTTCTTCTTCTGTTAAAAATCCTAAAATCATATCCTTTAAAAGGATAAAGGACTTGCGAAAAGAAATACGAAACAGCCAACCATACTCCGTAAAAAGACGCTAAAAGAACGGCTGCGAATCTGCCTTTTCGAATTAATGTTCTCCTGAACTCGGTGTGTGCGTTTTTATAGGCTCTTCTTAAAATCCATTCCTCAGAAGCGCGAGAAGATGGTATTTCTTCGTAGGTAATTGCTTCTTGAGATGAGATAACTTTTCCTCCATGATCTCTCACTTCCCGAAACAGAAAGGAATCAGAACCTCCAATATCGTTGAATCTTTTGTCGAATCGAATATTGTGCTTGTTTAGAAACTGTAAATCTATTAAGACATTATTGGTACTCGCACCTCTTCGCTGAGTACCAGTTATTGGCTGATCCCCTCCAAAAAAATTTCGGTTTTCCAGCCAGTCTGGATGATCGGGAGGTAAAAAATAAATGGTTTTCCCCCATACTGCCTGTGCCTGAAATTTCTTTGCAGCATTTAAAAGCTCAGCCAGCCAGTCCGGATGAACCGTTTCATCGTCATCAAAAAAAGCCAAATAAGAAGCACCTGTTTTTAAAGCTTCTTCAAGAAGTTTGTTTCTCGCCGGTACAATTCCCCTGTTAGCTTCTGAAAAATAGAATGAAGGCAGGAAAAGCTTCTCTTTCATCGAATCAAAAATAGGTTTTGCACTCTTCTTCGGGTCATTATCACACACCATAATTTGGGCCTGATAATGAAGGAAGACCTTTAAGCAATTCAGCGATTTTAAGGCGGAACGTAACATATTGGGCCGCTTATAAGTTGCCACAGCTATAATGATCAAATCCATTGATTTAACTTAAAGAAAGTTCACGCTGGGAGACGGTCACCCTTCTATCTGCGACATAGTAGAATTGTTCGTCATGTGAAATAACAATCACTGTCTTTCCCTCTTTTTTGAGTTGTGGCAGAATGACATTGTAAAATTTTGCTTTGAAATAAGGATCCTGATTTGCAGCCCACTCATCGAAAATATAAAATCCCTTATCTTCCAATAGTGCCCGGAATAGGTTTAATCGACTCATTTGTCCCATTGACAAGCTGGTTGTTGAAAGCTTTACCCCACCATCAACGCTAACTTTCTCTCTGATTTCAAGTTCATCTAAATACTTGTCTTTCAATTCTTCTACTCTGCTATGCTTGATGTATCTCAAATCTTGAAATACGAATGAATCAGCAAAAACGGCTGAGAAAATGTTCCGATAGACATCTAAATTAGTTTTGTTGATCTTGTTTCCCAGATAAAATATCTCTCCACATGATGGTCTATACAGTCCTGTTAATAGCTTGATCAAGGTTGTTTTTCCGCTACCATTCCCGCCATTGATGATCAAAATTTCATTGTTATAAATATCCAAGTTGAAAGGACCAACCGTAAAGGTTTTCTCATTATCTACCGTATAATCGTATGCTAAGTCGCGAAGAGAAATGATCGGAGCTTTTCTGTCACCATTAGGACGTGATATTTCTACTCTTGCATCCCTTTCTTTTGCATTCATCTCATCTAGCATCACGTCTAATGAACCAATTTGGTCAAGAGCTACTTCTGCCTTCTTCATGGTACTAAAGAAGAGACCAATGCGGATAAGAGATGGAAGAGTTAATGTAATCAAGGCGAAAAACTCTACAAAAAAGTCTTTTCCTGATTTAAAGTAGAAAATTGAAATCAAAATAATAACTCCAAGTGATATAAAAACAAACGATTCTGATAATTTACTTACTGCAATCAGTACTTTATTTCTATTAACGTTGTGCTTTGCATGACCATCACTGGCAGGGCCAATAAGTTCTTTGGCATAAACTCTTTTATGGTCAAGATCGAGAGTAAGTTCCTTCAAACCATCCACCAGCCCTTGCAATCTACGATGCAGAATATTACGCTGGCCTATTGCTTTCTTTTCTTCTTTAAAAAGATAGGATTGAGAAGCAAGGATCATACATATAGATACACCAAAAACTCCTATGAAAATAAGGGTGAACTGCCATGAAAGGGTCAACATATACACCCAAATGGAGAGAACCGTGAAAGTGGATACGATAAAGTCTGGTAAACTTTTGGCAAATGTTCCGATCGTGATAATATCGTTAAAAAGCGTGGGGACAATAAGTTGCTTATTCTTTTCAATTTTGTAAAAACTGGACTTTAACACCAGCTCAGAAGTCTTGATTCTTTGGCCGGAAATTTTAAACTCAAAATGATTAGTGATATAGTGACTGGCAAGTACGGCAAAAACTGCTGATCCTAATCCTGCGCTTACCATAACAAGAAAATTGGCGATGCTATCTTCAATGATGAATTTCAAAATGTTGTTAAATGCCCTTATGGCTATGATGTAAAGACCTGCGGAAATGATACTGATCACTGCAGCGATCAATATTTGTCTGTAAGAACCTTTTAGTAAGAAGTAAATTACTTTCATGGAAATAATGAAAAACAAAGCTACTCAAACACGAGATGTATTCTTTTCTTACTAAAATGCATTCTTTAGACTACGACTTAGTAACCAAAACAAGTGTCTAATATTTGCTGAATTTTCGTTAAGCATAAATATAGAACTAGCACCTATTTTTGGATAGAAATAGTAATATCTCATGAAAATTTTGTGTACTGGTAAATCGGATTTCCAATACAATAGGTGCCGAATTTTGTTGAATGGTCTTAAAAGGAATAAAAATGTAAAAGTTATTAAATACCCCCTCTCAGACTTAGATTTTAGTCTTAAAAAGTTCAAATCTTTAATTGAAGAGTCGGATTATATATATATCCCCCCATTTCGGCACAGTGATGTGAAAGGAATCCGAAAACTAGCAAACAAGCCTATTATTTTTGATCCTTTGATTTCTAAATATTTAACAAGAACTATAGATTATGGCAAATGGTGGACTGCTCCTGAAAAATACCTGAGAGATTGGGTCGCGTTTAAAAACAGCGATATCATTCTCATGGACACTCAGGAAGATAAGAATTTTATAATCAAGAAATATAATTTATCAAAAGAAAATATCTTGGTGGTACCAATTGGCGTAGATACCAGCATTTTTAAACCAGAACTTTCTGTCCCAAATAAACGGTTTACAATAGGATTTCATGGCGGATTTATTCCTCTTCAAGGAATTGATAAAATTGTTGAGGCTGCTTTAATCCTGAAAAATGAAGATGTAATCTTTGATATTGTTGGTAGTGGACCTTTGTATAAAAAAATTAAAAAATTGTCAGACAGATTGAATCCTGGAAATATCAAATTTAGAGGCTGGGTAGACTATGACAAGATCAGTCCAATTATCAATCAATTTGATCTTTGTTTAGGGATTTTTGGAGATTCTATCAAAACTGATATGGTAGTCCCTAACAAAGTCTATGAATATGCTGCAATTAAGAAATGTATAATTACGAAAGATACTCCTGCTATTAAAGAAATTTTTATCGATAATTCAGATATAAAAATGACTACCGCACATCCGGAAAAAATCGCTGAGGCGATTATCGAGCTAAAATCGGACTTCCATAAAAGAGAAAAGATATCAGAAAATGCATATAAGCTTATTACTGGTTCTTATGATGAAAAAGGGATAGCGAAAATATTAGTAGAGAAGCTAAAAAGTTGGAGGCTCACTGTCATTTAATCTTCTAACCAAATTGAGGGTAATTTTTCATTTATCTCTATGTCCTTGAATTTACTACTTTTCTTGATGCCATTTTCTCTCGCCCAATCTGCCATTTTTTTAAGCCCTTCTTCAAGACTTGTTTTAGCATATTCTCCAAAAAATGATTTGGTTTTTGAATGATCTGAATATGCGTGTAAAACTTCATTTCTTGCTTCAGTAAACTTCAATCCACTATCAATTTTCATGGCTTCTATTACTTTTATAGCTAATTCTTTTACAGAATAATTTCGATCTGCTCCTACATTAAAGATTTCTTGATACATCTTTTCATTATGAACGCATTTAGCAATGATTGGAGAAATATCCCCAACATATGTAAAAGCCCTGGTTTGACTACCATCTCCGAATATAGTTAAAGGTTTATTTTGCATTAACTGGTTCATGAAAATACCCACTACATTTCGATATTTATCACCAAGATTCTGAAATTCTCCATAAACATTGTGAGGTCTAAAAATCACATAGTTTAATCCAAACATTTCATGTGATACTTTCAGATCTTGTTCAACTGCCAACTTGGCAACTCCATATGGATCTTCAGGTATTGGAGTCATGTCTTCACTCATTGGAGGTGAAATGGCGCCATAAACGGCAATAGAGGATGTGAATACAAAACACTTCACTTTGTGCTTAATTGACTCATTGATCAGATTCACACTTCCTATTAAGTTGTTATTATAATTGAAACGTTTAATAAAATGACTTAATCCTTCAGCAGCATAGGCAGCAAGATGATATACATATTGAATTTCGTAATCATTAAATATTTTTTCTAAAAGTTGGTGGTCTGTGATTGAACCTTTGATAAAATCAACCTGATCAGGTAAGTTCTCTTTATACCCACCGGAAAGGTCATCAAGAACAATGGCTTTATGTCCATCTGTAATTAAATCTCTTACAACATGAGCCCCTATGAATCCCGCTCCACCAGTTACCAATGAATATTTAGTCATTCTTTTGAAAATTTAATACGAAACCAATAAATTGATCAAGCAGTCATAAAACTCTGTTCCAAGAAAAATAAAAGCAGGCTCGCGAACCCCGAAGTTGATTGTTAAGATTATCTACAAACCTGTTCATTTCTTTCATTTCCTTTATTGATAATAATTTTTCTTTTGATATCGAGGGAATATCATTTATCTATTTCTCATTTCCTATAATTCGAAATTGCTAGAATAATGTAAAACATTGGTAGATTTTAAGAGAATGGTCAGGAGCTAATAATTGCATGCTTTTTTGGGGTATGAAGAAAAAAAACTCGGTGGATCTAATTCTACCCAATTTGATCCATATTTTTCATAGCCGTAGGAATCCGCCATCGGAATTCTTATTAAAATACTTCCTTCTGATAATAGAAGAGATTTTAGCTTCTTTAAAACAGATTGAGAATGACTCATATGTTCGAAAGAATGATGTAGCATAAGGAAAATAATATTGTTCAATTATCTCTTCAATTGATTTTTATAAATCTTGACTCCATTTTCATAAACAATATCTCTCTCAATAAAGGGATCAATATCGGTAAGATTTTCAAATCCATATTCATTCAATTTTAAGAGCAATCTTCCAGCCCCTAAACCTACATCTAATATTTTAGAATCAAAACCTATTCTACAGTGGATATTTAACCACTTTAAATGCCTAGGAAACAAAGGCGTTAATAACCTGCCAAACAAAGGTATGCCTTGATTTAACCTTGAAAGAATTATTTGCTTTTTTGTAAATTTTTCTAATGAATTTGAATTTCTTTTTAAATATGAATAATAATTTTAAAATAATAGTCAGATATATTATCTGGTATTTCCTTTAACTAAACGCATCGACAATCGCCACACTCTACGTATTGAAATGAATCTCTTGTATCTATCATCATTTCCTTTGCCTAAACTCGTTGTTATTTTCTTTGTTGTGGCAAATTGGACATTACATAATTAAACTATATACTTAGTCTAGCTCAAATAACTGAATATTACCTTGATAACCTTAGATGAAACTATATAAGTTACAGATTCATTAATAGTTCTTAAAAGATCACTGCATTAGAAATACTTGTAATCCAAAAAAAGAAAATTCAATCATTATTAAAACTATTTTATTCCTTTGAGTTGTGTCGTTACAATTTGTTTACCTGTATATAATGGCTCAAAGTATTTAGCAAAGAGTTTGAATTGCATTTGTAATCAGACCTATCAAAAACTGGAAATTTTGATAATCGATGACTGTTCCACAGACGAATCTAATAACATCATAAAAACCTTTTGTAGAAAAGATCCTAGAATGGTTCACTTGAAGAATGAAACACATCTGGGAATGGTAAAAAATTGGAATAAATGCATTAAGCATGCCACCGGGGAATGGATAAAGTTTCAATTTCAGGATGATTATATGAAACCTGAAACGGTAGAAAAATTACTTAGTGCCGCAAAAAAGTCTAAAGTCAAACTTGCGATCTCAGATAGGTCTTATTTCACTGAAAAAGAACAAACAAAACATTTAAAAATCCACCGCTTGAACAAGAAGCTTGCAAACTATTTCCCAAAAGGTGGTTTGATTTATCCTGAACAGGTCATAGATACTTTTAACTCAGATATATTAAATTATAATTTTTTAGGAGAGCCAATAGTAGGCCTTATGCACAAAGATCTTTTTAAAGAATATGGATACTTTGACGAAGCACTTGATCAAATTGTTGATTTTGAGTTTTGGATGAGAATATGTTTTAATAAAAAATTCGTACTTATTAATAAAGACTTAAATAAATTCCATATTCATTCAAAATCTCAAAGTAATCTTAATAGATTTAAAAAAGGGGTAGGCCCAACAATAAGTGACAGAGTTTATGTTGTTAATAAGCTCCTTAAACATCCTGTATATTCCGATTATCTCTCTTACTCCTTAAAGAACCAAGCTAATTTTGAAGATCTAGTTACACTTTTTTTTAAGAAACTAATTCTTAAGACCGGATATTTAAGGTTTAAAAAATCATTCTCAGAGAATATAAACTATCTAACTGATTTAAGTTTCATCCAAAAACTAATAGCTTTTTTAAAAGATATAGAAATGTTTATTGATAAATTGATAAAGAGATAGTCTTTATTCATTCATTTAAAGTAAAAATTCAATGAAGCTTCTCTTTATGAAATCGAACTTTTTATTCTTTTTATTTTTTTCTCAGCACTTGCTTTTTTCCCAAAAATCAACTCCTGGATTCTTATTAAATCAGCTTAATAAGACCAATGATACAACTACAATTGGATTTTATACATCTGTTGTCCAATCTGAAAAATCATTTGAATTCCTTGATTTAAATACTCGAGTTTCTTTCAACTCATCTTATCCTAGAGGCTTTAATGATGGGCCCGTTTGGAAAGGAAAAGGTGCAACTTTTGAACTTCACGGGGGTATTGAAGGCAAGAAAGGGAAGCTATCATACCAGTTGATGCCTGTTGTATTTTTTTCTCAAAATGCTGACTATGACTTAGCTCCAAGGAATGAAGAAATTCCAAATCAATTTGGCTATCAATTTTTTTTTCAGACTAGAGATTATCTGGATTGGGTACAGAGATATGGTGAAGATTCGGACCTATATTTTCATCCCGGACAGTCAGAGATAAAGTTCCAAACTGGAAAGTTCATTTCTAGTCTTTCTACACAAAATTATTCTTTCGGGCCGTCTATGTTTAATCCTATTCTCCTCAGTCAACAGGGTGGAGGATTTCCTCATTTGCGTTTAGGAAGTGAGCCTTTTTCTCTGGGTAAAAAACTTGGTGAAATGGAGGTCAATTTCATAACTGGAATTCTAATTGAATCAAATTATTTTGATGAGATAAACGAAAATGATGAAAGATACTACAATGCGTTATTCTTTGGATATTCACCCGGATTCCTGGACAACCTTAGGATTGGATTAGGAAAAGTATTATATAAGCAAACAAGATATTTTGAAGTTGAGGACTTATTTTCCACAATTTATAACTCGGAAAGCGAAACAAGAGAAGGACTTAATACCGGAAACGATACATTCGATCAAATGGCTTCTGTTTTTATTGATTGGAGCTTTCCTTCCATAGGGTTTAGAGCTTATGCAGAGTTTGCAAAAAATGACTTTACAGGAAGAACGAGAGGTACAATAGTAGAGCCGGAGCATTCTAGAGGATACTCGGTTGGATTTGAGAAGAAAACTATAACTAAAACCAAAAAGGAAATATTACTTGTATATGAACATATCAATTTATCAAGAAATCAATCATATCTATATCGAGCTACTCCTTCATTTTATGCTCATGGTGTAAATACACAAGGCTATACCAATAATGGACAATTATTAGGAGCTGGTATTGGACCGGGTGGTAATAGTGACCATATTTTTGTAAGAGTAGATAAAAAGAGCGATGAGAGTTTTGGTTTTCTTATTCAGCGGATTGAAAATAACCGCGATTACTTCGTTACTACTATCCAAGATAAAGGGAAACATGATATTGAGTATTCCCTAGGAACTGGTTTTTCCAAAAAACTCAATAATATTCAAGTACTTGCAGAATTGACTTTGAGTCATAATTTTAATCGCTATTATAATGATGATAAAACCAATCTTGCAGTGATGATTGGCACATCGATAGACTTAAATTAATATATGCTAGGAATAGACACCATTGACCTAAGGATATTAGTTCAGCGAATTGAGGCTAATAAAGATTATTTTATTCTTAACATTCGAGATACAAAAAGACACGATCAAGAATATAGCCTAGGACTCTACTATCAGCAAACGTTCAATAGATTTGAACTAAATTTTCAAAGCACTATTGGTAGAAACATCAATCGGTATTATGCGGATGACGTAAGTAATATCGCACTTTCTACCGGGTTAAGGTACTTTTTGGATTAAATAAAGATGTGACCATGATGAAATATCTTAATCGATTGATATTTATCTATCTGATAATTGTCTTATTCATAAGGATCTTTATAGGTATTAATCTAACCTATGGCCTTGGATTTCTAGCCGTCTTAGGCGTTGTGGTTTTGTTCTTGCAAAAGAAAAAAATCAAATTTTCGAAAAATCCTATTAAAATGGAAGGGTATCCTTATAAATTAAGGTTTTACGTCATTTGTGCACTACTTTTTATTCCTATGCTTTTTAAGTATTTGGGACTAGAGATCTATCCGTCAATTGTTATGCCAGGAGGTATTGCATTGATTTCTTCAACAAATGAAACAGTATCTTTTAAAAGCGCTCAATTGTACGGTATTTCAAAAGAAAGAAGAGATACAATTCCTATTGATGTAGCCTATTTCTTAGATCCTGCACCTACACATTATTTTGGAGCCTTTCAGAGAAGTAGTTTCGGAATGAAAAACGGATCTAAGGAAGAAATTGATGTGGCAAAAGTAAGGTGGCGTTCAAAACTAAGAGGGATCGGATGTATTGATTCACTTTTTCTTTTCAGAAAGTATCAAACTACATTTCCATCTGAGCTAAAAGAAATTCTAGATGAAAAAAGCTACTTACTCTATTGATCTAAGGTGGGCATCAGTTTTTGAGTTAATTAAAAAAAACGCTCATGTAGCTGAAGATGGTGTTGGTCTGTCGGTTGTGAGAATATTCATCGCTACTTACATGTTGTGCTTTGGCACTACAACCTGGACTTGGGTTGCTCAATTCCCCGATTCTTTTCATAAACCGCACGTTTTCAACATCATTGGGCAAATAATCGGTGGCTTCCCTTCTCATGAAGTTTTACTTTCCTTGCAATGGATGTATGTATTTTCTTTGTTAGCGGTGATAATAGGTTTAAAAGCACGGATTTTTTCTTTTCTAGCTTTTATTCTTCTCATTTTTTTAGACGGTATAGCTTATTCGTTTGGCAAAATAGATCATAGCATTTTGCTTACCTTTTTGTTTTTTACGCTTAGTAAAACCAATGCAGGTTGTAAGCTAGCCATCTACCCAGATAAACCACTTCCTATCGAAGAGCAGGACATTTATACAGGTCTTTTTGCCATCATTATTTGCTTTGGCATATTCAGTGCTGGCTTTCCTAAGGCACTTATGTGGATCGATTTTGATACAAGCACGAGTGGTATTCTAAGATGGTATTATGAAGGCTATTACTCGCTAAATAGAAGAGAACTTCTAGCACCCTATTTTATTTATGTCCCCACATTTCTTATTGAACCGATGGAATATCTGGTCCCATTGTTTGAAATGTCTGGTTTTTACTTTCTTATTCGATCCAAGAGGCATTGGAGACTTTGGCTTTGGCTTCTTGGTCTATTTCACCTTTCTAACCTATTAATCCTGAATATCTCTTTTAAGGAGTACCTTATTGTTTATGGATTCTTTCTTTTCGCAAGCACACTTCATCTTTTTAAAAAGAATACTTATCTATTGGTGCTTTTCCTTTTCTTTATTTCGTTCACAGTGATTTTTAGAGTATACGAGTTAATTACCAATTTTGAAGGTACGGTAGATGGATTATTTGAAACCTCTCGTCTAGCCGATATTTTACATTGGTTTTTTTATTTAACAAGTGGAGCTCCTTATATCATCTGGTCATTCATCCCCTTCACTAAAAAGATCAAAACAAATGCGGAAAATACTTAGAGTGATAATGCCGAACAAATGTAAGTAACTGATACTTTATTTAATAGATGTTAGGAATAGACATAGTTGACCTAAAAGACCCTAAACTTAAAGTTCGGGGAGACCGAGCATTTCAGTTGATTTTGAATCAATATGATGAGTTACTATCACATGAAAGAGAGTATTGGATCGTATGGTCAGCTAAGGAGGCCGTTTTTAAATGTCGGAGAGAAGCTTTGAACTTTTCACCAACCCATATTCCTATTCAACTGAAAGAAATGAATAAGGTAATCTCGTTTACCTCTAGCGAACTAAGTGGAAAAATAGCTATGACTGATTCGTACGTACTAGCGCTCTGCTCTGATAAAATGGACAAAATAGGTTTTCAAATCTTTGAAAGTAAGGAAATCAGTAACAGCAACACTACCCGAGAGTCTATCATCACTTTTTTCAAAAAAAGACAGATTGAGGTGAGCATTGGCGCAGACGACTTGAATTTACCCATTTTGTTACCTTTTAAGGAACCAATCTCATTGTCCCATCATGGCCATTGGTCAGCATTTGTTTATCCAAAATACATACTTGAATAAGCATTTCTATTTTTGTGACTATGCGTAAGAAAAACTTCATTGCCATTTTTCTGTTGGTTTTTGCAATGATGCTCTCATCATTCGCCTTTTATACCTACCAAATCCTGTATACATCGAATGTTTTGGTAGAAGATCAGGCACGACTTCTTACTATACCACATGGCATGAGTTGGAAAGAATTCCAAAATGCATTATCAAAAGAACGAATTATTAATGATGCTGTATCTTTTGGTTTTTTAGCAAGATTGAAAGACCTGGATACCAACCTAAAGCCGGGTATGTATGCATTGGAACCAGATATGACGAATTTGCAACTTATCAATCTGCTTCGTTCAGGAGAACAAACACCCGTTAACCTTACTTTCTCAAATGCCAGGCTATTATCAGAGCTTCCAAAAAAACTCACTCAAAACCTTGAGATAGATTCAGCAGATATGGCACAGCTACTTCTTGCTGATACTACCGCACAAAATTATGGATTCAACCCAAATACGTTCATAAGTATGTTCATTCCCAATACCTACAAAGTCTATTGGACTGACACATCAAAAGAGATTTTGGACCGGATAAAACGAGAATATGATCTTTTTTGGACAAATAAACGTATGGAGAAAGCGAAAAATCTGAATATGACTCCTGTAGAGGTTTCAACTTTAGCATCCATCGTTCAGGGAGAGACCAACAAGATGGAAGAAGCACCTACCGTGGCCGGAGTTTATATAAATAGAATACAGAGAGGAATCCCTTTACAAGCAGATCCTACTCTGGTGTACGCCATGGGTGATTTTAACATCCGTAGGATTTTGAACAATGACAAAGCATTCGATTCTCCTTATAACACCTACAAGTATACAGGGCTTCCACCAGGTCCCATAAACATGCCATCCATAGCGGCATTAGAAGCCGTACTCAATTATGAGAATCATAGTTATCTGTATTTCTGTGCCAAAGAAGACTTTTCTGGATACCATGTTTTTGCCAAAACACTGACAGAGCATAATAAAAATGCACGTAAATTTCAGCGTGCATTAAATAGAGAAGGAATCTATCGCTAATGTATTCTTTTGAGATAAAAATTCGTGTAAGGTATGCAGATACTGATAAGATGGGTTTCGCCTATTATGGTAATTATCCAAAGTATTACGAAATAGCAAGAGTAGAGGCTTTTAGATCTCTTCACTATCCTTATAAGGAAATGGAGGATGGTGGCATTGGCATGCCCGTTTTAGATCTCTCCATTCAATACCATCATCCCGCAAAGTACGATGATTTACTTACTGTCAAAGTGGTAGTACCGGAAATGCCAAGGGCAAGAATACGATTCTTGTATGAGATAAGTAATGAGACTAGCGAACTTATCAATTCTGGTGAAACCACTCTTGCGTTTATGCATCTGGAAACCGGAAAACCTGTAAAAATGCCAGAAAAATTAAAAAACGCCATTGCTCCATTTTTCAATTAAAATCAATTTGTGCGTTTACTTAAAAAACCTAGTTTTGCGAACCAAAATTTAGAAAAATCACAGAGGCGTGGCAGAGTGGTCGAATGCGGCGGTCTTGAAAACCGTTGTACCGCGAGGTACCGGGGGTTCGAATCCCTCCGCCTCTGCTTTTAACGAAGCAAACCAAAGCAAAACCTTTCACATGAAATGTATGAAGGGTTTTTTGTTTCTAAACCTATCCAAATTATCTAAGTATTTTCATATAATTCGTTAGCAATTCGGTTAACAGGAAAAGTGGTAACCGAATAGTTCTTATTTAGCTTAAAATAAGGTTTTTTGGTGCTTTTTGAGTATATTTAAAAAAGGATTCGAACCATCGATCATCTACTCCTATCTCTCTTCTAGTCTTATTTTCCCATGTACCTATCAGCCATTCTACTTCTTTTAACTTACTAGGCTTTTGTAAGGTCCATGCACTAATTAGGGAGTAATAAACTATGCCCACTAAGATTATTATTCTCATTTCAATGTAGTTGTCTGATTGATGGCCTACTCTATTGATTAGTTAAGTAGATAAAGGTAGTTTAAATCTACAATTAAAGATTCAAATTCAATTGCCAAGAAACCCCGAATCGGTCTTCAAGAAGGCAAATTTTGGACTGAAGCTATAGCTATCCAATGGGAATATTACATTTCCATTTACAGATAGTTTTGAATATAAATTTTCAATTTCCTGGTCCGATTTACAGTCTACCCAATTTGAGATGCCAGGTGTGAAAGTCCATTCATGTTTGATGTAACTATCACTACAGGCGAACCTGCTCCCGTTTAACTCGAATGTAGCCAGCAGAATGCCTCCCTCTTTAGCAGGACCATCTTTCCTATAGCGTTGAACATAGGATCGGTTAACAAAAAAATTTATTGAATATAACTAATTAATGCGCTGTATCTTGAAGTGAGGGCGTCAGTGTCTCCGCTTCTGCTGGATAATAAGTAAAAACAATCGAAACCGCTTCTTGCACCACTTAAAGTGGTTTTTTTGTTTTTCTATCCTACTATTTACCCAGGTATTTTCGTATTGTTCAAGATCAATCGGTTACTATTAAAACACATTACCAAATAGTCTTATTGAATTAGGCTCTTAATAAATATTTTATTTTTGATGGCGGTATTGCTTGGTTAAACTATTGTTTTTCAGTAACTTAAAGTAATATTTAACGATCAAAATTATGGAGAAAAAATACCAAAGCCTCACCCTCTTCCAGTTC
>JBCDKO010000061.1:0-20955 GCA_038746525.1 Bacteroidota bacterium
ACGGTTATCGAGGACCTCACCTTGCTGGATGACGACCAGGGATGGCCGGGTTTAGCCACCCTCATTCGTATAGAAGCCCAGAGAATGGAGAAATCAACCGGCAAAACCACCACCTCGACCCGATACTACATCAGCAGTAAAAAAGAAAAAAGCGCGGGTCTTCAATGCGAACATTCGCGCGCATTGGCGCATAGAAAACAATCTTCACTGGATGCTGGATGTCCTTTTTAAAGAAGATGCGAGTAGAAAACGGAAGGGATATCCTGCGGAGAACTTTAGTATCATCAACAAAATTGCGCTCACATTGATCGAAAGAAACACCGACAAAATACCCAAGTCACAGAAAATCCAGCGAGCAGCTTACAATAGTCAATACAGAGAAAAACTACTCAATTTTTAAATGCGATTGCCCTGATTTTATTATACTTTCCATTTTTGTAAAATCAGGGAACTTTATTTTCTCCCCTAAACCAGGGAAAATTTTCGCTTCTTTTAGGGGGCTTTTTCGATGAGATTGATTGTATATCCAGCCGCCCAGTCATTTGTAGTCTGAAATAGTCGATGGACGGTACATTTAGTGGAGGGTTACGGAGTTTTGATTACTGGTCGCGGAATTTTAGTGGAGGGTTACGGAGTTTTAGTTGATAATGGCGGAGTTTGTACCGTCCTAAAATAAAAATAGATTCGATTCAGTCTTTCGCTAAAAACCACGCTGCAGGTGTCAGTAAGCGTGTTTTTCTTCTTTTCTTAGAGCCACTAATTAAAGCACGAAATAAAGGGGTTTTCCGAATGAGAGAGAAAAGAAAACACAGATTTTTCTAGAAGCTATATTCTGAGTTTTGGAAGTGATCCTAACTTCTTGTCTTATCTGTAATCCGTGTCATATCATTCATACTTTAATAGGTCGATTCTTCCGATTGATTATAAAATATATACCACTACGGACACATTCAAAAATAGCCACAATTGACCAGACCCATTCCAAGGTCTTAGAATATGTAATTCCAAGAAAGGCAATGGGAAGGAAAATGCACCAATTTATGATCAATGAAACAAGAAAATCGGTACGATTCTGCTTTAACGCAATCAAATAATAGCTGGAACTGATCGAATAGGTCTGAAAAATAATGGAAAGACTCAGAGGAATAATAATTCCAGTAACTTTTTGAATCACTTCCGGTTCTATTGTAAACCAGGCGATGATTTCGAAACGATATACATTTAAGAATACCAGTACTAAAACGGAGAATACAAATATCACATTAAACGTGCTCAATCTCCACCTTCTTGCCTCTGCTAATCGCTTTTGTTTTAATGCTTCGCCTATGAAACTTTGTGAACTTATGGCCACTCCTGTAAGAAGCGTATAGATAACCATCCAGATACGCATGAGTATGTGATGTGATGCTAATGATACATCTTGTAATCGATCAATGAGCACATAAACCACCATAACGAAAATTGCCTCTGATATAAATTTCAGACTTGTAGTGCTACTGTATTTTAGTTGATTAAACATTACTTTGTAGTCGAAAAGAAACCATCTATTCCCTTCCTCTCGCAGAAGGATGAACAGAAACAAGCATAATTCAATGATACGGGAGATTGACCTACCCAACGCTAACCCTTTGATACCCACGTAGGCTATTCCTCCGTATCCATGTAAGAACAACCAATTCAAAGCAATATTAGAAATGATCGATATGGCTATGATGGATAGTACCATGTGGTTGCGCTTTTTCCCAAGGTAGTAGTACCTCAAGATCTGGGATAGAGAAAAAGGCACGAAGCCTATCGATAACCATACACGTAAAAATGCGATAAAATGAAGCTGCACCTCATCGTTGCCAGTCACAAAAGCAGCTAAATTGGGAAGTGTGTACAGGCCGACAACGGCCACCAATAGGGATAATCCAAAGATCCAGAAAAGTGAAGTTCCTAAGATTAGCCTGGCGTTTACTTTTTCAGAGATGAGACTTTGCGCAACAGAAATTTGCAAAACGGCTCCAACACCTGTCAATAGTGCTGCAAAGATAAGATTACCGGAGGAAGCCAATCCCAAACCACCTACTACCTCCACACCAAAACTTCTTATCAATATCAAATTTATTACAGGTAGAGCATTGGATAACTGAAGACCGATGATGATAGGTATCGAGGATTTTAGTACATCAACAAAATTTGATGTCCGCATAAATTTGATCATTTGCGGCATACTATCATGTTCTTACATATTGCTTAAAATTAACCATGTGTATAGAGGTGAGATAGATATTCAGTCTTGGGCCTTGGCCTTAAACAAATCCGTTTATTGTGCAAAAGTCAAACATGGGGCCCGTTAAAAATCCCCCATTTATACGCAAAAAAAATTAGGCCTGAGGGTCATAAAATCAGGTTTTGCATAGGATTCTTCTAACTCTTGCAGAGCAACCACTTATCAAGTTCTTTGACGATGAGCGCAGTACTTTTGTCATCCGTAAGCATACTCTGGTGATCTTTGGCTGGACTTACGGCGTGTTTGAAGTTCGGAAATAGTTTTTTCCAGGATTCGATAGGATTTAATGCCGAATATGCCTGGTTGATCTTCTTTCTCTTTTTATCTAAATCTGTCAACGGCCCTTCGGAAAGCTCATAAAATATCTCCTGCTTACTTCTTCGGATAAAAAGACAGGCAACTTCCTCTGGTTGGGGCAACTCGCTTACCGAATAGTCAGAGAGGGCAGTCTGGTTCTTCAATACTACGCTCTGCGTTTGCGCTATCCACTTCTTATAGGACTCTTTATTCCCTTTTAGCCCTTTTTCAAAACCCATTGTCAACAGTGCCTCTATCAATTCCGGATCATCATTGATCTGACAAAGAGCCGCTATTTCCTCTGCAGTACATTCGATACGATTTAGAAAAAAAAGTGCGTTGAAAGCAATATCTAACGTCGTACCCCCGAGATTCACGGAATCGAATAGTTTCTTATGAAAGCCCCCTTCCGGACATACACTATCTAAAATGACAATCTGCCCGACTGGCGTATTTCGTTTTTGTAATTCCGACAGTGTTTCAAAAGCAACAATCCCTCCATAAGAATAACCTCCCAGACGAATTGGAATAGCAGGGCTCCAAGACATCTTTTCTCTCCATTTAATGATCTGATCCGCGAAATAAGCGGCCTGATGATATATAGTGCTTGTATCTATTGGTCTGTTTGTATTTATATAATGCGGGGAGTGCACAGCGTAACAAGGGATACCATCTACAAGTTGCTTTGCCAGCTTGCGATAAGGGTCTACTCTACCCAATATGGGAGCGAACCAAATAATGGGAGGCTCCCGACCTTCTTTTTGTAAAATCTCCAGCTCCGGGAACTCATTTTTTAAATCCCACCGCGCAGACCTCTTTTTTTTGTGTGGCGTGATGTTGTTTTCCTTCTCAATACTACCATAATGTAGAGAAACTGCCAAGTCACGGGTATTTTGATCAAGGGTATTCCAACGATCGACATAGGGTTTCCACCCTTCAGCAAGTGAGGGGTCGATGGCAGTGTGTTTAAAAAAGTTCGGATCACCCATCATCAAAGAGTCTCCATGCGGGCCATTGGTCATCTTTTTGGAAGACTGATCATATGGCAAACACATCTCCTCTTCAAAATCAATATGCAAAGACTTACAGATCTGTTTTAAGGTTACCCTTGGAGCTTTTACCAGGTCTTCATAGGCTACACTGAGTTTTCTACTCTCCGGAATGGCCTGAAAAAACTGCTGAATATTTGCGTTTGTATGTGTCCAGACATTTTCAGCAAAAGTCCAGGGAGGTAATATTGATCCTGCCATTTTATGAAATCGGTTCTTAACCATAGAGCCCATAGCTGCCAAAGGATGCCGATGCAGATAAATATAAACGGGCGCATCGAATAGACTTTCTGCCCTGGACAGTGTATCGAATTCCATCCCGTATGTCGGGGTTTTATCTACTAGAAGCCTTCCCGACAATTTTTGGTGCAGTTTAGTATAAATATATTCGATAGGTACATTCTCCTGTTCCCATTCGAATATCTCTTTCTTCGCCAATTCAACATCATTAGCGTATAATGTAGCAAATGCCTGGATCAATCCGTCTTTGCGCATTTTCCTACCTCCCTGCAGATGCGATGCACGGCTTCCCATACTATCATAGCTCAGGAGATGCAGTTCCGGAGGAGCAAAAATGTTGGAATGGCCTGCCAGCATCACCCGAAATAAAGTAGAACCCGAGCGAGGAGGGGTCAGCACAAAAATGGTGTTCGGAATCTTGGGACTCGTCGTATCGAGCACTTCAGAAACTTTAGGGGTTGAATCTGAGACCCGTACCCGTTGACCAGACGTAACAGGTTCCTGAAAGTCCTGTTGGCTTGTTGGCAGCTCCGACTCCATGTAGTTCAAGAACTCTTCCACATTTGGGGTGTCCATGATCTCCGAAAGATGAATTGGGAGGTCGAATTGCTTTTCCAGTTCATTGCGAAATTGCATCAACAGAATAGAATCAGCTCCCAACTCTTCAAAGGAATATTCCAGTATCGTTGCTGTTTCTTTAAATCCAAAGACCTTCGAGAGAAGGTCGAGAAGGGTCTCACGTACCGATGATTGTCTGGCCGTTGATGATTTTTTTTCAGAAGATGGCTCCCCTAAAGTTGATTTTAACCAAACAGGATCGCCTGATATCACCACAAATTGATCACATGAGGTACGTAACGCTGCTTTCAGTGCTTCGATTCCATCTGAGGTACTGAGGGGCTTCATACCTGTGTGTGCTTGGATGAGTTGAAGATAGTCATCTGCCATTTTCATGCCCCCTTCTTTCCAATAAGGCCAGTTGATGCTTACGGTATGACCACTTCTTTTGCCCGCTGCCCTTAGCTGGTTACGATGGCGCGCATGATGATCCAGCCAGGAATTCGCACTTGCATAATCTGCCTGCCCTATACCCCCTATCACACCGGAGAGGCTACTACAATATACGATAAAATCCAGGGGAATCGTCTGGGTAGCCTCATCCAGATGAAGCGCCCCCTTGATCTTAGGAGCTAGTACCTGAAGGGCCCCCTCTTTGGTTTTCTCATGCACAAAACTATCTTGAAGAATGCCTGCACTATGAATGATCCCATGCAATTTTCCATACGCTTTCAAAACATTGCCGATCAAGGTAAAAACCGATTTCTTATCGGTAATGTCGCAAGAGTAGTACTCCGCTCTTAGCCTTTCCAGTTCCGAAGCATTGACGTTACTTCTTTCACTTCTGCCAATTAAAATCAAACGGACGTCTTTTCTTTTGGATAGGTACTCGGCAAAAGCCAACCCTAACCCGCCCGTTCCACCGGTAATCAGGTAAACTCCTTTTTCTCTTACAGGCAAATCGCCATCAGGGTCTTCAGATATCGCTTGTAATTGAAGGACTTCGCGCTTATGAGATAAATAGCGCACTTCTTTGGTAACGTCTTTCTGTTCTGCTTGAATGATCTCCGTAAGGGTTGCTATTTCCTTGATCGATAGATTGTCAACCCCTATGGTTTTTCCCGTTAATCTTGAATTTTCAAGCTCTGACGCTTTTAATAATCCACTAAGGAAGCTAAAATCCGTAAACTCTTTGTTACGATAGACTACCAGTATATTGGCTTTTTCTTTCAGCTTTAATTTTGCTTGTATTAATTCCTGAGTGCTGAGATAATTTTCTTCTTTGCTCTTTTGATTAAGTACTATTACTTGGAAGCCAAGGATTTCAGTTAATTTCTTAGCCAAAGCTACAGAACCACCCCCCAGGACCACTGTATGTTGAAACGAATTCAGGTCAACAACTTCAGAAATACTTTTTTCTTTCCATATGGCCTCATAATAGTGTGGGTGGGATCGATCTTCACTTACAGGTTCCTGAAGTTGGTAAGAATGATCTACTTCTTGCATCGCAACTTCTCTAAAACGCAACAGCACCTCCCCCTCCTCAGCTAACAAATCGATATCGTAATTCAATCTTGTACCATTCTGAGAGTTGGTGTTATTTTTTCGAACATAGCTCCAGCGAGTCTGATGCACATCGCCATAAATGGTTACTTCTTTGATTTTTGATGGGCGGTATAACTTATTGATTTCTTTACCTAAATCAAAGCCTATACAAGCCTGTAGGGCACTGTCCAAAATGCCCGGAGGCAACGTATAATCCCCTTCTATGGGTAAATTCAATTTGCTTAATATTTCTCCGTCATCATGATATAACCTGTCCATGCCCTGAAAACTACTACCATACTGCAAACCCAGCTTATGGAACCAATGATAACAAGTAGTGCCTTTTTCTTGCTTTGTCAATCGGCTCTTGATAACGGCTACATCGTAGCATGAAGGTGATTGCAATGACCCACTATGTAATGTTCCTTTCCCGTGAATGATCTCTGAGGACGCACTACCATTTATACTGCAGATTTGATAGCTCACTTCCTGCTGATCTTTATGTAGCTTAACCTGGATAGATTGTGGATGGTCGTGTATTGGTATCGGGGCTAACCATTCGATGTCTTTGAATTGTGTAACAAGTCGACACGTACTTCGCTCACCTGCTTCCCGTGCCAGCTCCAAATACGCTACTTCCGGAACTATTCTCTGTCCCCTTACCTGATAATCCGATAGAAAAACTTCCTGGCCTGTATAAACACTTTGGTATTTCTGCTCAAAAAAATCCGAAATATTACGATGCAGGAGCGGATGAAGTTGATCGGTGATCTCGATTGACGGACTTACCTCTTTTAATACCGGGATCCAATATCGCTCCCTCACAAAAGGATAGGTGGGCAAACTTATTTTACGAGGTCTATGATCCTCATACAGAAGGTTCCATTCGATCGCCACTCCTTTAACCCAGATGCGGGCCAAGGCATCGAGTTCTCTATCTTCAATAGCTGTTTTAATGAACGATTTTCCCGCATTTCCTTCGAATATGAAATTATCGTTGTCCTTTCTGACATTTCCGGTAAGAAGGTGCTTCCTATTCCCATTTTGATAATTAATTAGCTGTTCTCTTAGTTCAGCTATATTTTCTACTACTAATGCCAATCGGTCTTCCATTGCCTCTCTGCCCACTTGCAAGGTATAGGCAAGGTCTGGTAGTTGTAATTCTTCCGTTTTAGAGGCATTATCCAGGTAGTTAGCCATGTTTTGAACGACTGCTTGTAAGCGTTCTTCATTCCTGGCTGACAGAGGAACAATACATGGGCTGAAAGCAGATGGCGTGGCGTCGGAGGTCGGAAATTCCTCACGGTATTCCTCGATTACTACATGGGCATTGGTACCACTAAACCCAAAACTACTTATTGCTGCCCGTCTTGGCTCATTATGCTCCGTCTCCCATTTTTTTAACTCCGTATTGATGTAAAAAGGGCTATCTTCTAACGTGATTTCACTATTGATTTTTCGATAATGCAAGTGAGGCACCAGTTGTTGATGTTTGAGCATTAACAAGGTTTTAATCACTCCTGAAACACCGGCCGCCATTGCAGTATGTCCTATATTCGTCTTTACACTCCCTAAAGCGCAGTAATGTATTTTATCGGTATGTTTTCTGAAGCATTCCGTTAGCGCATCCACTTCTATCGGATCACCTAACTTGGTCCCAGTACCGTGCGCTTCCACGTAGGAGATCGTCTCCGGGTGAATATGGTATTTCGAATAGATCTTTTCTTGTAGTTCGCTTTGAGATTTGGCACTGGGTGCAGTAATTCCACTCGTCTTACCATCCTGATTGACTTCGCTTCCTTTAATCACTCCATAAATCCGGTCTCCATCCTCAACAGCTTTGTCCAAGGGTTTTAACAACAAAACGCCCACCCCTTCGCCTGGAACCATCCCATCGGCAGTATCATCAAAGGTTTTACATCTACCGTCTTTGGAAAGCATACCCACCTGGCTAGCCCAAATATGCCCTACAGGGGTATTCATCAGAGAGACTCCCCCGGCAAGAGCTAACTCGCTTTCGTCTAGCTGTATACTCTTACAGGCCCTATCCAGAGCTACCAGCGAACTCGAACAAGCTGTATCTATCGATAATGAAGGGCCTTTTAGATTTAGAAAATAGGAAATTCTGGCGGCCAATATCGCTTGTGAGCTGCCTGTAAAAGCGCCTCCCTGATATCCTAATCCTTGCCTTCGCATCAACTCGAGATAATCTCCGCTTCCAGCCCCGATAAAAACACCTACCTGACGATTTGAAAGACTATGAGGAGCATAGCCTCCATCTTCCAGGCATTTCCAACATTCTTCTAAAAAGATACGTTGTCTGGGGTCCATCATTTCCGCCTCTCGGGGAGAAATTCCAAAAAATAACGGATCGAACTTATCTACATCAGCTATAAAACCTCCCCATTTTGAATAAGAGGTTCCTTCATGTTGTGGATCCGGATCATACCAGGAAAAATCGCCCCACCGTTCAGGGCTGATCTCTTCAATGGAGTCTATCCCTCCCTTCAGGTTTTCCCAGAAAACTTCTTTGTCAACAGCTTTTGGAAGTCTGCAAGCCATGCCAACAACGGCAACGTCAACGAGTAGAGAATAAGGGATTCTTCTCTCATTTGTAACACTTTTTTTGTTTTTTCTGGTAATTCTTAACCTATGTTGTGTTTTATGTTTCATTTAATCGACGGTAACCGGAATTAATTGAAGTGCTTGTGCTTGTAATACTACCTCGCCGGAAGCATTAGTAAGGCTAAAGGTTACAACCATGCTTTCTTTTAGCAACTCTTCTATGCTTATCAGACAAGTATACCTTTCTGGCCTGGGGACTGACTGGATCGTCAGATTCTTTAAGCTGTAGGGGAGGTAAGTGATCTCTTTATTTAGAGGACTTCCTGTTTTTTGCACAAATTCATGTGCACAATAATTCACAGCACACGTAAGCGCTCCGTTTAATAACCGGGTCATAACCTGCATTCTTCCGGGAGAGATATCAATGATTCCTTTTGCCATTCCCAGACCAAGTTCCAATGAATGTATTGCTTCCTTATGCATTTCTTTGGAAGTTATGCTTGGTATGTAAGTGCTAAACTCTTTGTTTGATAGCTTTATTGGGTTGTCTAATACAGGATCAGGCTGAACTTTTAACTGCTTTTTTGAGGGTTCCAATAGCTGGATAAAACCTCTCATATACATTTGCTCTTCTTCTCTTTCGCCAATTAAACCTCCATTTACAATAAATCTGATGCGTTGATCAGCATGTTTCTGTAGTGTTAGTTGTAGGAAATAAATCTCTTCTTCTAATCCTACCAAAGGATCATCAGTATAAATATCCTGAAGTTCAAATTGTTGAATCCCTAAATATGTTCTTAAGGCGGTATGGATGATCTCTACATAACCTCCAATGGGCATTACGGGATACCCAAAGACTTCATGATCTTTAAAAAAGGCATGAGTGGCGAGAGGCACATAATAATCGAAAACCATTCCCGTATCTTGCGCTAATGATCCTTTTACACTTTCCGGCTCGAATAGTTTTGATCCTTGTGGAATTCGTTTAGGTAAAACTGTAGTCTTTTCTAAAACATCTTGTACTTTATTTATTTGAGGAGTATTTCTCAAAGATTGTATGTGTGCTGCCAGTTCTTTCACCGTGGGGTAATCATACAATTTAGAAACTTGTAATCTTGGTAAATGAGTCAAATGGGTATTCATGCGATTTATAAGCTTAATAGAGAGCAGGGAATTCCCTCCCAAATCAAAAAAATTGTCATAAAGACCTAATGAGTCTAGCTGTAAGATTTCTTGCCATATAGTGACCAGCTGTTTTTCTATTTCGGTAACCGGAGTAGCATCGTCGTATGTAGTACGTATTTCCAGTTTTTTTGCGATTAAAGCTTTACGGTCAGTTTTGCCATTAGACGTTAAAGGGATTTCAGTTATGGGCATGAAAAAAGCTGGAATCATATGCTCCGGGAGGCTTTCAGACAAGTAGTTTTTGAGCTCCTGAGCTTCTAAATCCTCATCTCTGTTTTTGGGGATATAATAGGCCACCAATTGCTTGTTCCCGGCATGTTCTTTGGCAATCACTACAGCATTTTGGATCATCTTATGGCTGTTAAGCGTTGTTTCTATCTCACCCGATTCAATACGGTATCCTCTGATCTTGACCTGATGATCCATCCTTCCCAAAAACTCAATATTCCCATCAGGCAGCCATCGGGCCAAATCTCCGGTCAAATAGAGCTTACCCTCCCCAAAAGGATTGGCCACAAACTTCTCTGCCGTAAGGTCAGGACGGTTTAGATAGCCGCGGGCCAGGCCTGCTCCGGCAATACATAGTTGCCCCGGAATGCCTAAAGGAAGTAACTCGTTGGAATTCTTACCTAGAATGTATAGCTGAGTGTTAGAAATAGGCTTCCCTATGGGCACTATCGGGCTGGTCAATTCACATGGCCAATGAGTAACATCAATCGCTGCTTCTGTCGGACCATACAGGTTGTATAAACGGACGTTTTTTAGCTTATCCAGAAATAAATTTTTTGTATTTACCTCTAAGGCCTCTCCACTGCATACGACACCATGCAGGCTGCAAAAATCTTTTGATAGGTCCTCTAATAGTAGGAATTCTTTAAGCATCGAAGGGACAAAATGAATCCAGGTAATCTCCTTACTTTTAATCGTATCTAGAATGTAAGTAGGATCTTTATGCTTATCAGGTAAAGCAAAAACTAACCTCGCGCCATATGATACCGGCCAAAGAAATTCCCAAACGGATACATCAAAACTAAAAGGTGTTTTTTGTAAAATATGATCTTGAGGTGTCAAACCATACGCTTCCTGCATCCAGCTGATTCGATTATAGATAGCGCTATGCTCCACCATCACCCCTTTAGGCTTTCCGGTACTCCCTGAGGTGTAGATTACATAGGCTAAACTATCAGCAGACACCTTTCTTTGTAATCTCCCTTTAGTATTTAGAATTTCTCTATTATCATCCCATTGAGGAGCCAATGAAATCATGGCCACTTCCTGATCTTTTACGATCGCTTCCAATTTTACTTTCAGATGGTGTTGTGTCAACAGGATTTTTGCCGAATGTGTAGCATTGCCGTTCATGAGACTATCCTCAATCATGTAAGTCACCCGTTCCCGTGGATAGTAGGGGTCTATAGGAACATAAGCACCTCCTGCCCTTAGGGTTCCCAGAATCGCCACGATCATTTCTACAGAACGATCCATGCAAATACCAATTAAAGTATTGGATCGCGCACCTTGATGTTGTAAATACACTGCCAGTTGCCGGCTGCGTTTCTCCAACTCTTTATAGGTGATCTCTGTTTCTTCAAACACAACCGCAATCGTATTGGGGGTTTTCTTTGCTTGCACTTCAAACAATTCTACCAGCGTTTTATCCTTAGGATAAGCCACCTCAGTATCATTAAACCCAAGTAAAAGATCGTGTCTTTCCTTTTTGCTGAAATATTCTAATTCCCCTATCGATACTTCTGGCGCTTTCACTATCCTCGCTGCAAAATTTACTACGTGACCCAACATGCGCTCTGCTGTCCCTTTTTCGTAAAGATCCCTGTTGTACGCAAGGTTTAAGTGCAGCCCTTCAGTGGTTGGTGTAAAATGAAAGCTTAGATCAAATTTGGTAGCTATTTCATCCATATCAGTAAAGGGATAATGATTCAACTGAAGCCCCTCTACTCCCACCGATACCTTTTGGTCTCTTAACCCCTCAGCATTTGCCAGGATAACCATCACATCAAATAAGGCAGACCGACTCCTATCTCTTTTTAAGTCCAGTTCATCTACCAACTTATCAAAAGGATACCGCTGATGTTCATAAGCCGCCAGTGTCGTTTCTTTTAGCTGTTTTAACAAGCTGATAAAGCCTTTATTTGCATCTATGTGCGTACGCAATGCTAATGTGTTCAAATAAAAACCAATTTGACCCGAAAGATCCTGATGATCTCTTCCGGTTACAGGACTGCCTACAATCAGGTCTTCCTGGCCGCTATAGCGATACAAAAGGACTTTTACCAGCGCCGTCACACCCATAAAGAGGGTGGCCCCCTGCTTTTGTAATAAGCTTTCCAAGCTGCTCAATACTTCCATAGGAATCTTTCCCACTACCAGACCTCCCCGATAGGTTTTCACCCTGGGACGCACATGGTCCGTTGGAAGAGACAGCACCGGAACTTCTCCTTTGAATCTGCTTAGCCAATAAACTCTCGAGGCTTCCAAAATCCCGGATTCAAGTTGATCCTGTTGCCATAATGAATAGTCCTTGTACTGGATTGGTAAGGCAGGGAGAAGTGTCTCTTCTCCCGAAATGCGACCCTGATAAATGGTAAATAATTCTTTAATAAAGATGTCCATTGACCATTCATCACTGATGATATGGTGCATCACACAGACAAACACATAACGATCTTGGGAGAGCTTGAACAGATTTACACGAAGTAAAGGGCTCTTTTCCAGATTAAAAGGAGCGCTAACTGTGCGAACGAGCGTTTCTTTTAGGGACAAGGGAGAAACTTGTTCTTTAGATAGATCTTCGAACGCTATGCTAAATTCCAAGGCTTCCATCTCCAGAACCCACTGACGGACTTCTTCCTCAGCATCTGCACGAAAAACAGTTCGAAGTATCTCATGACGTTTCATCATATCCTTAAATGCTTCTGTTAAAGCGTCAAGATCTAAGACCCCTTGAACATGGTATACTAAAGGAACATTATAGGCTTTATTACCTTCTTCAAACTGACTGAGTACCCATAAACGACGCTGGGCATTAGAAAGTGGATAACTCGCCTGAGCAGGGGCCTGTGGAATTGATTGATATTTACTTAGAGAGTGTTTTTCAATCAGCGTTGCTTGATCTGCCAATACAGGGTGTAAAAACAATTCTTTTATATTGGTTTCAACCAAGAGTTGGCTATGGATCCGATTCATCAATCGGGTTACATTAAGGCTGTGTCCTCCCAACTCAAAAAAGTTGTCGTGGATTCCTACTTGCTCTACCCCTAGTACTTCCTGCCAGATCACAGTTAGCTGCTTTTCAGTTTCTGTGCCGGGAGCTACATATTCTAAATTACCTGTGATTTTCAGCTTCCTTGCGATCAACGCCTTGCGATCGGTTTTGCCATTGGGCGTTAAAGGGATCTCATTTATTGGAACAAGGAAAGATGGGACCATGTATTCTGGCAAACTTTTCGACAAATAGCTTTTAAGTTTCGGAACCTCCAACTCTTCTCCTTCATTTTTTGGCACATAATAGGCCACCAACTGCTTGCTTTCTTCATATTCTCTCGCAATGACTACGGCATTTCGAATAGTCTCATAGCTGTTGAGGGCTGCTTCTATTTCTCCCAATTCGATGCGATAGCCTCGGATTTTCACCTGATGGTCCATCCTACCCAAAAACTCAATGTTTCCATTATGAAGCCTGCGGGCCAGGTCCCCGGTTTTGTATAGCCTTCCTTTCCCAAAAGGATTCTTTACAAATTTCTCAGCCGTTAACTCGGGACAATTCAAATAACCCCTGGCTAAACCGTCTCCGGCAATACATAATTCACCAGAAACGCCTATCGGAACCAGTTGCATGTTTGCATCTATAACATGCATCTGAGTGTTTGATATAGGAGCCCCGATGGAGATGGAATTAGTTTCAGGCAATAACTCAAAAACACTACAACCTACCGTAGCTTCTGTGGGACCATATTCATTAAAAATCTTAAGGTCGGCTTTTAAAGCTCGCATCTTCTTTAGTTGCGATGAAGTAAATTGTTCCCCTCCCACAATGACACAACCTATAGAAGTATTTATCGATAAATCACTACCGTCCAAAAGATCGATATGGGCAGGGGTCAGTTTAATCAGGTTTGCCTCTGTTGTTAAAACATTTTTTAATAATTGATTCGTGTCCTGCTGATCTATAATATGGAGAGTACTTCCGGATAAGAAAGGAAGATAAAGACTAGTGACGGTCAAATCAAAAGACAGTGAACTGTAAAGAACGCAATTGTTATCATTTGCTTGATTATCAAAATAGTATTTGTTGTTTGCATAATGAATATAGTTGGACAAATTTCTATGCTCCACCATCACCCCTTTTGGTTTTCCTGTTGATCCTGAAGTATAAATCACATAAGCCAGATGATGGGGGCGACTTAAGACTGGTAAGTTTTCTTTGGAATAGTTTTGTTGTACCATCTGAAACTTGTCCAACTCTTTCTGATCCATGACCACTTTGCAATCACTGTCTTGAATCATGTGATCGATCCGGTCTTGAGGATACTCAAGATCAATCGGCACATAGGCCCCTCCTGACTTTAATATTCCCAAAATGCTTATCACCAGGCACGTGCCGCGCTCAAGTTGAATACCTATCCGATCATCAGGTTGGATACGATAGGATCTCTTTAAGTAGTTTCCTAATTGATTGGCCGTCTGGTTTAACTGCTCATAAGTCCATTGCTTCTCTTCAAAGACCAACGCGATATGTTCCGGCGTTTGTTTTACCTGCTCCTCAAACAACTCCACCAGTGTTTTATCCTTCGGATAAGCCGCCTTCGTATCATTGAACTCAAAGAGAAGCTGATGCTTTTCCTTTTCGGACAATAGCGCTATTTCCCGGATGATGGTTCGAGGCTCTCCTATAATGGCTTTCAGAATCCTTCTATAATAACCCAGGTGCTGTTGGATGGATTCTCTTAGAAAGCGATCTTTTCTGTATTTGAGTTTTACAGTAATCCGATCTCTTAAATCCATCACTGACAAGGTGTAAGCACTGGTGACCTCTTGTTCGATGGTTTCTATCAATGTAATATCATCCACTGCTTTTTCATCCAAGGCCCTGTCAAAAATATTTTGATAGGCAAATGAGACCGGGAAACGGTCATCGCTATCTCCTCTTGTGAGCTTAAGTTCTGTCAATAATTTAGGATAGGGATAACGAACATGATCGATGTCTTTTGTGAATCCGGAATGCACTCTCTCAACCAAAGCCAAAAAAGATTCCTCAGCCGATATGCAGTCAAACGACAGCATGCTGTTGATATAAAAGCCAATACCGGCATCGTATTGTTCTTTGGAGCGTCCTGCAGTAGGAATGGTCACCGTGATATTTTCCATGCTCGTCAACCTGTATAAGAGTACTTTAAAGATGGATAACAACAGTACCGACAGGTTTACTCGCAGCGATTTAGCTGTCGCTTTTATGTGCTTGAGTTCTTCCCCGCTCCACTCTATTTGTTCCATTCCTGTGGTGCTCCCCTCTTCTTCTTTTGAAATAAGGTCATAGGGCAGCGCTAAAGGTTCTTCCACATTTCCATGTAGCTTATTCTTCCAATAAGCGAGATCTTCTGCTTTCTCTTTGCTTTGAAGATAACGTTGTTCCGAGCTAATAAAATCAAAGTAGTTTCTCTCTAGCGGAAATGGTATGAGATCCATCCCTTTTTGCTGCTGTTGTAGCAGTTTGCTAAACTTCGACAAGAATATCATAGCTGAAGTTCCATCCATAACAATGTGATGGATCAAGAAGAGAAGTCCTGTCTTCTGCTCGTGTTTATTGATACGGATATGTAGCCGAAAAACTTCTTTCGATAAATCGAAAGGAACAACTCGCAATGGTTTGAATGCCGCTGGGAAAGTCTCATTTTTTTCTAATTCTTTTATATCTCTTCGCAGGTAACCAGATACCTTTTGTATTTCCTGTACGGGCTCACCCCTGGAATTCATAGTAAAGCTTGTCCGTAAAACAGGATGAGTTTCCAGCAGGGATTCGGTGAGTTGGTAGACTTTTTCGGGATCCACCTCTCCGTTCACTTCCAGGGAAATGGGAACATTATAGGTGAATGAAGAAGATTCCGATAGCTGAATAAAATACAATCCTTTCTGACCTTCGGATAAGGGATAATAGGTGGAAAGTCCCTCTTCCAAAACCTCTGGGCTATAGCAGGCAGTTGTATTGGATTCTATAACAGCTTCTTCAAACAAGCTAAACATGGATTCAAAATCATCTGCACTCAGAATTTGTCCTATTTTTACCTCAATGCAAAAGTGTTCGTTCACCCTGCGGATAAACCGTATCACTTTGACTGAGTCAAAATCATAGTCAATGGGAGAAGCTTTTGGATCAATCGTTTCCTGATCTATTTCGAATGTGATGGCAGCCATAGAAAGAAGTTGATCTCGCAGGCTCTCTGTAGGGTTTATTGGGGATTCAATTTCTGGTGTTTCTTCTGTCTTAGTTTCTATAAGCTCAGGGGGCGCTGTAAAAGATGTATTTCCTTGATATTCCTCCAGAATAATATGCGCATTAGCTCCTCCCACCGCATAGCTGTTTAGCGCTGCTCTCCTAGGATAGGTATCATTTTTCCAAGGAGTAGCCGTTGTCGGTAAGATCAATGAATGGTCGGAAGCAAGTTCTTGGGTAATCTCTCCCAATCCTACGATTCCGGGGATGGTCTTGTGCTCAAAAGCTTTCAGGACTTTAATCAAAGAAGCCATTCCCGAGGCCAATCCTGGATGGCCAATCACTGGCTTTACACTACCCACATACCACTTTTTATCGGGGTATTTAGAGAGTTTTTTATAGGTTTTACTAATCGCGCTGAGCTCAATTGAATCCGCAATAGGATTGGCAATCCCATGAGCTTCAACATAGTCAATTGTGTCCACATCTACTTTTGATTTTTGAATACTATTCAGGATCACCGTTTTTAATCCTCTGGGGTTGGGTGACTCCCACGCTAAATTTTTTCCGCCGTTAGCAAAACTCGTTCCCTTAATCAAGCCGTAAATCTTATTACGGGCGCTTTCAGCTAATGCCATTTTCTTGAGAAAAATAACACCAACACCCTCACTGGGAACAATCCCATCCGCTGTGTTATCAAAACTTTTCATCACACCTGTTCTACTCAATAATGAGGAAAGATCGGATGCTGCTCCATATTGGCTTGTTTCAGGAGTGATGATATTAACTGCACCTATAATCGCCTGGTCACAATCCCCATCACGTAAACTTTGAACGGCTCTATCTATGGCTACGTACGTACTCGCACATGAGACATTAAAGACCTCACTTGGCCCCTGTAAATCCAAATGGAATGATACTTTGGCAGCTAATAAATGCACCATATGGTCTTGTGCTTTAAAAGCTGACCTGGAAAACCGATCATTCAGTGGTAATGGCAACTGAGCGGCTGCAATAAACACCGCTGTACGACTGCCTTTGAGTTGTTCTTTGGTGATTTTTCCATTTTCCATGGCATGGGAGAGCATTTCAAAAACCAGTTGCTGTTGTCTACCCATCGTTTTATAATCATGACCTGTTAGTCCTACGCGATCAAAGTTTATCAGATTTCCCCGAGAGGAAAGTTCATGCGTATCTTTAGACGTGAATGCAGATTTTCCTTCAAGTACGGATTGCTTCCATAAACTCTTTATATCTTCCGATCCCGTAAAACGACCGCTCACTCCTATGATGGCAATCGCGTCCGTACAGATGAGCTCTTGCTTTGCCTTACCATTGGCCGTCGAACCATCGAAATTTTCTCCCAATAGTTCATCCATAGACGATGATTTCAGATCCTGTGCTGGCTTCTTTTCTCTTTCTACAGAGAACGTCTTTTCTTCTTCATCAATATCATAGTTTAGGGAAGCTGCCAGGTCACGTGTCTTTTTATCAAGGTTTTTCCAGTGATCGGTGTATGGCTTCCATCCTTCGGCAAGCGTAGGATCTATTTTGGTATGTTTTAAAAAATTAGGGTCGCCGATCATAATAGAATCCTGGTATAAACCACCCGTCATTTTCTCGGACAAATTCTCGTAGGGGAAACACATGCGCTCTTCAAAATCAATGTTTAACAGCTTACATACGCGCTTTAAGATTACTTGAGGATGCACTACCAGATCTTCATAGGCTATACGAAGCTTTCTGCCCTCCGGGATGGTCTGTAGAAATCGCTGAATATTTCCATTTGTCTGCGCCCAGTCATTTTCTGCTATGGTCCAGGGAAGCAATGTAGAGTTAACTATTTTATGAAAGCGATTACGAACGAAGGAGCCCATAGACGCTAAAGGGTGTCTGTGCAAATGGATATAAATAGGAGCGTCAAAAATTGCTTCTGCCCTCGATAGCGTGCTGTACTCCATACCATACATAGGAGTTTTATCAACAAGAATTTCTCCGGACAGTTTTTTGTGTAATTCTTTATAAACATGCTCAATAGGCACATCTTTTTTTTCCCATTCGAGTATTTTTTTCTGAGCAAACTCAATATCGTTATCGTATAGTGTAGAAAACGCCTTGAGCAATCCTTCTTTAAGCATTTTTTGTCCGCCTTGCAGATCCAATGCCCTACCTCCCATACTGGAATAATTGAGAAGATGCAACTCTGTAGGAGCAAAAATTTTGGAATGACTTGTCAGCATAACCCGGAACAAAGTAGAACCTGAACGGGTAGAGGACAATACAAAAACCGTATTGGGTATCTTATCATTGATATGAGAAATAACTTCAGAATCCCAAGGTGTTGAACTGAAAGATTCCAATTGCCGGACTAAAACAGGTTCTTGAATTTCTTGCTGTTCTAATTGTAGCTCCGATTCCAGATAGCTTAATAATTCTCCTAAGTTTCGCGTGTCTATCAACTCCGGAATATGAATCTGGATATTGAACTGCTTTTCCAATTCATTGCGTAACTGCATTAACATAACTGAATTGGCCCCCAACTCCTCAAAAGAATGATCAAGTATCGCTTCCGATTTTTTTAATCCGAAAATATTTGAAAAGATATCAAGCATCGCTTCCCGTACTGATTTTTCAGCTTTGGGAGATCGTTCTACTATTTGAGTTTTGGGAAACGCTTGCTTATCCTCCGTTTTACCACTAAATAAATGCAGAAGCTTGGTTCTTTGACCGTGCAATACCAATACTTGCTCGGTGGGGTTCTCGAGCACCTGCTGAAAAGCGCTAACACCTGCTTCTTTAGATAGGGATGCAAGGCCCCAGAGCTCTTCCATCCATTGATCACTTTTTTCGTTGTACATCCCCACTTGCCAGACGGGCCAGTTAATGCTTATCGTATATCCTTGCCGATCTCCTTTTTCAACCGCCTGGTTTCTTTTGTAAGCAAACTGATTTAAGTAGGCGTTGGCTATGGCGTAATCCGAATGGTTTAGTCCAATTACTCCCTCCAGAGTGCCGGAAATAGAAGAAAAACAAATCATAAAATCCAAGGCGTCCATTTGGGTGAGCTCATCCAGATTCTCACATCCCGCTATTTTAGGGACCAATACTTCTGATTTAGCAATGTCTTCCAAATCAAACACTGAATAGTCTTCTCCTCCAATGTTTCCTGCTGCATGGATCACTCCATCTATTTTTCCATAAGTGGCTCTGATGGTTGTTAAAAGCGCTTCTAATGCTGATTTATTGGATACATCACACGAATAATAAACCGCATTTGCTATGGACGAAACCTTCTTTTCTATTTCTTTATTCAAAGGGCTTCGACCCAGGAGAACCGTCCTTACGCGATCATTTGAAATGCTCAAATGCCTGGCAATTGACAAACCAATGCCTCCGGCTCCTCCACTAACCAGATACACGCCGCCTGCTTTGATCTCAAGAACCTGAGCGCCTTCTTTTTTTGCCGATAAAGGGGAAAATCCTCTTACTTGACGATCTTTCTTGATGTACCTTACCTCAACTTCTCTTTGTTCTCCTTCCAGTGACATGGTATGTAACAAAGTGGTGGAGTCCCAAAAAGTACTGTCTATCCCTACTAATTTGCCTGATAAAGGGGTATCTGATAATTGAAGCGTTCTAAACAAACCAGATAGGTAGCTATACCGTTCCCAATCGCTATTGTCATGAATCAGTATGATTTGGGTAGGAAATTCCTTTGTTTTATACTTCTTAACCAGAGAATATAACTCGGCGACACATGCCAAGGGAGGCTTTTCGGCTATCCATAAAGGCTCAATAGCTTCGCTATTTTGAAGTTCTTGCCATAATATTTTGGTTGGTTCTCCCAAAAAAACAAGGCAACGTTCTCGGTTTTTTGACCGACCCTGCTCCTTACCTGTTGCTGCCATCCACTCAGGTTGGAACATGACAATTTCATCCGATAAGTCTTTTTCCTCATTAAGCTTTGCTTGATCCT
Organism: Bacteroidota bacterium; assembly: GCA_038746525.1. Classification (GTDB taxonomy): domain Bacteria; phylum Bacteroidota; class Bacteroidia; order Cytophagales; family Cyclobacteriaceae; genus Ekhidna. The sequence goes on from JBCDKO010000061.1 coordinate 20,139, forward strand.
CATGCAAATTGGAATTAGTATATTGTGAGAGTGGATGTGGCTGGTTTTGGATGCCTACCAGTAGCTCGGTTTTTTCCGATTTCGGAATCCAGTACCGTTCTCTGGAAAAAGGATAGGTTGGTAAACTAATCTTATTGGGAAGATGGTTTGTATCATAGAACATATGCCAATCTATCTCTACTCCTTTAACCCATAGTTGAGCAAGACTCTCACCTTCTTTATTAGCAATAGCTTCACGCAAATAAGCTTCTCCTGCTTTTCCCTTTAAGACAAAGTCATTGCGGTCTTTTTTAATGTTGCCGGTGTAACATCCTTCGTTTTGACCCTGCTGATAGGTGACTAGCTGCTTTACTAATTCATTAGGCTCTTCTACTACTAAAGCCAAACGAGCTTCCATCGACTCCCTTCCTATTTGAAGGGTATAGGCAATATTTTGTAACTCTTCATGGTTGACTGATGAATGAGTATCCAGATAGTTGACTAAATTTTGAACTACCGCCTGCAAGCGTTCTTCATTCCTGGCTGATAATGGGATAATGAATGGCCCCTCAATTTTTGATTTTTCATTTTTAACTTCTAATACCTTCTGGTATTCTTCAATGATCAGGTGTGCATTGCTGCCTCCGGCCCCAAAACTGCTCACGCCTGCCAACCGGGGGGTGTTGTCGGCCGCTGTCCATTCGGCCAACTCCTGCTGTACCCTAAACGGGGTTTTCCCAAAATCAATGTTCGGATTTAGGGTGGATGAATGCAAGCTGGGAACCAATTGTCGATGCTTCAGCTGCAACAACACCTTCGTCACTCCTCCGATCCCTGC
>JBCDKO010000062.1:0-20834 GCA_038746525.1 Bacteroidota bacterium
ACTTCCTCCAAATCTCCCGTTTCGTAACTCCTGTTTGAAGGTATTCTTCGATAATCAATTTACGCTCTTCAATCGTAAATTGACTTGGCGGTTTTAATCCTAAAATGACTTGTCGTTTACTCATTCTTTTACACGTTTTTTTGTTACAAAATGTGTAAACCTATTTTAGGACAAGACCGACTGACGGGAAGTAATAACATTGACGATCTGCCTGAGTTGCTCTCCCGTAAATTAACCTCCAACTATTGAGAAGTTACCGCGACCCAACCCAACTCCTTGTTACTCAACAGCAGAAAATTTTTTTGCAATGGAAAGAGACTATCTACACATGAAATGAGCTTAACTTAGAATCCTTAGTATACCAAGCCAAGGATGAATAAGTTTATGGGAATTCCACGTGGCATTGGAAATAAACTTATACACATGAAATGAGCATAAAGATTCAAAGGTGAATTTTATGCGTGCAACTGAAAATAGACTATATAAATACATGAAAAAACTTAGTCCTGTGGATTTTCTAAAATGTTCAGCTCCTTGTCTGGATGTAAGGTCACCTGGAGAGTTTAAGCAAGGACGAATCCTTAAGGCCATTTCATTTCCATTATTTTCTGACCAAGAACGAACCCAGGTTGGAACTATCTATAAAAAAGAAGGGAAAAAGCAGGCGGTCAAAGTTGGTTTTTCCTTGGTTGGACCTAAGATAAGAACGTTTATTGAAAAAGTAGAAGCATTCGAAGAAGATACCATTAAAATCTATTGCTGGCGAGGAGGAATGCGTTCATCAGGTATGGCTTGGCTCTTGGAACAAGTTGGCCTTAAGGTGTACCTTCTTCAAAATGGATATAAGGCCTATAGAAATTATGCGCTGCAGGCCTTTGAGCAGTCACTAAAACTTAAAATACTCACTGGATTTACCGGCTCAGGAAAAACAGAAATATTACAGGAAATGAGTAAACTGGGTGCTCAAATTATTGACCTTGAGCGTTTTGCCAATCACCCAGGCTCAAGTTTTGGTAATCAGCTTAAAAGATCGCAACCAACAACAGAGATGTTTCAAAACATGCTATTTCATCAACTGGCCACTTTTGATCTGGAAAAACCAATATGGTTGGAAGACGAGTCTTTTTGTATAGGAAAAGTACACCTTCCAGAGGCATTGTTTCGACAAATGAAAATCAGTCCCCGATACCTTTTGAAAGTAGCTAAAGATCAAAGGAAGCAATTACTTGTGAAGCAATACGGTGCAATCGGAACAAATAACCTAATAGCAGCTACTAAAGCTATACAAAAGAAATTAGGATTGTCAAAAACGAATGAGGCGATTGACCATATCATTAATCATCGTGCATTTGAGGCTGCAGACATCTTACTCTCTTATTACGATCGTCAATATGAAAAAAATATGCACCGATCAGGTCAAAAAATACTAGAGACGGTAAATTTTTCAACATTTTGCCCAAAACAAATGGCCAAACAAATACTGGATGAACATGGCAGTTAAATTAACCGCTTACAGTCATGGAGCGGGTTGTGGTTGTAAGCTATCGCCCGCAATACTTGGTGAAATTTTATCTGGTTCTGCCTCTCCTTTTTATAGAGGTTTGCTCGTTGGGAACGAAAACAAAGACGATGCAGCAGTATACCAAATAGATGAGAAGTCCGCGATAATTAGTACCACTGATTTTTTTATGCCTATAGTGGATGATCCTCACGATTTTGGAGGAATTGCTGCTACAAACGCGATCAGCGACGTATATGCCATGGGAGGAACTCCTCTGATGGCGATAGCGATACTTGGTTGGCCGGTAAATAAGCTAAGCTCGCAAACTGCCAAGGAGGTACTAGAGGGAGGTAAAGAAGCGTGCGAAAGAGCCGGTATACCTTTGGCAGGAGGTCACAGCATTGATGCACCGGAACCCATTTTTGGATTGGCGGTTACAGGCAAAGCAAACCTTGAGCACATAAAAACGAATGGAATGGCTCAACCCGGAGATCTGATTTACTTGACTAAACCCCTAGGTATTGGAATGATCACTACTGCGCAGAAAAAAGGATATGCAGATGAAGAAGATTTAAGCTTGGCTTTGAAAAGCATGTTGAAACTCAATGACCTTGGAGCCAAGATTTCTCAATGTCCATATGTGCATGCCCTTACCGACGTGACTGGATTTGGATTTGGAGGCCATTTACTGGAAGTATTGGAAGCAAGCGAAGTAGGAGCAGAGATTCACGCAGAACATATTCCTAAGTTTCCTTTCGTTGATAAGTACTTAAAGTTAGGAGCCATTCCAGGAGGCACCCAACGAAATTGGGACAGTTACGGAAAAAAAATTAACTTCCAATATGGCATGGGAGATCATCGTCTTCTTGCGGATCCCCAAACAAGTGGTGGATTGCTGGTAACTATTCATTCAAAATTTAAAGATGATTTTGAACATACGCTTTCCAGACTGGGTTACAAGCTATCATCGTTCGGTCAGATTACAGCCGGACCAGTGAATAGGATTCAAGTCATCAATTGAACATTGTTCACGGTCTTACATAACCTCTTAGATGCTAAATCAAGGGAAAGCCAGATCGAACATTCCGGCGCTTAAAATGACGATTTCGTAGTTTCACCCGGATGGTGCCAAGTGTTTGGTTTTGTATAGTTACTTTACTTAATACTCAGTTAGAGGATAAAACAAGCGCCCTATAATAGACGCCGGTACTCTTTTCCTCAAAATGATCTGGTTTTATTCCTGGTCATACATGTGATCGTTTTTTGACATTTTTTACGAACTTTTGTAACACGTTCAACCATTCAGGATCTAACGCGGTAAACAGAAGTACCATGAATCCATTTTTGGAAGAATACTCAACTGATCAGGATGATAAAAGCCTGATTGAAAAAACGGTGAAAGGAGACAAAAAATCCCTCGAAGAATTAATAAAAAAGCATCAGCCTTACATTTTCAACATTGCCTGGAAGATGGTTCAGAATCCAAATGATGCACAGGATATTACACAGGAAGTACTAATCATAGTGACAACTAAGCTCTCCCGGTTTCGTGGAGCATCTCAATTTCGTACCTGGTTGTATCGAATAGTGGTCAATCATTTCTTGAAGATGAAAAAAATCGGTCGCGAGGAGGTGATCACTGATTTTGATACCTTCGGAAATGTGCTGGATAGCTTTCCTAATAATGATCTATCGGAACTAGAACAAGAAGAAAAAGCAGCAGAGATCCGCGAGATGAACTTGGCATGTATGTCTGGGATGCTCCTTTGCCTCACTCGGGATCAACGATTGGTCTACATTCTTGGTGAGCTTTTCAACGCAGATCACACTGTAGGTTCAGAAATTCTTGGCATCAGTAAGCAAAATTTCAGGGTACGACTTTCCAGGGCCAGGAAAGACCTTTTCCAGTTTATGAACAACAAGTGTGGGTTGGTAAATAAAGCGAACCCTTGCCGCTGCTACAAAAAAGTGACGGTGCTAATCGAGAATAAGCGGATTGACAATAAGAACCTTCTTTTCAACAGAAAAGAATATGCGAGTTTCAAACAATACATTTCAAAAGATGCCGATGAGGCTTTGTCCATTGTGGAGGACCAACATCGTCTTCTGCATAATCGCTTACCATTTAAGGAAGAATTTGATCGGAAGACATTTTTAGATGAAGTAATCCGTGATGAGAAGGTGGTCAGGCTTTTCAATTTGAATTAGTGGTATTTTTCTTCATTTTAAAAAGAAATCCTGTAACACTTATATGGCTAAGCGATCTAAAGAGAAAACAAAATTTAGATTGACTTATGAAACGGACTATTTCCATTTTATCGCTAGCCATGCTAGCATTTTTAACTGTAAATGTGATGGGACAAAAACGGAAAAAAGTGCAACAATTCAGATTGAGCAGAGTCATGGAACTACCTGCCGAGCAGATTTGGGCCATTATCGGTGAAGATTATGGTAAGATTGCACATTCACATCCTAAAATTATTGCCTCTGATTATGTAGACGGAACCCTGGCAGCAGGTGAAGGCGCTCAACGTATTTGCTACTTTAATGAAAAGCAAACCCAGTACCTTAAGGAAAAGATGGTAAACTACGCCCCTGATCGGATGTCTTTTACCAATAAAGTATATCAAGCTGGCAAGTTTCCGGTGGATCCGGATTATACACAAGCAGTATATCAGGTTAAAGATTTAGGAAATGGCAAAAGTGAATTCTCCTTTCATATGAAATATCGTACCAAACCTGCCTTCATGGGCCTAATGGCTAAAGGCAAATTCAAAAAACTGATTTATGATTATTTCATAGCCGTAGAGCACTATGTGAGAACAGGCGAGGAGGTGACGAATGAAAATTTCAAGCAGATCAAAAAGCTTTACACGAAGCATTCTCAAATGGAAGAACTGAGGGCCTTAGTTGCATCCTTTTATTAAAGTATGATTTATGATTAAAAAGGGCCTCGCGCCCTTTTTTTATTCGTAACAGTCAAAAACAAATAATCGATTGAACTAGGTATTTAGATAAATATGAAAAATTGGGTTTAGTATGCATATGAGCATATTTGAATTTAGAAATCTGCTGATCCATAGTGTTTGCTTTATCTGAATGATCCATTTTCTCCGTTTGCAGTTTGTCAGAGCTATTTATTAAAAGCTTACTTCAAAAAATCGATTTGATTAAAATTAAATGGTGTTTTTTTAAGAAAAGGCGAAAAAAATCAGTTTGTGCTGGTCAAGAAGTTGGATAAATTTTAATTTGACAGTTACTTTTTTGTCCCGAGTACCGTGGTGAAGGTTTGATAAATCCAACGCATCCTGGTCGTTTAGAGGAATTCAATATTCGATTACATTTTCAACGAAATTTAAGCATAGTCGGAAATTCTATTTTCCAAGAGTATATAAATTGATTCGATCGGGTTTTCACAAAACACTGCGCTAAAGGGATCAATAGAGTGTTTTTTCGTCTCTTCTAAAAAACACTATTTACAAAATTCATCCGGAACAAACACTTTTGAAATAGTGAAAGACTAAGCCGACGAGCGCATGGTTGGATAATATATCTGATAAAGAAATGCTTATTCTTTCTTACGCAATAAATCATTAGTTTTTTCCTCGATAAGTCTGACCAATAGAAATTCGGTGATTCTGAATGAATATTGTATGTACCCGTATAAATTATGTTTCATTTCTGGATAACTTTTGGTTATTTGGTAAAGAAATATCCATAAGCGCGACTATTTTGAGAGAGAGCGAAAAAGATTCCAAAACGCAACTAATTTTTGTCGCACTGGAAAAACTCGAAGTCAAAATCATTATGTACAGGAATCATTTTTCAGTTTGATCAGAAATTTGTGTTCTTAAATATGAAAAGTGAGACGCAAGAAATTATATTGGTTGGACTTAAAAGTTTGATTAAATGTTTCCAAGAAGTTGTATTTAGCGAATAGACTATGGGATTAAGAGAGGTAAAACCTGAACTTAACAAGCTAGTGTAAAGATTTATTAATAAATGAACTAATACTTACATAGCTGATTGAGATTGAATTTTTAGTTTGTCAACTTATAAATTTTCACACAGACAAAGAGGATTTGATAAAACACATTTCTGAGCTGTACAAAAAAGTATAAACCTGTCAAAGAATACTTTAATTTTTACATAAACCCCGATGAATAGCAACTTCTTGAACAGTACAAGCATAAAGTAACGGAAGGGTTCTTCCCCAAAAGAGGCTATCGGTTAAGACTTTCGGTTTCAAGGACAGCTAATTAATGATTTTAAAAAGCTTGGGACATCACCTGATAGCATTGCTGATTTGTTATTGCATTTTGTCGAGCAAGGAGTCCTACTTACGAATGAATATGGAGATATTGGTGAAAATTTCTACACGAGCATTGAGAATACTTATTCTTCTGCTTTGGATTCAATGAGCAAAAACAGGGTACTGAATAAATTTGAAGTAAGAGCATACAAGGTTGTTACAGACATGAAAGACCTCTGATGGGTATTTCACGATTATTTAAAAGCCTTATACTATCAACACTATAGATAAATGCCAACATTTATTTACAAACAGATGTCCGGAAAAATAATAGATTCAATACCCACCGTCTGCTTCAAAACTGTATTGGTTTTAGTAAGCCTAAAGCTTTAATCAATTATTTTGCCGTACATGAAGATCATGGAGTATTTGTTCCAATCCAATCAAAATCTTCTGTTCAAAATCAAACAAGATCAAGACATCAAAAAATTATCCACTGCTTTAGCTGCTTTTCGCCCTTCCGCTATCGCCCATACTACTAACGACTGGCCTCTACGCATATCCCCTGCAGCAAAAAATTTATCAGCATTGGTCCGGAAGTTTCGGGTTGCAACATTTCCACGTTCATCAAGCTTTACTTTTAGCTGATCTAGAAGGCCTTCTTTTTGTGGATGAAGAAACCCTGCGGCTATCAAGACCAGTTGCGCAGGAATGATTTGTTCAGAATTTATTCGTTCTTTCAATTTACCGTCTTCAAACCCAACATCCACCACTTTAATTCCAATTAGTTTTCCTCCTTCACCAACAAATTCTTTTGTCATCAACGCCCATTTTCTTTGGCAGCCTTCTTCATGTGAAGTAGACGTTCTCAAAGTCATTGGCCATTCAGGCCAGGGATTATTATCGGCCCGGTTTAATGGAGGTTTATCCATAATTTCAATTTGGGTAATGGATCTGGCTCTTTGTCTGTTGCTTGTTCCTACACAGTCAGATCCGGTATCGCCACCACCAATCACTACCACGTCTTTACCTGTCGCCAACACTCGATTTTCCGTTGAGAGATTCCCGGCGACATCTCTATTTTGCTGAGTCAGGAAATCCATGGCAAAGTGAATGCCTTCCAGTTCTCTTCCAGGGATAGGCAGATCCCTGGGTATAGTGCTTCCTCCACATAATACAATCGCATCAAATTGTGAATCCAACTCCTCTACACTTAAATCCTGGCCTACATTGACACTCGTTTTGAAAGTGATTCCTTCTTTTTCCAAAAATTTTACCCTACGATCAACCACCTGTTTACTCAACTTAAAATCAGGAATCCCAAAGCGGAGTAACCCCCCAATCTCAGTATCTCGTTCAAATACGGTTACAGCATGACCAGACTGGTTGAGCTGATCTGCCACAGCAAGTCCCGCTGGTCCTGAACCTACCACAGCTACCTTTTTGCCAGTACGTTTTTCTGGTCTATTTACTTTTTCCAGTCCCAGGTTAAACGCTTTTTCCGCAATAGATTTTTCAATATGCTCGATGGCCACTGGTGGCTGATTGATGCCTAATACACAGGAACCCTCACAAGGCGCCGGACATATTCGTCCTGTAAACTCGGGAAAGTTATTGGTCGATTTTAAGATGGTCCAGGCTTCTTCCCATTCACCTTGGTATACCGCGTCGTTAAAGTCAGGAATTTTATTGCCAAGTGGACAGCCTGAATGACAAAATGGAACTCCACAGTCCATGCATCTGGACGCTTGCTTTTCCGTCTTCTCCTCAGGAAAGTATAGCTCAAACTCTTCGTAGTTTTCTACTCTTCTTTCAGGATCTTCCTTTGCAGGAAGTTCTCTTGTGTATTCTAAAAATCCGGTTGTTTTACCCATTGCAAAAGTCTTTAATATTTTAATATATAGGCGTCATAGGAAGGTTGGACTTGGCCTCTTCCAAGATGGTTTTATACTTAACAGGTATTACCTTCACCATATAATTTAAATGACGCTCCCAATCCAATAGTATTTCCTGGGCAAGACTACTGGAAGTGTGTCTTAGATGATTCACTATCAATTTGCGAATCTTTTGGATATCTTGCTGATCTAGGGAATCGAACACTACCATTTCCATGTTACAATTGTTTCGAAGATTTCCCGAGAGGTCCAATATGTATGCAATGCCCCCGCTCATGCCGGCGGCGAAGTTTTTCCCAATATCCCCCAAAATAAGTACTGAGCCACCTGTCATATATTCGCAGCCATGATCACCAACTCCCTCTACCACGGCAACTGCTCCCGAGTTCCTCACTGCAAATCGTTCTCCGGCGATCCCGTTGATATAGCATTCTCCACTCGTGGCCCCATATAGCGCCACATTTCCTATAATAGTGTTTTCTCTCGCATGAAAACGAACATTTCGTTGTGGATGGATGATGATTCGTCCTCCGGAGAGTCCTTTTCCTACATAATCATTCGCATCGCCTTCAAGTGTAAACTTTACGCCCTGAGCTAAAAAAGCTCCAAAACTTTGACCTGCCGACCCCATAAATTTAGTTTTAATCAAATTTCCAGGTATCCCGTTAGCACCATACTTTTTCGAAATAATGCTCGATAGTATGGCCCCGGTGGATCGATCAGTATTGTAAATAGAATAGTCATAAGCGGCTACAGAACCATTAGCTATTTCATGCTCCAGATCTTCCCAAATCCTGTAATCCAAGGCTTCTGATAATTGGTCTTTCTGTTTCCGGGAATTGTACCTTGTATCTTTGGTCTCTTCAAAGGAAATAATTTTAGATAAATCCAATCCTCTTTTGTCCAGTTCTGTGGTTTGTTCCAGTAGGTGACTTTGGCCTACCATTTCGTTGATGGTTTTGAAACCCAATTGGGCCATAATTTCTCGAAGCTCCTGAGCCATGAAATAAAACAGACGGATCACATGCTCTGGATCTCCGGTAAAAAGCTCTCTTAACTCTTCTCTTTGTGTAGCAATCCCAACCGGGCACGTATTAAGATGACACTTGCGCATCATAATACAACCTTCAGCGATGAGGGCAGCGGTAGAAACGCCCCATTCTTCGGCACCAAGCAATGTAGCGATAGCGATATCTCTTCCGGTCATCATTTTGCCATCTGATTGAAGGACCACTCGACTTCTCAGACGGTTTTTCACTAGTGTCTGTTGAGCTTCCGAAAGTCCCATTTCCCAGGGTAGTCCAGCATGACGAATGGAACTTAGAGGCGATGCACCTGTACCACCGTCTGCTCCTGAGATAAGAATTGCATCAGCAAAACCTTTAGCTACTCCGGCAGCGATGGTACCCACTCCCGCTTGCGATACTAACTTTACATTTATCCTTGCTTTAGGATTTGCATTCTTTAAATCAAAGATTAACTGAGCCAAATCCTCTATCGAGTAAATATCATGGTGTGGCGGAGGAGATATCAAATCTACACCAGGCGTAGACATGCGAACTTTGGCAATCCACTTATCTACTTTATGGCCAGGAAGCTGACCACCTTCACCAGGCTTGGCGCCTTGCGCTATTTTGATTTGGATTTCGTCCGCATTGTTCAGGTAGTGGGAAGTAACACCAAATCTCCCCGAAGCCACTTGTTTGATCCTTGATCGCTCGGAATCACCGTTTTCTTTTATTCTGTAACGGATGGCATCCTCTCCACCTTCACCGCTATTGCTTTTTCCGCCTATTCTATTCATGGCAATGGCCAATGTACTGTGTGCCTCATGAGAGATGGAACCAAAGGACATGGCTCCGGTGGCAAAGCGCTTCAAGATTTTGTCAACAGGTTCTACTAAATCTATGGAAATAGAATTCCCCTTTTTAAACTTAAGTAGATGGCGAAGGTAAAACGGAGCATCTGGATTGTCGATACGCTTCGAATATTGCTTGTAAAGTTTATAATCATTCAACTTAGTTGCCTTTTGAAGCACGTGAACAGACTCCGGATCAATCAAATGCTTTTCTCCGTCCCTTCTCCAGGCGTAAACACCACCATGAGGTATAGAAGAAGTCGGCTGAAAAGTTGTCGCATGATTTTTACGAATATTTTTTTCGAAATGGGCGAAGGAATTACCATTGATCCTTGAGATAGTTCCGGTGAAACACTTATTTACAACCTTAGAATCAAGACCTATGATTTCAAAAATCTGGGCTGCCTGGTAAGATTGTAAAGTAGAGATTCCCATTTTGGACATGATCTTGAGAAGTCCCTTTCCTATCGCTTGGGCATAATTATCAGACAACTCTTCAAAATCGAGGTGTTCTCTATCTGAATACGCTTTCATTTGACTAAAGGCCAAATAGGGCATTACTGCACTCGCGCCATATCCAATAAGTGTGGCAAAATGATGAACCTCAAAAACATCCGCCGCGTGAACAACAAAACTAGTCTTAGATCTCAGTTTTTTATCTATCAAATGATGTTGAATTGCCCCTGTCGCAATGAGTGATGGTATAGGAAGTCTATTCTTATCGATTTTTTGATCGGAGATGATTAATATTTTCGTACCTCTCTTTGCTGCTTTCTCTGCTTGAGCGCATAGTTTATCTACACCAGCTTCGAGTGTATCATTTACTGAAAAAGTGCAATCAATAATTTCATGATTAAATCCCTGATTTTCTAATTCAAGCACCTTTTGATACGTAGGAGGCCTGAGGATGGGTCGGGTAATATGTACCTGATGACAGTGGGATTGTTCTTCCGTGAGTATGTTCGAGCCTCCTCCCAGCCGTGTAAAAAGTGACATTACCAATCGCTCTCTTATGGGGTCAATAGGTGGATTACTCACTTGAGCGAAAAACTGTTTAAAATAGTGTGAAGTATGTTGTGGGAACTCGCTCAATGCAGAAATAGGTATCTCTAAACCCATACTTCCAATGGGCTCTTTACCTTGTAAACTCATGGGAAGTAAAATCTTATCGATTGATTCTCTGGACCAACCATTCGCTAATTGATATTTTTTGATTTCTTGATCGGATAAATATTTTGGGTCACTAAATGGTCCTGGGAGGAATCTCAATTTAATCCGATGTTTATTGATCCAGTCTTTATAGGGCTTAGAATTAGCAATTTCCTGCTTCAACTCATGATCAAATTTTATCACACCATTTTCCAGATCGGCTACAATCATTTTACCAGGTTGTAGTCTTCCTTTCGCTCTAATAATTTTCTGGTCAACGGGTAATGCACCTGTTTCACTCGACACAATTAATCGGTCGTCAAAGGTGATAGTGTATCTGCAAGGCCTTAGTCCATTTCTGTCAAGAGTAGCGCCAATAACTTCTCCATCCGTGAAACAAAGGGCAGCGGGACCATCCCATGGTTCCATGATCGAAGCGTTGTATTTGTAAAAAGCTTTGGTTTTTTCATCCATGCTCTGGTTATGTTGCCAAGTCTCAGGAACCAGCATCATCAATGCGTGAGGAAGAGATCTGCCACTCATAACTAACAATTCAATCAATTCATCAAGATTCGCAGAATCTGAAAATTTAGTGTCACAGATAGGAAGTAGCTTTTTAAGCTCATCATCTGAAAAATATAGGGACTCAAGCAACGCTTCTTTACTTTTCATTTTATTCACATTACCCCGAATGGTATTTATTTCACCATTATGTGCTAAATAGCGAAATGGCTGAGCGAGGCTCCACTTGGGGAAGGTGTTTGTTGAAAAGCGAGAATGTATAATAGCAAAAGCGGATTTGAATTGCTCATTTTGAAGGTCCAGATAATATGCTCTCAACTGGTCTGTCCTCAATTGTCCTTTGTAAACTACCTTATAGCAAGAAAGTGAAGCAATATAAAACTCATCAAACTTGGCAGATAGTTGATGGGAAGCATGCTTATTGAGCACGTATAGTTTTCTTTCAAGGTCTTTCTCGGCAAGATCGCCTTGTTTGAGAAAAACTTGCATGACTATAGGTTCACTTTCTCTCGCTGTTGGCCCGACATGGAGACTTTCTACAGGAACTTCTCGCTGTGCAAAAATTTCAAATTGAAATGAGGTAGCAAGTTCTTTAAATTCATTCAAACACTCTTCCCATTGAGGTTTAGGAAGGAATAACATGCCCAAACCATAAGACCTGGGTGTTAACAATGCCTTATGTTTTGCTAATTCCTGATCAAAGAAATCATAAGGAATTTCCGTCATAATACCAGCACCATCGCCTGTTTCTGGCTCTGCACCCACACCCCCTCTATGCTCCATATTCTCAAGCATCGTTATAGCATCGGCTAAAGTTCTGTGGTTTCTTTTTCCGTTAGTATTGGCTATAAATCCTATCCCACATGCGTCGTGTTCTAAGGTACTCTCATACATTCCCATACTGGTGTTTTCTTTTGTTTAACCTTACAAAATACTAATAAAATCAGGAAAAAAGAATTGAAAAATACATAAAATATTTGAATATTTCAAAAATTTGAATATTTCTTCATATTTTAATAAAAATGTAAAATATAATTCAATTATTGATACTTTTTTTTGAATTTATACCAATGCTCTAATCAGCCCTGAGTATGTAATCAATAATCGATTCATTTGCTATGATCTTATAGTGTCCAAGTCCTTTGGCATGTACAAACGATGCATGTGACCAGCATTCTTCCAGTTCGAGACCCTTTTGAAAAGGAATGATTTGATCATCTTCACAATAAAGCAGATGGGTATCAATGTTTTTAAGAGCTTGTTGCTTTATTCTTAGGTCAAAATAATCGATAGGTTGATCATAAATCTCTCTTACCAGTTGGCACATTGATTCATAAACGGCTTTATTACATCCTACATTCTGTATCAGATCTTTGAAAAGATACCTTGCATACGGAGGACTTGCAATAACAAAGAAATGATTTGGCTGAAACTTTTCTCCCTGTTCGCTTAAAGCGACTCCAGAGGCTAGCCCTCCTAGAGAATATCCAATGATTATAGTATAAGGCCCATTTTTAGCCATATAACTTTTCAGAATATCCCTGTATTCAGGAAGGGCGGTATGTGTGCCTTGCGAATTTCCGTGTGCGCGTAGATCAAGTCCTTCCACTGTATAGCCTTTTGCTCGAAAAGCAATGATCATTTTTCTAAAATCGGCAACTTTTGACCTCCATCCATGGCAAAGTAACACTTTTGGACCTGTGGTACCCCATCGATACGTTTTGATGATGTCCCCTTTGTAAGACATTTGATTTACTTCAGCATGACGTAAAATATCCAGCTGGTTTTGAGTGAACTTGGGTTTACCGGGCATTGTAAAGTAATGCCAAATGATTTCAGCTGATTTTCTAGCGGAGGCATATTGTAAAAGACCCAGTCCCTTCTTAATCATCTCAATTTTCCAGTTAGATTTAGGGGGTCTTTCTTTTGGTCTTTTTATGTCTTGTCCTTCTACTTCAATGAATGTTTTCATATATGAGTGGTTTATTTTCAATCGCTCACAAGGAATTTCACAATTAACCAATTCATTTGGCGGTTGTATAAATCCACCTTTGAATATTTATGCTCATTTCACGTGATCTATTTAATTTCTGGTAGCAGATAGAATCCTTAATAATTATATGCATGTATAGCTCATCGTTCGTCTCATTTTAAATACCAATTGGTATTTTTAGGTTAATTTTTTTAGATAGAAATTAATTTAATTTGGCGTTCTACAAACTTTTTGATGAAACTAAAAGATCGCTGATCTCCTTCTACACGGGAGAGTGAAATGCCTCCTTCGAGAATGGCAAATAAAAAGTTAGCAAATTCTTCTGCGTCCACATTCCTTTTTATTTGACCTTCTATAATTCCTCTATTAACAATTTTAGTTATAGAGTCTTTCATAAGCGCGATCGATCTTATAACACGTGATCTTAGGAACGGCAAACTGTCATCTGCTTCAATAGACGAATTTAAAACAGGACATCCACCTGGAATAGGTGGCTTTTTAATGTAATCCTCATAATAAGTGATCATAGTCATCAGCTTGGCCGGAGCGGTTTTTTCATTTTTTATTCGGCCAGCCATCTGCTTAGTTACTATTTGAACACCTTTCTCAAATGCTGCGGTAGCTACCTCGTCTTTATTCTTGAAATTTCCATAAATAGCTCCTTTTGTTATACCAGTGGCATTCGTAATATCTGAAATTGAGGCAGCACTGTAACCTTTCGTGTTAAAGATTGGGAGTGCCTTGTCTATAATTAGTTGTTTAGTGAATTTAGAATTTCTTGGCATAGCACAAATATACCGATCGGTATATTACTTTTCAGCTAATTTTGAAATAGATAAAAAATAGTATGCATGCATACTATTTTAATGATTTGATTATATCTTCGAGTTAGTTTGATGTTGCGGGGAGTAAGTGGCTTTGAATGAACAGGTGTCAAGCCACTAACTCAATGAATTTTGAACTTTATATAATTAAGTTAATGAAAAAAGCCTTTCGAATAAGGATGAACTTTTATGATGGCTCTCTTTAATAAAGAGTGGTGCTGAGTGGATTCGAACCACCGACTCACGGATTTTCAGTCCGATGCTCTACCAACTGAGCTACAGCACCTTTTTTCAGATTGGCAAAATTAGATAAATATGTCAAAAGGAAAAATGCACGAAAAACAACAGAGAAACTGAGGAAAGAATTTCAATAATGCAGTATTTACCTCAAATCACATTCATTTTAATTGCTGGTTTTTTTGGTTTTCTAATTGTCAAAAGAGTCAAACAAATTTCAAGCAATATCAAATTAGGTAGAGAAGCCAAACTTGAAGAAGGAAATAATGATCGTCGCTTAAAAAACATGTTATTGATCGCTTTTGGCCAGAAAAAAATGTTTAAGCGCATTATTCCCGCACTTCTTCATTTACTTATCTATGTAGGTTTTATTCTGATTAATATAGAGGTATTAGAAATTATTATTGATGGCATCTTTGGAACACATCGAATTTTTGCGCCGTTTTTAGGTGTTTTTTACACTTCAGCCATCAATTTCTTTGAGTTTCTTGCTGTTTGTGTTTTGTTTTCCTGTGTGGTCTTTTTTATAAGAAGAAATGTTCTTAAAATCAGTCGGTTCCAAAAAATTGAAATGATAGGCTGGCCGGCTTTAGATGCCAATTTGATTCTTATCATTGAAGTTTTATTGATGCTGGCGATTCTCGGCATGAACGGAGCAGATCAAATCCTGCAAGAGAGAGGAACGGAGCATTACACCCGAACTGGTAATTTCTTTTTTAGTTCGGCAATGTTTGGTTGGCTGGATAGTTTTACTACGACCACTTTGGTTTCAATAGAAAGGGGAGCATGGTGGTTTCATATTGTAGGCATTTTCGCTTTTGCTTTATACGTTACTTATTCAAAGCATTTACATATTTTTATGGCATTCCCTAATACCTACTATGGTCGATTGGCTCCTAAAGGAAAAATGGACAACATGGACGAAATCACCAATGAAGTGAAACTGATGTTAGGTATGCCGGTAGAGGCAGCTCATGAACCGCCACCTGAAGGAATGAAGTTCGGCGCGAAAGATGTAAATGACCTTTCCTGGAAAAATCTAATGGATGCTTATGCCTGCACAGAGTGCGGTAGGTGCACTTCAGAATGTCCGGCAAATCTGACCGGTAAGAAACTTTCACCAAGAAAAATTATGATGGATACCAGGGATCGGATGGAAGATATAGGGAAAAACGGATTAGAGGACGGTAAATCCTTGTTGGGAGATTATATCACGAAAGAAGAGATTAATGCATGTACCAGTTGTAATGCTTGTGTAGAGGCTTGCCCTGTGAATATCAATCCTTTAGATATCATTCTTCAAATGAGGAGATATGTAGCAATGGAAGAATCGGGATCACCGGCTGCTTGGAACGCAATGTTTCAAAATGTAGAGACCAATTTCGCGCCGTGGAAATTTGGTGCACAGGATCGATTTAATTGGGCAGAAGAAATGAAAGAAAAGCAGTTACATGAGTGAATTACGAATACCAACAGTGGCAGATTTAGCAGCAAAAGGAGAGAAACCAGAAGTTTTATTCTGGGTAGGCTGCGCAGGATCTTACGATGATCGATACAAAAACGTCACCAAAGCATTTGTGAAAATCCTTAATAAGGTAAAAATTAAATTTGCTGTCCTGGGAGCGGAGGAAACTTGTACTGGTGACCCGGCCAGGAGAGCGGGAAACGAATTTTTGTTTCAAATGCAAGCTATGGCTAATATACAGGTTTTGAGTGGGTACGAGATTGAAAAGATAGTGACTGCTTGCCCGCATTGTTTTAACACCATAAAAAATGAATATCCTGAATTAGGCGGAAATTATGAGGTAATACATCATTCACAATTCTTACAACAACTCATCGATGAAGGGAAAGTGAAATTGAAAGGCGGAGGTGAATTCAAAGGAAAAAAGATAACGTATCATGACTCTTGTTTCTTGGGTCGTGCAAACAATGTTTATTCTGCTCCAAGAGCTGTACTAAAGGCTTTGGATGCAGAATTAGTGGAAATGAAAAGGTGCAAAACGAAAGGCCTGTGCTGTGGAGCGGGTGGCGCGCAAATGTTTAAAGATGCAGAGCCCGGAAATAAAGAAATTAACATTGAAAGAACAGAAGAAGCCCTGAAAACACAAGCAAACACGATTGCAGTTGCTTGTCCTTTTTGTATGACCATGATGTCTGATGGAATTAAGAATAAAGAGAAAGAGACATATATAAAAGTTAAGGACCTTGCGGAACTCATTGCCGAATCAGAGGGTTTGAATTGATTATGTTAGTAGCGTTCAATCATATGCCTGATGATGCAAGGTTATGGGTTTATCAAGCAAGTAGGTCCTTATCTGATCAAGAGCTTTCATTGATAAAGAAATACACAGAGCGATTCTTATCTCAATGGCAAGCACATGGCCAAGATCTCAGGGCTTCTTATAAAATAAAATACAATCAGTTTCTTATTGTTTCTGTTGATGAAATGTTTAGTAAAGTTAGCGGGTGCAGTATTGACTCTTCAGTACATTTGATAAAGGCCCTAGAGAAAGAACTTGGAATTTCTTTCATGACCACCAACCAGGTGGCCTTTTTGGTTGAAGATAAAATTCATCTTTCTCCATTCAATAGCCTAAAAGAACAAATATCAAATTCAATCATTACCCAAAAAACGAAGGTTTTTGATAATACCATCAAAAACATCGCAGAGTTTAAAACAAAATGGTTGGTGCCAAGTACCCAAACTTGGATGAAAAAATATTTTAAGTAAGCAATTCTGGTTTTAGGAAGGACTATTAAAAAAGAACCAACTATTCGGCTACTAATGATAAAATTTTCAACTGATCCTCGTGTTTTAAGGTGATTGATTCATTGTAGTGTAAATGCATTTTATGCATTGCTCCTATTCAAAGGTAAATAGTGTCTCTAAGAAAAGACGAAAACACGCTTATTGACACCTGCAGCGTAGTTTTTAGCAAAACAATGAATCGAATCTATTTTATACTTTGGAATCAATTTCTCAATTTCTCAAAAATTCATTTAAATTTTGAATGAATTGAAGGTAAACCTGAGATTTTATTGCGTTTTCACTAAAATTTCAAAAATAGATTCAATGACCATTTGTGCATCGAAATTTCAAAAAAACACACTACATGAGCTAAAAACATCGTTTTCTTGCAAAAGATACTGTTTTCTTAGAGACACTACATAGTACTCAATCCTTGTTGAAAAACTAGATTAACAACAAATCAGAATTTCATCACAGCCATACTGGTGGAATAAGAAAGCCATATGCAAATAAACTTGATTCTCTTATAAACAAAGAGACGACATCTTGAAATCGGAAGAGCGTTAAATCAAGTTCAATAGATTCTTTAAATCAAAAAAACATTCTAGCTTTGTAAAAATTCAACGATATCCGGAACTGGAAAAGCATAATGGCAAACCATAAATCAGCACTAAAAAGAATCAGAAGCAATGAAGCTAAAAGACTTAGGAATAAGTATCAGCATAAAACCGCTAGAACTTTTATAAAAAGATTGAGAACCACAACCGATAAAGAACAAGGTGAAGAACTTTTAGTACGCGTTACTTCTATGATTGATAAGCTCGCTAAAAAGAACATCATTCATAAAAATAAAGCCGGTAACTTAAAATCCAAGCTTGCAAAACATGTGGCTAACTTGTAATGATAACTTTATAATAAAATAAAGATACTTAAGCCCTGAGCAAGTAATTGTTTAGGGTTTTTGATTTACATCGATGGAGGAAAATCGATTAACTATCAAAAACTGGGCTGAAGAAGATCGCCCCAGGGAGAAGCTACATCTTAAGGGAAAATCTACACTTTCAGATGCTGAGTTAATTGCAATTCTGATAGGTTCTGGAAATAGTGAACAAACAGCCGTGGAACTTTCACAATACATCCTCAATCAATGTGAAAATGATCTGGCTAATTTGGCAAAATTATCTATTAAAGATCTTCAAAAATTTAAAGGTATAGGTGAAGCTAAAGCCATTAGCATCGTGGCGGCTCTTGAATTAGGCAGACGAAGGAAAGAGAGTGAACCAATCAAAAAAGTTAAAATATCATCTTCTACTGATGCGTATGAATTGATGTATTGCCACCTTATGGATTTACACTATGAAGAATTTTGGCTCATTCACTTGAAGAGAAATAATGAAGTCATCAAAAAAGAACTTCTTAGTAAAGGTGGAATGTCGGGCACAGTAGTTGACACAAAACTCATTTTCAAACGAGCATTGGAGGAGTCAGCTTCCGGAATTATTTTGGCTCATAATCATCCAAGTGGAAATCTAAATCCAAGTGAACAAGATATCCAACTCACGAAAAGAACAAGAGAAGCCGGAAAAGTCCTTGAAATTTTTGTATTAGATCACTTAATAATAACCGATTCAGGGTTTTTCAGCTTTGCCGACGAAAATATGTTTTAGATGTGAAAAGAATCATCTGGATACTCATCAGTGTTGTCTTAATAACGATTATTTTGTCTCGTTTGAGTCAATCAGGAAATGGATACGAACAGACAATAAAAGAGTACTGGGAAGGTAGGCATGATTTTTTTCGGACCTCTGAATCAAGTCCTTTCGTTCAAAAAAAGGCAGAATACCAAGAAGTTGATGTATTCCCTACTGACCCATCCTATAAAATACCTGCAACCTTAGAAAAATTTACGAAAAGAGAAATCCTGACTATAGGAAATAGTGACGGAACCAACACAAACTATCTCAAATTCGCTGTGGCAAAATTCAAAATTGCTGGTCTGCAGCAATCCATTCTTATTCTTAGAGCATTTGGATTTGGGAATCAATACTTAACAGCATTTGGTGATGAAACCAGTGGTGAAACTACGTATGGAGGAGGCAGATATTTAGATTTGGAAATTGGTAA
The DNA here is from genome assembly GCA_038746525.1 of Bacteroidota bacterium. Classification (GTDB taxonomy): domain Bacteria; phylum Bacteroidota; class Bacteroidia; order Cytophagales; family Cyclobacteriaceae; genus Ekhidna. The sequence continues at coordinate 19,108 of JBCDKO010000062.1, forward strand.
ATCAGATCGCGTCACGATCGATTTCAACAAAGCGTATAACCCCTATTGTGCCTACTTTGCTGATTTCACCTGTCCTTTACCCCCTCCTGAAAACTTACTGACAGTTGCGATAGAAGCAGGAGAGAAGGTTTATCCATGGCTGCTAACTCCGGAGGGGTTGTGGCTGCGCGAAGAGTAGGCGTTAGCCATCGATGCAGATTTGCAAGGGATTGGCTGATTTTCGAGTGTATCAAAAGCCTGGATATCTAACGTTATCGTCCTATGGACACTATCTAGAAGATGCACTTGGCATATTGCAATGACTGCTCTTAACTTCTTTCAGAAGAGGAGCTTAGGGGATAGGCAGTTCATTGGAAAAACGGTTAAATTATATTTGAGAATCCTTTGAAAAACCCGCCTTTTGGCCCAGCTCTTCGTTACTCAAAATTTCAAAAGCCTCATTTACGACCAGTAAACTACATTTTTGAAATTCTGAAAGCCTCGATTTGAGCCAAAAATCCAGTTTTGCAAAGGATTCTTTGAGAACGCCGAACTAAAAAACACAAATACGACCAGAAAACCACATATATTTAACAGTTAAACGAAAAGAATAAGGAAATTTTATTTTTTCAAATATTCCAGGCTGTAGAGCCTGGAGTTGATAGTTTAACATTGGTAGATAGAGCTTTTATCCGTTCACGAATACTAAACGTCATTTATTCTTGGTGGATCTTAGCCGTGATAGTGACAGATTGGTCAATTAGTGTGATTTGAGCCAAGCCTCTAGGCTAGGCTATAGCTAACCACTATTTTTGATTAATGGATGACCTATTAAAATTAGATCCTTCTAAAGGCTATACTTATGCAGATTATCTTACCTGGAGATTTGAAGAGCGGGTAGAGTTGATCAAAGGCAAGATATTCAAGATGTCTCCTGCACCAAAAAGAGTTCATCAGGAAATTTCCCTGAATATTACATTACAGATTGGTAATTACTTAAAAGGGAAAACTTGCAAACTTTACGAGGCACCATTTGATGTAAGATTTCTTCCCGAAAATGGGGCGTCTGATGATCAGATCACCACTGTTGTTCAACCGGATCTATGTGTCATTTGTGATCCTGCTAAACTTGACGATGCGGGATGTTTAGGTGCCCCGGATTTAATTATTGAAATACTTTCTCCCTCATCTTCTAAAAAGGATGCACAGAATAAGTATGAGCTTTATCAAGAGTTTGGAGTAAAAGAATACTGGCTCGTTCATACAACGGATCAGCTAGTGGATGTTTTTGATCTAAAAGAAAATGAGTTTAAGCTGAGGAAGATCTATGCAAATCCGGATAGTATTGAATCAAGTGCTGTTGATGGCTTATTAGTAGATTTGGAAGATGTATTTGAAAACCTTTCGTGATGAGCTAACTTTAAACTACAGACAAGTTTTGAATGATGGTAGAAGTTTCAAAAAAGTTGATCAAAGTCGACGAATATTATAAAATGGCCAAGGTAGGGATTTTGAAATCTTGATCGCGTGGAATTGATTCATGGAGAGATTTTAAGGATTCAGCCCTATTGGAAGCAAACATGCAGGAATCGTTAAGAATCTTGATACAATGTCGTTTAGTTAAGGGTATGTAATAAGTAACTGTGTTTTAATTTTTTTTACTACTTTTAGTACTCAGGTATAAGGGGGGTATTTCTTCCCATTTTTCCGTTAAAACTACTTCATACAGAGAACATTTATCAAACGAT
>JBCDKO010000063.1:0-20795 GCA_038746525.1 Bacteroidota bacterium
AAGGTTATCTGCAATCACGTGAAGGTGCTTTTTAGGATACTTTCGATAAATTTTCCTCAAGAACCTCAAGAAGGTTTCAGCATTATTTTGCTCTATGGTATTCGCGGTAATCTCCCCATCATGAACCGAAAGTGCAGCGATCAGGGATACCGTGCCGTGTCTCTTGTAAGTGGCGGTCAATCTTTTGGGTTTTCCTGTTTGTAAGGGCAATTCAGGCTGGCTACGATCCAACGCTTGTATTTCGTTTTTTCATTTACCGACAACACCAATGCGTTTTCCGGAGGGTTTAGATAAAGACCAATGACATGGAGCATTTTCTCTTCAAATTCAGGATCAGTACTTTTCCCACACCAATCGTCCACTTTATGGGGTTTTAAATCCTGTGATTTTAAGATACTGTGAACCGTACTTTGACTCATTCCCAAGTCTTTGGCCACCCTTCTCTGGCTCCAATTTGCATGTTCTCCTTCTGGTTTTGAACCTGTTTTTTGGATAACTCTTGCTTTGTTTGCTTCAGTATAAATTGCCTTTCTTCCCGGTCTTGGTGCATCTTTGAGCCCTTTCAGCCCCAAGGTCAGATAGCGCTTTTTCCACTTGGCGATGGCCTCACGTCCAAACTTTTAATTCACTCCTTATTGTATCATAACCTACTTCCTTGGTGAAGCATGAGTAAAATTTTAGATCGCATCACGTCTCTATGACCCATACAATGCGCCTTCGAAGTAGCAATGAGTGTTTTTTCATCTTCTGGACTCAAGATCAATTTTCTTCCTTTTCTTGCCATAGAGTAAAATAATATTAATTCGTCTATTAAAAAATCTTTACGCCAGTTTATGTAAAAAACAGCCATTTATTATTACGTTATTTATAAATATCATCACAATACCTAGTTGCACCTCTTTTTATCCTTTTCTTACAGACACTAATTATTCATTCTTCAACTGTCTAAAGTAGTTTTTGACAAACTGACTGGATTTCATTCTTAATTTAGTTTTGTATCAACAGGAATTTTTACATAACTAGGATTTTCTGGTGCATGGTGAATGTTGATTTCTACTTTTCTTCCATCTGCTTTAGTCTCCTGCGAAACATCCTTACCGGAGTTATAATTTTTTTGGTAATAAATAGAATTAAGAATATAAGTTAGCAAAACAAATCGGCTCCCTTTTTCCGCCATGAGAGCCGTGATATACGGGGTATTAACTTTACAGAAGAACATTTCATTAGGTACAACAAGTTTTGGACTGGTAAATCCCTCGCGATACCTTAATCTGAGTTTATCAGAGCCGATATATTTAGTTTCACCCATTTGATTTATAGTGTGCAGTGTAACTCCCAGATCAGCATCCGGAGCATCCAATGACAAATATAATCCTACTTCAAATTGCCCTACAACGTAGGCATCAGCCTCCAATGGTTCAGATATATAAATGATTCTTCCCTTTTCTTCTACAGGTATGGGAGACGTAAAATAGTCTGGTCCCTCGTATGATGGTTCAATTTTTATGTCCAATGGATCACTTACGATGATGTCTTTATCGGAGTTGGAGGGTTTTTGTTTCTTTAAATGTCCGGGATTGATCAACAATCTTGCATCAGATTGAAAACTGGATAAATAGTAAGTAATGGTATCGTTTGCGAGATTCTTCAGTTCATTGGCATACTTCCATTCGTTTTTGTCCATCATATAATAGCCCACCCGATTTTCCAGAAACTGAGGTTTTTCACCATCCATTAGTGTCCAATTGAACCAATCCAAATGGAGTTTTTTCATATCTAATTTGGCATTACTGCCAAATTCAAGACCGCCAAGTTCCGTCACTGGGTTTCGTGTACCAGGATGATCATAAGGTCCCAGAATCAAGTAATGGACCGATTTTCCATGTGAACTACCGTGTTTCATGTGCTGTTCGTAATATCTCATCGCACCAGGTTGGTCCCCATCAAAATAACCGGTTATGGTAAGAATGGGGATATCAAAAGATCGATAGTCTTCCGGAGTGGGATAAAAATTTTGCCAGTATTCGTCAAAATGAGGATGTGAGATCCATGTTTGAAACACCGTATTTCGCTCATTCAATGCCAAACTGTCCCAATCCTTAAATGGTACAAATTCCTTGAATTTTTGCGTTTCTTTGGTTTCCCAAAATGATCTAAGGCCAAAAAGCTTACTGTTATTGCTTTTACCTCCGGTTAAGTTTAACCACCTGAGCGCATAATTACCGAAAATACCATCTTCCATGGGGAAATCATTTCCCGGCCCAACTGACGCTGTTGGTACGATTGTTTTTAGTGCTGACGGCTTGTTCTTTAACGTCATCCATTGAACCATGCCCCTGTAGGAGCCCCCCATCATACCAATTTTTCCATTACACCACGCCTGTTGGCTTATCCATTGGACGGCATCATAGCCATCGATACCATCTTTTTCAAATGGGCGAAATTGCCCTTCCGAATTACCCCTTCCTCTTAAATCAAGCGTGATGAAGACATAACCTTCCTTAGCAAAATACATTCCTCTTTCGACAGCTTCATCGTTAACGTAAGGGGTATATACGAGTATAACCGGATATGATTCTTTTTGAATTTCTGGAAAATAGATATTTGCTGAGAGATGTATGCCGTCCCTCATTGGAATTTTTTGATAGAGTTTGATATCAATTCCCTGAGAGTGGACCCATACATAATTAAAGGATATGAGAACAAGTATTAAGCAGAGCCGCTTCATGATTTCCATAGTTAAAGATTTTAAAACTGTTTTAAAAAGGTTATTTTACCAATAAGCTCTCGCTGAGAGAATAAATTGGGTTCTGAAAGAAATCCTTCGCTTTCATTACTATTAAAAACCAAAAAGAAAAATGAAAGCGGTTGATACTCCCAGGATAGTCTCACATTCCAGATATTAGCCTCATTTGCGCTATTCCACTGGTAAGAACTGTTAAGCCTTACCCTTGGATTCAAAGCGAGCCTCATATCGGTAGATAGCAGATTGGTGGTTAGATCACTATTTTCTACTCCCAGATTGGAAAAGATATTTATGGTATAAGAGCCAATTAATTCAATATAGGGAGATGGAGATACCCTCACATCAAGATCCCAGCTTTCAAAATCCCCGTCGTAAAATGTTCCATTCGCATAAGTAATTGCTCCAGCCAGCTTCCTCGAAAAATCAGAATCTAAACTGATTTCATATTGACCGAACTGATAGTATCCAGGGGCAATTTCGATACCCAAAGGGCGAAAGGGTGTATCCAGTTGTTGCCATTCCCGTCTGAAGCGTACCTCGAACTGGCCTCCAGTTTGCCATACCAAATCAAAGGGCGAAAAATTGAGGAAGCCTTGTTGGAACGCTCCGTCTGAGGCCCTCCAAAAGACGTCTCCAAACAGATCAGGCCCATAGCTGCGGATAAAATTCGGAAGCCATTTTGGTCGTATATCTAAATCAACTTCAGGGGCCACTAGAATATAATCATTGAAAATCAAGAACCCCATTCGCGGCAGGTAATCTTCTGAAACATATTGTGCCGTGATGCCCAAAAACCCCCAATTTTTCTGTTGATAAAAGAAGGCGCTGGCACCTGTACCATTACCTTGCTCAGAATCAAAACTCTGAGAGATCATGGCGTCTAAAGAGAGCGATTGTTTGGGCCTAAAAAAAGCATTGAACGTGGCAGTGGTGTTCTGTTTTGAGTCGACTTCCTGCCCATTTCTATCTATAAAGCTGTTGTCGCTTCGATGGGTTAACAGACCTCCAATTCGATTTTGCCCCGATAGGTTATATGCATAGCGGCCCACCCCAAAGTAGGTGGCGGGGCTGTCTTCTGTGCTGCGTTGGCGAATGGCCAATACGCCTGAGGTCTGCTTGCCGGTTCGACTAGTGTATCGCAGGCCTCCATCCAAGGAAATGGGCTGGCCAGTATCATCTAAGCCAATCTGCCGGCTGAAAAAAGGTTGAATGTTGTTGATGTCGCTGACCCTGAAAATACTGGCATTTTCCAAAAAGAACTGCCTTCGCTCGGGAAACAGAACGGAGAAACGGGTGAGGTTCTGTACCTGCTGATCCACATCGGCCTGGGCAAAGTCAGTATTTACAGTCATATCCAAAATTGAATTGGGAGTAATGGCCCATTTAAACTCACCTCCGGCCTCAAAGTTGGTTTTGTTTTCTTCAGTGGCATCTCCTTCCTGAGTTCTTCCCACATCTCCCAACAAATAAGGATTGATCTGAAGGTTTGCTGATGGAGGTGGCGGTTTAAGGCCTTTAAGTACAGCTGCATAGGCCATCCTAAAATGTGAAAATGCCCTGGGATAGGCCGGCCAGGTGGTAACTTCATTAAAGCGACGAATATTACGGTTAAAGGAAATAAGCATCGCATCCGTACCTTCTTTATAACGCAAAGTTTTCCAGGGGATAGCCATCTCCGTCGTCCATGAGGTATCCGTGACCCTAGTTCGAACAAACCAAAGCGCATCCCAATCTACGTTTCCATCCTCTTCATTGCCATCAATTACTTGAATCTCTCGCTGCGAGCCGTACGGGGTAACCTCAAAACCCACGGCATTTCGTTTGTCCATCAAACCATCGATCGCTACACTGAAGCGGTCATTCCCATAGCCTTCAAAATCTCGTTGCATATTGCGGATACGAAGTTTCTTTCGATCGGAAAGGCTGTCCAGACAAACTGCGCCCACATATAAGAATTTAGAATCATATAGGATTCGGACTTGCGTATCAAAAGAGGCTGATGTCCCCTGTACGGGCTCTCGTTGAGTAAATCCGTAGATGACTTGGGCATGTTGCCAGACCGATTCATTTAACTTACCATTCAATTCTATGGTACCCTCTGTAACTTGAGTAGCAAAAACCTCAATGGGATTGTTTGGCGGAGGAAAGGTTTCCTGAGCTTTTACTTCAAGTGTGCATAAGGCTGTGAGTGTTCCAACTAATCGGATGATGAATTTCAATTGAGATTTTCTGTTTTCCTTTTTGTAATGATAAAGGCTTCTGTTTTTGATCATTTATTTTAGGCTTGTTTTCAATGTTTTATTTCAGTTTCAATACTTTCTTAAAAAAATCATCCCTGTAACTTCTACCCAAAGGCAGTATCAAATCATCCAAGAGATAGATTTGGTTTCCCTCTACCTTTTTGATTTTGGATTTGTTGACTATATGAGATTTATGTATTCGAATAAAACGTTGGCCCGGCAATTTTTCACACCAATATTTTAAGGACTCATTGGAAACGATCTTGTCTTTAGACAAATAAATTTCCGAACAATCCATGTCCGTACTTATCCTGATAATTTCTACAAAATCTACCTTGCGATGTCCTTGACCCACTTTAATGTAGACATAGTCGTCTTCAGGAGTTTTAGGGTCCAATGCGTTAATCTCAGAACGACCAAATGCTTTAGTTACTGCTTTTAAAAAACGCTGGAACGAAAATGGTTTGAGCAAGTAATCAACGACATTAAGTTCATAACCTTCAAGCGCGTATTCTGAATAAGCAGTGGTCAAAATAACCTGGGGAGCATTTTTGAGAGTCTTTAAGAATTCGGTACCGGAAATTTTAGGCAAGCTGACATCCAGAAAAAGGAGCTCAACTTTATGCTGGTTTAAAACCTCCATCGCTTCAGTGCAGTCATAAAAAGTACCCACAAGTTGCAGATGCTGCACTTGAGCAATGTAGTTTTCCAAAACGAGTTGTGCATGGTGCTGGTCTTCAATAATAATACAGTTCATATCCTCAATTCTTTTCCAGTTCAAGTGTTAAGTTGACTTCATACCATTGCTTATTGGATGTTATTGACAATCGATGTGCGTTGGGGTACAAATAATCCAATCTCTTTTTCACATTTTCTAACCCAATGCCATGACCATTCATGGAGGATCTGCTGGATGGGATGTAGTTGTTGCCGCTGTAAAAGCGAAGGATGGTACCCTCTTGGGAAATCTTCACCCGTATCTCGATATCTTTAGTCTGAAGTGCTTGTGCATGCTTGAAAGCATTCTCAACAAAGACCAAAAGGATGAGAGGAGCGATCTTATAACCTGGTTGAAGTTCGGAAGTTTCGAACGCCACACATCCACGAGTCTCGACCTGAAGCTCACTCAACTTCACAAAGTTCTGTAATTGCTCCATTTCTTTTTCCAGGGAAACGAACTGCTCTTTACATTCATAGAGCATATACCGTAGCAAGCCACTCATTTCCAGGATGATCTCGGGTGTTTTAGGGGATCGGCGCAGTGAGTGAGAATAGAGATTGTTTAGGTTATTGAAAAGGAAGTGTGGGTTAATCTGTGATTTCAGAAACTGTAGCTCACCCTCTTCCATGTCCCTTTTGATCCCTTGTAGCTCGACCTGCTTTTGAATGGCGTCCCAAGCAAATTTGAATCCTGAAAGGATGGCTATTGTGGGAAGTATTTCAAGCAGCGTGAAATACACTCCAGGGAATAAAGGTGCTCTTTCCAGGGGAAAGAACATATACTCCAACACTAACTCTTCTCCAGCCATGACTGTAGCAAACACGATCACCAGCCCCAGACCGAACAGCAGGAACTTTTGGCGGTAAAGGTATCTGGGCATCAAAAAATAATTGATAAATCCAGCCGCCACAGCATAACAGATGAAGTAAACTATTTTGTAAGCGGGTAATGCTATGTATCCACGCTCATAGATATAAAAAACAAAAACTGTCAAGTGAAGAACAGCCTGAAAAACAATTTCATCTTTTTTACGAATCATGGTCATCTCATCCATGAAAGTAAGGCTGTAAACTCCAGAAGGAAAAACTTTTATCGTGAACGGCACGATAGTGGCTTTTAAGTGCTTAAACAGGCTGTTTTTTGGATAGTCAATATTCTAAAAGAATCTAGAAAGGACTATTTTTTTGGGAGCAACTTTTCTATTGTGAGGTTAAAAATGAGTGTGAGTTAGGTCTCAGTATCAAATAATATCCGATAAAATTCCGCTCTGTCATTCCGTTTAATCTTTAATCCCTTATACTTCTATTAAACCTATTTTTTTGATTTAATTATCACTACTTCTAGTGATTGTATCGAATTGGTCTGAAACATAGCTTTGAGGTTGAAAACGAGTTCAAAGTAGTTGTAAAATAGTATCGTCTTAAGAACGCAACAGTAATTAGGTCATCAGCCAATAGATGTTTTTATCCAAGAGAAAGCAAGAGAAGAAAAGATTAGATATGCGTACTGCTGAAGGATTCACAGCCTTCTACAATGTTTATTTCCGGTTTGTTTTCGAAATCTGCGATAGATACGTTAAAGACGATAACATCAGCCAAAATATAACCTCAGAGATATTCGCTTCTCTTTGGGAGCGAAAAGATACGCTTTATGAAGAATCCCTAGAAAAGAATTTCTGGGAGCGTTACCTTACGAAAGCAGCTAAACACAAAGTTTACGATCACTTCAGGAGCCGGGAACGAGTTCAGAGATATATGAATTTTGCCGTCAACGAATTATCACCCTACGAGAATACGACTGAAGGAGTGCTATATTACGATGAGTTAGCAGAACAAGTAGATACGCTTGTCAGTCAGTTATCTCCCAGGTGTAAACAAGTCTTTGAACTCAGCAGATTAAAAGGATTATCTCATCAGGAAATAGCTGAACAGCTGTCAATATCTATGGCGGGTGTTAACAAACATATTTCCAAAGCACTCCAATACCTGAAGGAGAACTTAACAGAGTACCAGATCCCTAATAGTTCTACAGGTACTTAATTATAAGAATCCTTTGCAAAACTGGATTTTTGACACAAATCGAGGCTTTCGGAATTTCAAAAACGTAGTTTACCGATCGTAAATGAGGCTTTTGAAATTTTGAGTAACGAAGAGTTGGGCCAAAAGGCAGGTTTTTCAAAGGATTCTGTAAATCGAACCTTTCTGAGCAGTTACTACCGAATCATTTTCACTATTGATTCATTAATCTCAATATTTTTTTAAAAAATATCTTGCTATTCAACTACTTGTTAACCAGCTGTTTGGACAGAAAATTATTGCCTTTAATTGAGTCGTTTGAAAATTCTTTTAAATAGAGGAGGTATTGTAAAAGTGGAGTTAAACGATAGAGTATATAAAAGCACCTCCTAAAAATGGCCTTCATGCTATTATGAGACTTTAGTCATACAAAAAGAATTAATTATGAAGATTACAAAAGAATTACTTAAGCGACATGGTCTGGGATTATGTACAGAGGAGGAGAAAAAGGCGGTAGAAAAATGGTTTGAACAGCTTGAAGGTCCTACCATGAGTACACGATCATTCCTGGAGATTGAAGAAAATAGAAAAGCTACGTGGAGTAAGCTTTCAAAGTTGGTCCCGCAGCTAGAGGATTACTTTTTAACGACTAATATCCAATCCATCCCTCTGTATCGTAAGGCAGCGAGATACACTGCAGTGGCTTGTCTGTTCATTAGTACATTCTTTATCGGTTACTTGTTCGGATTACCAAATGCTCAGGCGAATACGGGGAAGAATAAGTACAATACTGAATATTTGTATGTATATGGTGGAGATAACACTTATGCTAAACTAGATGGTCCTCGGTATCTCTTAAGATTTTCGGGAAGACTCAGACTGCACAACTACTCAAATCTACCTAAACAGATTGTCTGCGGTAAGCATGAATTTACCCTAGAGCCCCAGCGAACGTACTATCTCACCGGTTCTGTTGAAGAAGTAACTTTATTAAATGATAGTGAATTTCCGGATGCTTTTAATTTCGATGCAATAGAGTTAAAAGGTGGTTTCTCAATGCTACAATTGTATGATTAGAGCAATTGTTGTATCAATTGGGGTACTGCTTTGTTCGATGACCACACTATTCGCTCAGTATACCACTACTGGTCGGTTAACTGGGACAGTGACCGATACTCAGGGCGAAGCACTGCCTGGCATTTCCGTAATGCTAAAGGGTGCCAGTCGTGGGGTGGCGACCGAAGTGGATGGTGGCTATACGCTTAAGAATCTAAAATCAGGGCAGTACGATATTGTCATTTCCGGAGTAGGCTTTATCCGTCAAGAGGTCAGGGTATCAATTATTGGGGGGCAAGTTATCCAGCAAAACTTCACGCTTCAAGAGGACACTCAGCAATTGGAAGAAGTTGTAATTCAGGCCGAGTCCGAAGGTCAGGTATTGCGCCTATCGGCTAAATCAGTTCAGGTCATTGAAACTAGAGAAGTAAAATTAAAGTCTGCCGACCTGGGGGAAGTACTAGCCCAAACCGAAGGAGTAAACGTACAACGAGCCGGTGGACTCGGTTCTAACACCCGCTTTGCCCTTAATGGTCTTTCGGACGATCAGATACGATTTTTCTACGATGGAATTCCCTTAAATTTTACCCCCTATTCTTTTGGTATTGCCAACATACCGGTTAATATGATTGAGCGGGTAGAAATTTACAAGGGCGTAGTGCCGATTGAGTTTGGAGCTGATGCTTTAGGGGGTGCCGTAAATCTTGCTTCCCCTCCTGTTTACGATGGGTTAACCGGATCGGCCTCTTATCAGGTAGGTTCTTTTAATACCCATCGGGCAACGGCCAATATCAATTACACTAACAAGCAAACCGGGCTATTCGTGGTGGCAGGTGGCTTTTTTGATGATACCGATAATAATTACAAAATAGATGTAGCCGTTAGTGAAACCCGAGAAGACGGTAGTTTTACCGGAAGGTTAAAGCAAGAAACGGTTCGGCGCTTTCACGATGGATACCAAGCGTACGGAGCCAATCTGCGGGTGGGTATCCGGGAGAAAAAGTGGGCGAACGAACTGAGTTTAGAAGGTTACTATGGTGATTATGATAATGAAATCCAAAACAGCCAGGCACCTGGTCTGATCGATGAACCCAGTGTTGGGATTAATCAGGCTGTAGCGGGCAATCCATTTGGTGAGGTACGCTTCATCAGCTTTTCTAAAGGAGGGAATCTGCGTCATAATGTAAACCTATATGAAAACTGGGAGCTAGACTTAACCGCTGGTTACAATTACAACGAACGAACCTCTATCGATACCAGTAGAAACCAATACAGTTGGTTTGGTGAGATTATCCGCGAAAAGATTGTGCCGGGTGAATTTGGTGCGGCAGATCATCTCATCACCATTAGTGAAAGTGCCTTTGCTCGCCAGCAATTGACCTACACCCTTTCCGATAAGCACGCTTTAAAACTATCGGTAGCCCCAACCTACGCGTACCGTACGGGTGATGATTTATTGATTGATGGAGCGCTTGATCCGGCTTTGGATGATAGTTACCTGTTCGATTTGGTTACCGGCTTAGAGTATACCGCTGAGTTGCTGGATAAGCGGTTTCAGAATACAACCTTTGTTAAAAATTATCACCAGTCTGTTCGTATTGAATCATTTGCTCCTAACGTAGAAGAAACACTGATTGACCAACGTTCGGTAAGCAACTTTGGAGCGGGATCGGGACTGCGCTACGATTGGTCTCCTCGTTTTTCTATCAAATTTAGCTACGAATACGCTTATCGCTTACCTCGACAGTACGAGATTTTTGGAGATGGGCTGTTGATCCGGGAAAACTTGGAACTTCGCCCGGAAAGCAGCCACAACGTAAATCTACAGTGGAGTTTTAGCAACCGGGATGTACCCAAAACTGAATGGCAAGTGCAAGGGAATTTCTTTCTCCGCAGCATTGATGACTTAATTTTCTTGTTGATAAGCACTGGTACAGGTCCTTTGGACCTTGGCGCATATGAAAATGTATGGAGTGCAACTTCGCAAGGCTTGGAATTGAGTGGACGGTTAAAAGGCCTTATTCCAGGGCTAACTCTTTCGGGTAATACTACTTACCAGCAGTATCTGAACACTTCGGATTCTGGACCTTTTGCGAGTTTTGAAGGGGATCGTATTCCCAACACCCCGTATTTCTTTGCCAATGGCTCGGCTGAATATCGGCTACCCGACGTACTGCAGCAAGACGATGATCTTACTTTCTTTTGGAATACGCGCTTTGTGCAATCCTTTTTCATCGGCTGGGAGAGTGCAGGTTTGCAGCAATTTAAAGCGGAGGTGCCTAGTCAAACGGTTCATTCGGCTGGATTGACCCACCGAATGAATATTAAGAAAGTGCAAAGTGCGCTAACTCTGGAAGTGCAAAATCTGACCAATGCTAAGGTTTTTGATCTCTTTGGTGTACAACGACCGGGCAGAGCATTTTACATTAAATCAACTGTACAATTCTAAAATTTAATGCCTATGTAAACAATCAAATGCAATCAAATCTAAAACAATCCAACTAGCTGAACAGCTAGACTCATCCTGAACTCGTTTCAGGAAACCTGCCAGGAAATGTGCCCTGGTACGACACATTCCCTAATGTGGCAGGTAACAATCAAAAATTGTCAAATGCAAACTACAAAAAATGAAAATTTTTAAGTCAAAAAATTCAGTAAATACAAGAACTAAATGGGAGCGGGTGGCTATGCTATTAATGGGAATAATCTCTACAGGAATTGTCTCTTGCAGTGATGATAATGATAGCGATGTAACGCCTGACCCAGGAGAAGGACAGGAGGTAGAATCAGCGTGGCTATACGTAACCGGTGTTAATACACCTCAAGGTTTTGTCCGTTACATGGAAATTCACGAGGAGATTCCGGCAAGGAGTAATGTGGCGGAAGCCGTTGAGCTCGGTCTTAATAGTCGAGCTTTCTTTTTCGGTGAGCACCCTTACACTTGGAACGGTAATGCCGCAGTAATGACTAAGTGGAAGGTGGACAGAAATACCTTAGAACTTACGGTGGATGGTGTCCTGAGTTTTGCTTCCGCAGGAATTACTGGTGATGTGGGAGAACCTGCCTTTCTGTCAGAAACACAAAGTTACTTTGCAAACCTAAAAGAGGGTGTTGTATTGGAATGGAATCCAAATACGATGGAAATTACTGAAACATTTAATGTGACTCCTTTACCCGATCCAGGAGGAGAGGTATTTTTTTTTGGTAACGTAGGTAAGTATGTAGTGAATGGGAAAATATTTATGCCATTTGAATATACCGGGCCTGCAACATGTTGTAATTATTTTGCACCTAATGGTGGCGGAGCAGTAGTTGCAGTCTTCGATCCAGCCACCGGAACCGTAGAATATGTACAAGATAAAAGAGCATTGGCTGCTAATAATGTTTTTACACTTGATGATCAAGGAAATCGTTATGTAGGCCCTCTTTTTGAGAATTTTCTGGTTGAACCATATTTTAACGTTGACATGAGCACACTGCCCAGTACTACGAATCTTATAAAGTTCAATGATGACGGCACCTTCGACCCCAATTTCGAGTTTGACTTTGCTGAAGTTATTCCCAATGCTAAATTATTATCTCCATCAGCGCTTATTTTCGATAATCAGATTCTTGTTTTTTATTTGGACAGTTCATTTATTTTCAATCCTGATTATGAAGACAGATATAGTATTCCTTTTACTTCTTATAAGACTGGGCTCGTAGACTTAAATACCAAAGAACTAAAACCTAGTGAAACGAATCAATTTGGGCCATTATCACCCAATACTTGGGCCATTGTCGATGGCACAGTTTATTTTTTAACGTTCGGGGAAGAAGTCAATGGTGAAGCACCAATGTTATTATTAACGCGAAATTCTGCCAATAACTATACGAAAGTCTCAGAGCACTTTGGCGGCAGTATACGTTTAGTTGCTAAGTTAGATTTTACTGATTGATCACTCTTAAATATTACTTTATGAGCATTAGATTATCGGCAGGAATGAGAGATCCTTCCGGTAATCTAATGTCCTTTTGTTTGCAGCACCTTAACAAAGAGTGTAAAAACAGATTTTAGAGTTCTTGGACAAAAGACCCTATTTTCAGAAAAATCAAAGAAATATCGTGATTGCGCAGGGACTCGAACCCCGAACCTGCTGCTTAGAAGGCAGCTGCTCTATCCAGTTGAGCTACGCAACCAAGAAGAATATAAAGCGGAGAGAGGGGGATTCGAACCCCCGGTACGATTTCTCGCACGCATGTTTAGCAAACATGTGGTTTCAGCCACTCACCCACCTCTCCAAAGGTCTCTGAAAAAAGAGCGTAAATATAAAATTTACTCTGAAAACATGCTGATGTTGTTCAAAATTTACTTTTGAAACGGCTATTGTATGAATCAGAACTTAAGTATGTTTAATCTCTTTGATGTTATTCCATGATCCATTTTGATTAACGCATGCCGTAATAGCAAACATGGATTACTTCGTCTTTGTCTTTTCACCCTTACTCAAATTCTCCCGAAAGAAATCTTCAAGTGTAGCACTAAGAGCATAACGAGCTAAACCTAAATTCCAGAATTTTTACTAAGATTCAAATAATGCATTAGTTCCAACTTATCTGTGCTGCTAAGCAAAATCTATGGATATAATGGTTAATGCAATGTCTAACCGGAATCTTGGTTAATCAAAAAGATTGCGTAACGTTAAAACAACGTTATTTGAAATTATCGAAGTTTAGTATCGGAATTGATGTAATTAAGAAATTCATTTTTGTAGTCCTGTTCAAGGAATTTTCCGTAGAAGAAAGCAGTGCCAGTGGTACTATTGGTGTCATTTACTCCCCTGGATGATACACACATGTGAGAGGCATCCATCACCACCGCTACATGATCCGTATGGAGAATCTTTTTTAACTCATTTCCTATCTGCACAGTAAGTCTTTCCTGTACCTGAGGTCTTTTGGAATAATACTGAACAATACGATTGATTTTAGACAAGCCTATTACTTTTCCATTGGGAAAATAAGCGACGTGGGCTTTGCCATAAATAGGAACAAAATGATGCTCACAATGCGAATAGAAAGTGATGTCCTTTTCTACAAGCATTTGGTCGTATTTGTATCTATTAGCAAATAATGTGACGTCAGGTTTGTTTTTCGGATTTAAACCCGAAAAAACCTCTTTCACGTACATTTTAGCCACACGTTGAGGCGTACCTGACAGACTATCATCGGTAAGATCAAGTCCAAGTATTTGCATAATCTCTTTGAAGTGCTTGGAAATCATTTCAATCTTTAAATCATCATCTTGCTCAAATGCATCAGGTCTTAATGGAGTTTCAAAAGAAGACCCTACATGATTTTCGCCGTAATCATCTGGATGATCAGTCTGCAGGGTATTCGACAAAATTTCTTTCTGTTTCATAAAGTGTGATTTTTATCTCGTATTCCTTCTCGATTCTATTTCGCAAGAGATCATGAATGACCATTGCGATATTTTCAGCTGATGGATTGCGATGTTTAAATTCTTCCGTGTCTAAATTTAAGTTTTTATGGTCAAATCGATCAATGATCAATTCTTTGATCAGATCGCTTAGTTTTTTCATGTCATAAACATATCCTGTGTCCTGGTCTACCTCACCAGTTAGTTTCACAAAAACCTCATAATTATGTCCGTGCCAGTTTGGATTATTACATTTTCCAAATACTTGCTCGTTTTTGTTGTCTGACCAGTTGGGGTTATGAAGTCGGTGTGCTGCATTAAAATGTTCTTTTCTAAAAACTGAAACTTTAGGCATGTTTAAAAATTACGGAAGCTATAACCGTAAGGTAGTTGAAAGTGTTTCGGTTTAAAAAATATAGTTTTCTGAAATATTTCAGGTTTTAAAAGATGGATCTATCATCAAGACTTTCCAGGCGGTATCAACCTCACCTTCATTGAGCAAATCAGCTGCTAATTTATGAAGTTCCAAGTAAATGTTTTCTTCGCGATCAAACGAATTAAAAATTGCCTGCACTTCAGGTTGATTATAGAAGTCGTTCACTTCTTGTTGGAAAGGTAATCTTTCTACATTTCCAAGTATGCCTAGATGGTTGCCTGTAAGTACCGTGCTTATCCTGATTCTGTCAGGAATTTGATCTACTCCTATGCTCATATTTCTTAAAGGTTTGGTTACCTCAAATATAGCATCTCCAGATGCCCTCACATACCAATCTCCACCCATTCTTCCAACTATATCAAATTTATTTGGGTCTATGTTTCCTTGCTCATTCAAAACCTGATCCTTGATGTGTATAAGAAGTACTTCACAAATTACCAATTGACCAGCTCCTCCTTCTTTTCCAAGAGATTTTACTTCCTGCACTTTACACTCAAATGCAACTGGCGCCTCTTTAACAATAGGTGGCTTTACTTCATGTGATTTTAGCTCTGTAAACCCTGCTTTCACGAACTCATTAATACCTCTCGGATACGCTGTACTGCTTAATGACATTTGCTGAACCATATTATAGGAAACAATATTGACAGTAGCTTCAGGATGTTCCAATACATTTTCCAGCGTATCCTTGGCTGTGTTATCTTTTCCTCTTCGGGAAGGAGAAAAAATCATAATTGGAGGATTCGCGCTGAATACGTTAAAAAAGCTGAAAGGACTCAGATTCACATTTCCATCTTTGCTTATGGTACTTGCAAAAGCTATTGGGCGAGGTGCTACTGCTCCAAGCAAATAGCCATGAAGGTCAGGAATAGACATATCTTTTGGGTTAATGATCATTAATAGACGTTATTTTAATTGTACCATAAAAAAGTAACTTTTTATATAATTTAGATTTATTATCTAATAACGACTTACTCTTGCGGAGCAGGCAGAACTTTTGTTGAAAGCTCTCCAAAACCAATTCGGGTTCCCTGCTTTTCAGCATGCCCCCGTATAATCACAGTATCTCTGTCTTCAATGAATTTCCGTTCACTTCCATCAGGCATTGATACTGGCCTGGATCCTCTCCATGAGATTTCAAGCATAGAACCAAACTGATTAGGCTCAGGGCCGGAAATAGTACCGCTACCATATAAATCTCCCGTTTTGATATTGCAACCATTAGCCGTGTGATGTGCAAGTTGTTGCGCCATATTCCAATACATGTATTTAAAATTAGAGTTTGTAACCACCTTTTCGTTTGAACCATCCGGTTGAATGGCCACTTCCAGTTGAATATCGAAATGCTTTTTTCCTTCATATTCAAGGTATGGAAGAACAGTAGGGTCTTGGGTTGGTCCATCTATTCTAAAAGGCTCTAACGCATCCATTGTAACGATCCATGGAGAAATGGAAGAAGCAAAATTCTTTGCTAAGAATGGTCCTAAAGGTATATATTCCCATTTTTGAATATCTCTGGCAGACCAGTCATTAAACAGTACCATCCCGAAAATAAAATCTTCTGCCTTTTCTGTTGAAATCGATGTTCCTAGTTGATTTTCTCCACAAGTAACAAACCCTGTCTCCAGCTCAAAGTCCAAAAGTTTGCATGGACCAAATACAGGTGGTTCATTGTCATTAGGTCTTTGCTGACCTTTAGGTCGGAAAATAGGTATTCCAGACTCAATAATAGAGGAAGCCCTTCCATGATACCCTACAGGGATGTATTTCCAATTAGGTAAGAGGGCATTATCAGGATCACGAAACATACTTCCCACATTGAATGCATGTTGTTCGCTGGAGTAGAAGTCTGTATAATCTCCAACTTGAATCGGCATGCACATTTTTACGTTGTTCTGAGGAATCAAGAGCGAAGTAACTGAATAATGCGTTTTTAACTCATCATTATCATCTTGTAATAAATCTGATAATCGATTTCGCACCGAACGACCTATTTTTTTGCCTAAGGCGAGAAAGTTGTTTAACGTGTTACGCTCAAATATCTTATCGGGAAGTCCTAGACCATCCAGGAAGCCGTAATTTTGAAGACCAGCCAGATCCAAAACCATTCCCCCAATAGCCACTCCCGCTTGACGATAACCTTTTTGTTCAAAAATGCCGAAAGGTAAATTTTGGATAGGGAAGTCAGAATTTAGGGGCACTTCTACCCATGTTCGTAATCTTGGATTATTGGCTGCTATTTCAATCATTCTTTTGATTTTCCGATTTTGATTAATTCTTCAATTTCCGATTGGTCTCTCAATCGGAATGTAGCACTCTTTGCTTTTCTTAGAATTTCCAGGCTTACCACTCGAACAGGAACCTCGTTTATCCGGACCAGTTGAAACTCATTACATACTCCTTCAAAAGTAATTCTTTTTACAAGCTGTCATCACACCTATTTGAATAGAAAATACTGTAAAGGATTCCCATCATATTAGGGGTATTTAAAAAGTTTTCAACACTTCCGTTTCACCTATTATCAAACAAAAAGTAGCATATACCCTTCATAAATTTTAGGTGATTTAGGGTTGTGATTTGATATATCCATGTCTCCTGTTGATCCTGGATATCCACGTAGTATATGGCAGCTATTCCTCTTATCAATAAGACATACCCTATTTCTCGTGGTTGAGAAATTGATCATACTAAAGGAAATGTTTATTAAAAAGGTTTATCACAGGCGTTGGAAATAACTTTAGGGCACCTCTAAAAACTCAGTTCAAGAATTTGAGGTAGCGTTTTTTTCTGAGACAAGAAGTCAAAAATGGGGTTTAACAGCGTTAAATAAGTATTTTGATAACGAAGTATCAGGAAAAAAGATCATCTCAAAAATTGAAAGTGAGTTTTTAGAGGTGCCCATTAGATCGAATCATTTGTTCATGGGTTTTACCCGAGTATGTAAACCTGTGACTTATGGTTTAAATTAGCAAGTCCTCACTGAAAAGACACAGTCTGCTACTTTTGTGATTCAATCAATATTTTATCAAATCTATCATGAGCATTTCGGCACAGTATGATCCGTCCAAAGTTGAAGACAAATGGTATAGGTATTGGATGGACTACGGTTTTTTTCACGCTAACCCAAAAACTGAAAAAGAATCGTATACTATCGTCATTCCTCCTCCTAATGTAACGGGTGTCTTACATATGGGGCACATGCTCAACAATACTATTCAAGATATCCTGGTTCGAAAGGCCCGAATGGAAGGTAAGGAGGCGTGTTGGATTCCAGGAACGGATCATGCTTCTATTGCAACAGAGGCAAAGGTTGTGAAAATGCTTCGTGAGAAAGGCATTAAAAAAAGCGATATATCCAGGGAAGAATTTCTTAAATACGCCTGGGAATGGAAAGAAAAATACGGAGGAGTCATTCTTAAGCAGTTGAAGAAGCTTGGTGCTTCCTGTGATTGGGAGCGTACAGCTTTTACAATGGATGAGAGCTATTACAAGGCGGTGATCAGACAGTTTATAGACCTATTTAAAAAAGGATACATCTATCGTGGGTTGCGCATGGTAAATTGGGATTGTGAGGCCCAAACGACCATCTCCAACGAGGAGGTCATCTATAAAGAAGAGGGCGAAAAAGCAATTTTGTACCATGTTAAATATCAAATGAAAGATTCTGATGAGTTTGTAACCATCGCAACACAACGACCAGAAACGATCATGGGAGATACTGCCATTGCTGTAAATCCCAGAGATGAACGATTCAAACACCTCATTGGCAAAAAGGCTTTAGTTCCTTTCATCAACCGTGAAATTCCAATTATCGGAGATGATTATGTAGCGTTAGATTTTGGAACCGGCTGCCTAAAGGTAACTCCGGCACACGACCCTAACGACTATGAAATTGGATTAAGACATGATCTTGAAATCGTTGATACCATTGATCCAAATGGTGCCATCAATGAAAGATGTGAGATAAAGAAATACATAGGACAGGATCGCTTTACTGTTAGAAAGGAGATTGTAAAAGATTTGAAGAAGGCGGATATCCTTACTAAGGAAGAAGAATTTATCACTAAAATTGGCCGATCAGAACGAACTAACTCTGTGGTTGAGCCAAAGCTTTCTTTGCAGTGGTTTATCAAAATGAAAGAGATCTCCAAGCGTGCTCATGAGGTAGTTATGAACGATGAAATCCAACTTTTCCCTTCAAAGTTTAAGAACACATACAGCCATTGGATGGAGCATGTACGTGATTGGAACATTTCACGCCAACTCTGGTGGGGACAGCGGATCCCTGCTTACTACTATGGAGAAGGTGAGAATGATTTTGTAGTTGCCGAGACACTAGAAAAAGCAGTAGATGAGGCTAAAAAGGTCACAAGCAATAAAAATCTCGGCGAGAAAGATCTTAAACAAGATGAAGATGTATTAGATACATGGGCTTCCTCAAATATTTGGCCTATTGCCATCTTTGATGGTTTTAATGATACTTGCTTTGATCCAACCACGGGAAAGATCAGTAAAGAAAAAAATGAAGAATTGAACTTCTTCTACCCCGTTGATACGCTGGTTACCGCCCCTGACATCCTCTTCTTTTGGGTGGCTCGAATGATCATCGCAGGATATGAATACCTGGATGAAAAACCATTCAATAACGTCTATTTGACCGGTATGGTACGAGACAAACAACGGCGTAAAATGTCAAAATCGCTTGGAAACTCCCCTGATCCTTTAGAATTAATTGAGCAATATGGAGCAGATGGGGTGAGAACGGGTATGTTGTTTAGCTCTCCGGCAGGAAATGATTTGCTTTTTGATGAAAAGCTGGTAGAACAAGGAAGAAATTTCTCTAACAAAATCTGGAATGCTTTTCGGCTGGTCAAAGGTTGGGAAATATCTAATGAAAAGCAGCCAAAGGTTAATCAACAAGCAATTAATTGGTTTACTAATAGATTTAATTATGCACTTACTGAACTTGAAGACCACTTTTCTAAGTTCCGCATGTCTGACGCATTGATGACGGCATACAAACTCGTATGGAATGACTTCTGCAGCTGGTACCTAGAGTGGATCAAACCAGAATACGGGAACCCGATTGATCAAACAACCTTTGATGCAACTGTAGCTCTTTTTGAAAAAGTGCTCAAGATATTACATCCATTTATGCCCTTTATTACGGAAGAGTTGTGGCACGAATTGAAAGGACGAGGCAAAAGTGAAGCAATTATTGTTGCAGAATGGCCAAAACCCTCATCTTTTGATGGAGAAATTATGAAAAAGACTGACACGCTTTTCGAAATCACCTCACACATTCGTAATATCCGAAGTTCTAAAGGTATTTCACCTAAGGAAGCCTTGGAATTGATTACGTCATCTTATACCATAGATACCATAGGTGATTCTTTAAAAAAGCTCGCAAATATTTCAAGTATCGCTAATTCAAACAAACCTGCTCACGCGTTCAGCTTTGTGATCGGATCAGATAAGTATTTTATTCCTTTTGAGAGTATTAATATGGAGGCTGAGCGGAAGAAAATGACGGATGAACTAAATAGAATGATTGAGTTGAAAAATAGTGCCCAGAAAAAGCTATCCAACCATCGTTTTGTGCAGAACGCACCAGAGCAGGTAGTAGTGATGGAGCGTAAAAAGTTGGCAGATGCCGAAGCAAAGATTAAGACATTAGGGGAGAGTTTGGCTAGTATCTAAACCTTTTGAAATGAACATAAATTCAGCATACTTAGTATCTCTAAGAAAAGACAAAAAACACGCTATTGACGCTTATAGCGTAGTTTTTTAGCGAAAGACTCAATCGAATCGATTTTATCTTTTAGAATTGTTTATCAATTTTCAAAAATTCATCTGATTTTGGATGAATCGAAAGTGAGCCTTTGGTTTTATTGCGTTTTCATTAGAATATTTCAAATAGATTCGATAACTAATTATGCATCGGAATCTTAAAAAAACACGCTCTATGAGCTAAAAACATTGTTTTCTTTTAAAAGATACTGTTTTCTTAGAGACACTACATAGGGCCTGCTGAGAAACGTTTTTTCAATTCAAAAAACACGTTTATGTGGTCAAAAGATACTGTTTAGTAAATTTCTTTTTCAATAGGTGCAAGGTTTTCGAGCAGATGCTTCCATTTTTCGTGCACTGAAAAAGCTCGAA